>JAEZDV010000248.1 GCA_023417985.1 Actinomycetes bacterium | reverse complement strand
GGGGCTGAGGGCCGCGGCCGAGGGGGTCGCCCGCACCGACGACCTGCGGCCGATCCGGGTGAGCGGCCACGACGAGCTGGCCAGACTCACCGAGAGCTTCAACATGATGCTGCGGGCCCTCGCCGAGTCGCGGGAACGGCAGAGCCGACTCGTCGCGGACGCCGGCCACGAACTCAAAACCCCGCTGACCTCGCTGCGCACCAACATGGAATTGCTCATCGCGGCCAGCAGACCCGGGGCACCCAGCCTGCCCGCCGAGGACATGGCCGAGCTTCGCGAGGATGTTGTCGGGCAAATCGAAGAACTGTCCACGCTGGTCGGCGACCTCGTGGACCTTGCCCGCGAGGATGCGCCCGAGGCGGTGTTCGAAGCTGTCGACATCGCGGAGGTCGTCGACCGCAGTCTCGAGCGGGCACGACGCCGGCGGACCGATGTCGAGTTCACCGCGACCACCGAACCCTGGTACGTCTTCAGCGACCACGCGGCGCTGACCCGGGCCATGGTCAACGTCCTCGACAACGCGGCCAAATGGAGTCCCGCCGGCGCGGAGGTGTTCGTCCGTATGCGGCAGATCGGTCCCGGCCTGATGGAGATCACCGTCGACGACGCGGGCCCGGGCATCCCGGAGGAGGAGCGCGAACTCGTCTTCGAGCGGTTCTACCGCGCGACCAGCGCCCGGTCGATGCCCGGCTCCGGGCTGGGTCTGGCGATCGTCCGGCAGATCGTCATGAAACACGGTGGCACGATCGCCGTCGATCGATCCGAGCGCGGCGGCGCGCTGATCCGCATCGTGCTCCCGGGGACCCCTGACCTCGGCGACGACACCGTCGCGGACCGCACGTAGCGGGCCAGGCGGACACATCGGACCTACAGGATCCTCGGGGGCGAATCTTAAGCCGATTCTCAGACGCGCGGTCCATTCTTGAGTAGCGGACGACGAGGTGCCAACCCGCCTTGTGCCGCCGGACGCTCTTCCTCGTGCTGGATATCGGACGAAGGCGATGACATGAACGATGACCCGACCCGCGGTGCAGGCTCGCCGCAAGCCCATCCCTACGGGCAGTCGCAATCCCATCCCTACGGGCAAGGGCAGCCGCCCGGCCCGTACGGACCGACGCAGCCGGTGAGCGGCCCCGGCCGGATTCCGGGATCTTACGGTCCGGGCGAGCCGGCCGGAGGTTACCCGCAGGGCACGGCCCCGCAGCAGACCCGGACTCCCGGACGCATGCCCGGACGGTCGGCATTGGCGGTCGGCGCGATCGCGCTCGCCCTGGTCAGCGGGGGTATCGGTGGGGCAGTCGGTGCGTGGTCGGTCAAGGATTCCGGTGGAAATGCCCCGGTGGTGAATTCTCTGGATGCCCCCGTGAACGACAACGCGCCCGTGGCGCAGGCGCCCGAAGGAAGCGTCCAGGCGGTCGCACAGAAAGTGGTGCCGAGCGTTGTGCGCATCGAGGTGCTCGGCCGCACCGGCAGTGGGGAAGGTTCGGGCGTCGTTCTGTCGTCGGACGGGCTGATCCTCACCAACAACCACGTGGTCGAGGGCGCGGGGAGCGGAGCGCAGTTGAAGGTGTACTTCTCCGACGGCACTTCGACTCCTGCCAGCATCGAAGGGACGGATGCCGTCTCCGATATCGCCGTGATCCGTGCCGAGGGACGCAAGGACCTCACCCCGATCGAGCTCGGCAATTCCGACAACATCCAGGTAGGGCAGGAAGTCGTCGCGGTCGGGTCACCGCTCGGCCTGGAGAGCACGGTGACCTCCGGCATCGTCTCTGCGCTCCAGCGCCCGGTGTCGACCAGCGGTCAGACCGGGAATCAGAGTTCGGTGATCGACGCGATTCAGACCGATGCCGCGATCAACCCCGGGAACTCGGGCGGTGCGCTCGTCGACATGGACGGGCGACTCGTCGGGATCAACACCGCGATCGCCACAGCCGGGTCCCAATCGGGATCGATCGGCCTGGGATTTGCGATTCCCGTCAACCAGGCCCGGCGCATCGCCGACGAGCTGATCGATACGGGGAAGGCTCAGCACGCCGTCATCGGCGTCCAGGTGCCGTCGCAGAACAACGAGGACGGCGCTCGTGTCGCCGAGGTCGTGGCCGGTGGTCCCGCCGACCGTGCGGGAATTCCCAGCGGCGCACTCATCGTCAAGGTCGACGATCGGGTCATCACCGACGGTGACGCCCTGATCGCGGCGATCCGTTCGCGCGCACCCGGCGAAACGGTGAAGATCACCTATCAGGATGCGAACGGAAACCAGAAGACCGTCGACGTCGAAACGACGTCGGGGTAGAGCGGCGAGGAGCCGAAAATGGACATAGCTCACAATTCCGCTCATCCGGCGCGTCTGCAGCAGCCGCGAACTACCGTGGACGTCATGGAAATGGAAGACCTGAGAATCGGCCGCGCGCTTGTCGTCATCGTCGACGACCGGGTCTCCCACGGGGACAGCCCCGACGCGGCCGGTCCGCTCGTCACGGAGTTACTGGTGGAAGCCGGGTACGCCGTGGACGGAGTGGTCTCGGTCGCTGCCGACGAGGTGGAGATCCGCAACGCACTCAACACCGCGGTCATCGGTGGGGTGGACCTTGTCATCTCGGTCGGTGGAACCGGCGTCATGCCGCGCGACGTGACACCGGATGCGACGGCGGATGTCCTCGATCACGAGATCCGCGGCATCACGGAGGCGCTGCGTGCCTCAGGTCTCGCCTCCGGCAACGTGGTAGCCGGTTTGTCGCGCGGCCTTGTGGGTGTGTCCGGGTCGACTCTCGTCGCCAACCTGGCGTCGTCGCGCGCGGCGATTCGCGACGGCATGGCGACATTGTTGCCGTTGGCGGCCCACGTGATCCAAGAGTTCTCGCGAGTGGAGGAGTAGGACAATTTCCGACGACGAGTCGAGCGGAACTTCCGCCGACAACGCGGCTGAACAGCCCGCGTCACCGTCCCCGAGCCGCGCCCGGATCGATCGGGCGCGGCTTGCGCGCATCGTCGGTGACGTGCTTCCCGAGACCACCCGGGACGAACGGGCCGCGGGGGGTGAAGGCAGGGGGGATTCCGACGAATGGCTGCTTCGGCAAGTGCCCCCACACCACGGAGGAGTGTGATCTACAACACTTTGGTGAGCCTTACCTACGCCTGAGACAAAGCCGTTATCGGCCGTAAGGAAACGTTCTCGAAACATCCCGTTCAGTCCGCGGCCAGCTTCGCGAGGACGAAGATCATGTGCCCGCGGACACAATCTCGGAAGGTTTCTTCGCCCTCCGGGTGGGGAATGCCCTCTGTCACCTGGACAAACGCCCAGACGTCGCGATTCGGACCTTGCGCGGCGGCGGGTGACATGTCGCATCCGGGCCGTGTGGTCTCCGATACAGCCGGACCCGCCACGCGACGAACGCACATCGTCGGCCGTACTTCGTCCGTAACTTTCTGGCCGTTGCCCCGGCAAAGGTCACGGTCTAATCTCCCTCTCAGGTTCGATCAGATCGCGGAGAGGTCTCACACATCGACTCCTCGATCTCGAATCGGTAACGCAAAACCGTGTGGACGATCTTTCAACGAGCACACCGGCCGGGCTCCGGCGGTGTGCTCGCTGTTGAGAACGCCTTCGCGGGCGACGAGGGCGACCCAAGCAGTGCCGGACGCGGGTGCGCCACCCGGCACGCAGAGAACGGATGAGGCATTCATGAAGATTCAGACGCGACGCGGTTTCAGAGCCGCCCGCAACGCCACGGTGGCGGCGGCCGCCGTGGCAGGTCTGGTTCTCGGATCGACCGGCGCCGCGAGCGCAGAGGTCAACGATCAGAACCGGATCGTCTCCGACGGCAACGAAGTCATCGTCACGCAGGAGGACACCTTCATCGAGGGCGTTCCCCCGATCGGTGGCAGCCCCATGAGCCGTGAGTGGTTCCACAACGGCCGTGGCCTCGCCAACATCGTCGGCCCCGACGCCGCGGACGTCGAGGGCACGACCTTCCAGTTCGGCTACCAGGTCGCATGGTCCGCGTCGGTCGATGGTGCGATCGGGTTCGGCTGGTCGAGCCCCAGTCTCTCGGCCAAGCTGACGACCAAGTACGAGGAAGTCAAGGACGCAGACGGGAATCCCATTTCTCTTCGCGACGAGAATGGTGACCCCATCCTCGACGCGGACGGCAACGAGATTCCTGCCATGAGGCAGACCGAGACCGCGACCGGCACTATCGGAAGCATTCTTCCGCAGGCCACCGCCAGTATCGAGTTGTCGCAGGCGCCTGGAATCGAAGAAGTTGTGGTCGCCGAAGGCGAGTTCGACGGCGACTTCAAGGAAGTTCAGATCGCCAACGTCCACGGTGCTGCCACCGGCGTCATCGGCCCGGTTTCGGTTCGTCCCTTCGTGCGCGCCATCACGGCCAACGGCG
The DNA here is from genome assembly GCA_023417985.1 of Actinomycetes bacterium. Taxonomy (GTDB): domain Bacteria; phylum Actinomycetota; class Actinomycetes; order Mycobacteriales; family Mycobacteriaceae; genus Rhodococcus. The sequence goes on along the minus strand of JAEZDV010000248.1, from coordinate 4,446 downwards.
ACAACGTCACGACCTACGGCCAGGTCTGGACCCTCTGAGTCCTGCACTGCCCATCCCGCAAGTAGTAACCACCACCAAAAACGGAGTAATCATGGGAATCAAGTCGCGTGGCTTCAAGGCCGCCCGTAACGCCACTGTGGCCGGTGCCGCCGTTCTCGGTCTGGTCCTCGGTGCCTCGGGTGCCGCCTCGGCCGAGGTCAACGACCAGAACCGCATCGTCTCCGACGGCCTCGAGGTCGTTGTGACGCAGGAAGACACCTTCATCCAGGGCACCCCGGCCCTCGGCGGCAGCCCGTTCAACCGCGAGTTCTTCCACAACGGTCGCGGCACCGCCAACATCCTCGGTGAGGGTGCAGCCGACGCGGAGGGCACCACCTTCCAGTTCGGTTACCAGTTCGCGTGGGCCGGCAGCATCGACGGTGCCATCGGCGTCACCTACTCCACCCCCGGCCTCGAGGTCGAACTCCCCGATGCGTCCGCTACGGTCACCGACATCCTCCCGCAGGCGTACGCCGAGCTCGAGCTGACCCCGGCTCCGGGCATCGAGGAGCTCGTCGTCGCCGAGGGCGAGTTCGACGGTGATTTCAAGTCGGTTCAGTTCGCCAACGTCCACGGCACGGCCTCCGGCGTCCTCGGCGCTGTCCAGGTCCGTCCGTTCGTCCGCGCGATCACCGCGAACGGCGACAGCGTCACCACCTACGGTGAGGTCTGGACCGTCTAAGTAGACGTCCGGCAACTGCCGAATCGCACCACAAAGCTGGGCCCACTCGAAATCCGAGTGGGCCCAGCTTTTTTTCGTGCCCGAGAGCTATGGGCGATCAGGGGTGGACCGGGTGTGCACGCCGCCCTGCCCCGGTCGGCCGGCTTGCGCCTCGAGGATGTCGCGGATCTGGATGAGCAGATCTTCGGCACTCGCCTTCTTGTCCGACTCTTCGGTGGCGAACCTCTTCTTCGCCGCGTTGGCGGGGAGGATCAGTACGAAGTACACGACGGCGGCGATGATGATGAAGTTGATCGCGGCCGTGATCACCGCACCCACGTTGATGAACGTTGCCGGATTGTCGCTGACGATCTGGAAGCCCCAGCCCAGCTCGTTGTCGCCGCCGAGCGCGGCGATCAGAGGCTCGATGACATACGTGGTGAATGCGGTGACGATCGCGGTGAATGCGGCTCCGATGACCACCGCGACCGCAAGATCGAGGACGTTTCCTCGGAGGAGGAAGTCCTTGAAGCCTTTGAGCATGGTGCTCTCCTTCGTGCGGGGGTCCGGCAACGAGCGTGGGCACGTGCTGTGGATCACATCCACAGCACGACGATAAACCCGGACCGGGCGTTCGGTACGGCGTAACCGCGTACTTCGCCGCGGGCGTCGGTCGCCACCCTCAGTGCAGCGTCACCGTCAGCGCACTCACGAGGGAGGCCGCTGCAACGGCAGTGGCTTGGTCGGGTTCGAGGGCGACCAGGATCACCCGCTCGTGCCGGTCACGGGCGGAATCCGCACGTTGCGCGAGTACGACGATCGCGCCACGCGCCAGGACGTGTGCGTCGGGGATGCTGACGTCCGTTCCGGCGGCGACCGTCACGACGTCGACGAGATCGCCTTCCCGCAGCAATTCGCCTACCCCGGCGTCCGCGAGCCGGATCGGCACCACCCGGGCGTCCTGATCGCCGGTCGCCGCCGACGCGAGGCGTGGACCGACCAACCGTGCGTCCACCAGGGTTTCACCGCCGGGGACCGGGCCGGCGAGCGTATGACCCACAGCGTCCGCGGGGTCGGTGAGGGATCCTGCCACGAGGCTCGAGGCGTCGCGGTCGGTGACGGTGAGGTCGTCTGCGGCGAGAACGCGGCCCGGACTCAGATCCCGCGCAGCAACGACGACGGGCACACGCTCGGTGTCCGGGTTGCCGCGCAGTGCAAGGACTGTCGCGAGAACTGTGAGAAGCGCCGCGCCCATGCGTCGCGCGGTGCCTGCGCGTGCCCACCCGGGGCGCAGTCGCTCGGCGATCCGGTCGGGGAGGGTCGGCTGCAACGAACCGAACCCGGGCGCACGAGCGCGCCCGGAGGGGGCGGACCTGGGCGGAAACGAAAACGGACCGACGGGCATGAACCGACGCTATGCGTTCGGATCATGCCCGCCGGTCTCGCGGAACGTCGTCGTCGTCGGCTTGGGGATCCGCAAGCCGTCTGTGGAGAAGTCCGGTCAGCTCGCTGCGGCAGCGGGGGCCGAGGACGTGCTCGACGACGAGGTGCTCGAGGACGAGTTGGTCGTCGAGGACCCGGAGGTGTCGGAGCTGCTCGACTTGGATTCGGTCTTCGCGGTCTCGCTCGCGGTGCTGCCGCTCCGGGAGTCGGTGCGGTAGAAGCCGCTGCCCTTGAAGACGATGCCGACCGAGTTGAAGAGCTTGCGCAGCTTGCCGCTGCACTCAGGGCACTCGGTCAGGGAAGCGTCGCTGAACGACTGCACGATGTCGAATTTGTTGTCGCACGCCGTGCAGGCATATGAATAGGTGGGCACCGGTTGATCCTCCGCCAGTTCGTCGTACCGCGGTATTCGTCATCCCGCAGCTTTGGCACTCTACCGCCGACAGTGCCAACAACGCTAGCGGGTGTGTTGTTCCGCACGGTTCGCCGTTCCGAGGCGGACCAGCCCCTTTCCGGGCGTCAGTGCCCACCCCATCCGGATGTCGTGAGGATCCTCGGGCAACTCGGTGACCAGCTCGTCGTCCCGCACGACCGCGATGATCCGTGCGTCCGGCGAGGCCAGGTGAAGGGTGCGGTCGTAGAAGCCGGCGCCCCGGCCCAGCCGCACACCGCGACGATCCACCGCGAGCGCGGGCACGAGCACCGTGTGTGCCCGGCCGACAGTCTCCGGAGGGAGGATCCCGCCCACCGGTTCCCTGAGCCCGAATCCTGCTGTGACCAGCGAGGATTCGCCGGTGTATCGCGCCCAGGACAGCGCGGACCCCTCGCGCGTGATCGGCACGAGGACAGTGCTGCCGGCCGCGACGAGCGCGTCGAGAAGAGCCGTCGAGCCGGGCTCCGAACCCACGGGGACGTAGGCGCACACCGTCGACCCCGCAGGAGTCAGCGAGGCGGCGGTCCGAGCAAGGGCTTCGTCCTCGACGTGTCGAAGATCGCGCCCCAGGCCGCGTCGAGCGGTAAGGATCCGGGTACGCCAGAGTGCTTTGGAAGTAGGGGCCATGCGGGTCGCCTTAAGATCACGGGGCCACCGATCGGTGGGTCGAAGTTAGGGTGGGAGTCTATGACGAACAAAACGGACGGCGCGGCATGGCGCTTCAAGACCGCGGTTGTCCCGGCGGCGGGCATGGGTACACGGTTCCTCCCCGCGACGAAGACGGTCCCCAAGGAGCTTCTCCCGGTGGTCGACACCCCGGGCATCGAACTCGTCGCGGGCGAAGCGGCCGATTCGGGTGCGGAGCGACTGCTGATCGTTACCGCCCCCGGTAAGGACGGTGTCGTCGCGCATTTCGTCGAAGACCTCGTTCTCGAGTCGAAGCTCGAAGAAAAGGGCAAGTACGAACTCCTCGCCAAGGTCCGCAAGGCGCAGGGATTGCTCGAAGTCGAGTCGGTCATCCAGGAGAAGCCGCTCGGCCTGGGGCATGCGGTCGCGTGTGCGGAGGCTGCGCTCGACGACGACGAGGAAGCCATCGCCGTGCTGCTTCCCGACGACCTCGTGCTCCCTGTCGGGGTCCTCGAGATCATGCAGCGGGTGCGCGCCAAGCGTGGCGGATCCGTCCTCTGCGCGATCGACGTGCCCAAGGAGCAGGTGAGCGCGTACGGCGTGTTCGACGTCGAGATCGTTCCGGACGCCGTCAACCCCGATGTGCTCAAGGTTCTCGGCATGGTCGAGAAGCCGGACGTCGCAGACGCTCCCTCCACCTTCGCCGCCGCCGGCCGTTACCTGCTCGACCGGGCGATCTTCGACGCACTGCGCCGCATCGAGCCGGGCGCGGGCGGAGAACTCCAGCTCACCGACGCTATCGCGCTGTTGATCGAAGAGGGTCACCCTGTGCACGTGGTGGTGCATCGCGGCACCCGACACGACCTCGGAAATCCCGGCGGGTACCTTCGCGCTGCGGTTGACTCTGCGTTGAACACGGACGAGTACGGTCCCTCGCTGCGCGAGTGGCTGATCGAGCGCCTGGAACAGTGACAGGCGGCACCTGGCTGGAGGTCGAGAAGCGGTATGCGGTCGGTTGAGGATCAGCAGGCGAGGGTCACGGCGGCAGCAGTCGCACCCCGGCCGGTCCGGGTAGCCATTTCCGAAGCGCAGGGTTTGCTGTGCGCCGAGGAAGTGGTCACCGAGCGTCCACTGCCGGGTTTCGACCAGGCCGCGATCGACGGTTACGCGGTCCGCAGCGTCGATGTTCTCGGTCTCGGAGGCTCCGCCGACGGGCAGGACGACGACGAGGACGCCGATCACG
>JAEZDV010000115.1 GCA_023417985.1 Actinomycetes bacterium | reverse complement strand
ACGGTCGACGATCTTGGGCGGGGTGGCAGCACCGAGGTCGGCGACGAGCAGCGTGTCCTCGATCTCCTCCCCGGAGTCCGCGTCGAGGTCGCCGCCGCCGAGCAGACCGAGCAGGCTCTTGCCGACGGCGGACTGCGAGCGGGCCAGGCGACCGCGCAGCCGGACGAGCCGGCCGGCGGTGGGTTCGATCTCGTCGAGGGCGGGCACTTCCGGTGCCGGTGCCGCTTCGGGCTCGACGGTCGTGCCGGTGGACGGCTGGGTCACCACGACCGGCTCGACGGGTTCGACCGTCTCGGGTTCGACCGTCTCGGGCTCGACCGTCTCGGGCTCGACGGTCTCGGGCTGGGCCTCTGCAGGCTCCGCTTCGGGGGCGGGAGCCACCTCGGGTGCGGGCGCGGTCTCCGTAGCAGGCTCGGCTGCGGGGGCGGTCTCCGGTGCCGGTGCGGTCTCGGTAGCGGGCTCAGCGGTGGGAGCAGCCTCAGGCGCTGGAGCCGGTTTCGGCGATTCGGGAGCCGGCTTCGGCGATTCGGGAGCCGGCTTCGGCGGCGCGGCCGGGGCCTCCGTCACCTCCTCCGGCAGCGGCACCGTGCGCGGCGCCGGTTCCTTCTTCTTCGGCTCAGGCCGCTCGACGGGTTGCGGCGGCGCCGTGGCACTCGGTCCCTGGGTGAAGCTGAACCCGGTCTGCGCCTTGTAACCGCCCGAGCGGTCCTTCGCTTCGGCCGTGTCGAGCGCAGGCGTGTCCTTCACCTGCAGCGACACCTGCCGACGCCGGTACAGCGTCAAGCCGACGACGAGCGCAACGAGTACAACCGCCAGTGCGGCCGCGATGATTATCCAAGCTCCGGTACTCACGCCCCCATACTGTCAGGCTTGCGCCTCCTCCTCCGGTTCGGGGACGGATGTCGGGACGTTCTGGCCACGCAGCCGCTGCGAGATGACGCGGGTGATGCCGTCGCCGCGCATGCTGACGCCGTAGAGGGCGTCGGCGACTTCCATCGTCGGCTTCTGGTGGGTGATCACGATCAGCTGGGATTTCTCCCGCAACTGCTCGAAAAGACCGATGAGCCGACGCAGATTGGTGTCGTCGAGGGCCGCTTCGACCTCGTCCATGACGTAGAACGGGGACGGCCGCGCCCGGAAGATCGCGACGAGCATCGCCACCGCCGTCAGCGACTTCTCGCCACCGGACAGCAGCGACAGTCGCTTGACCTTCTTTCCCGGCGGCCGGGCCTCGACCTCGATGCCTGTGGTGAGCATGTTGCCGGGCTCGGTGAGCACCAGCCTGCCTTCGCCGCCCGGGAACAGTTTCGCGAACACCTGCTCGAACTCGCGCTCGACGTCGACATACGCCTCGGTGAAGATCTGGAGGATTCTCGCGTCCACCTCTTCGACGACGGCCAGCAGGTCCTTGCGGGCGTTCTTCACGTCTTCGAGCTGGGTGGCGAGGAAGTTGTACCGCTCTTCGAGGGCCGCGAACTCTTCCAGTGCCAGCGGATTGACCTTGCCCAGCGTGTTGAGATCCTTCTCGGCGCGTTTGGCGCGACGTTCCTGGGTGGCCCGGTCGTACGGCATGGGTTGCGGCGCGACCACCTGCTCGCCTCGTTCGCGAGCCTGCTCGTACTCGGCGACCTCGACGTCACTCGGGGGAAGCGGAACGTCCGGCCCGTACTCCGCGACCAGGTCGTCGAGCGCGATGCCGTACTGCTCGAGGATCGTCTGCTCGAGCTGTTCGATGCGGAGCGCCGCCTGGGCGCGGGCGACCTCGTCGCGATGCACGGAGTCGGTGAGCTGGTCGCGCTGCGTGGTGAGTTCCCGGACGAGCGAGCGTGCGTGCTCGAGCTTCTCGGTGCACTCGGTACGCAGGCGGGTGAGTTCTTCCCGGTGCGCGAGTGCCTCCGCGACGACCGTCTCGAGATACGCCGAGACCCGGCTACCGGCGTCCGCGACCGCCGCCGCGACCGCCGCCGCCTGCCGTCGGCTTCGGCGGGCACGCTCTGCCCGGGCACGGGCCTCGCGTTCGGCCTGGGCTGCGCGCCGCAGAGAATCCGCCTTGCCCCGAAGCGATTCCGCGCGTTCCTCGGCGGTGCGGGCGGCGAGCCGGGCCTCGACCTCCACCGCGCGCACCTCCGCCAGGGCCGCAGCCGTCATCTCTCGCTCGGCGGCCGTCGAGTCGGTGCCGCCGTCGCCCGAGCCGGACTGCTCGTCCTCGGCGAGCCGGAGGCGTTCTTCGAGTTCGACGAGCTTCTCGCGGGCGGTGTCACGTTCCTTCTCCGCCGCAGCGCGCTGCGCGGCGAGCCGCTCCGATTCGGCGTCCGCGGCGCGCGCGACCTGCCCGAGCCGTCCGAGCTGCTCGTACACCGCCGTCATGGCGGCGTCGGATTCGTTGAGGGCGGCAAGGGTCTGCTCGACGTGTTCGGCGCGATCCTTCTGTTCGGTGAGCGCCCCGGCGAGCGCTGCAGAAAGTTCTTCGGACCGGCGCACCGCCCGGTCGAGCGCCGCGCGGGAGGTGTCGATGGCCGCCTGGATCTCGAGGGTGCTCGGGGCACGATCCGAACCGCCGATCACCCACCCGGATCCGGCGAGATCTCCGCTACGGGTCACCGCACGCAGGTCGGGACGCTGGGCGCACACCTCCGCCGCGGCAGTCAGATCGTCGACGACGACAGTCCGGGCGAGCAACGCGTCGAGCGCACCCCGCAGATCGGAAGGGCATTCCACGACGTCTCGCACCCAGCGCGCACCGCCGGGGGCATCGCCCGCGTCGCCGGGGCCGGCAGCCTGCTCCGCGACGAACGCGACCCGGCCCTGGTCGGCTGCCGCAAGCGCGGCGACCGCATCGTTCGCCGACCGCACCGACGCCACTGCGAGCGCATCGGTGGCCGGCCCGAGCGCAGCCGCGACCGTCGCCTCGTAACCGGGCGATATCCGGAGTCTCTCGGCGAGCGGCCCGAGCAGTGCTCCCGCCGGATCGTTGTCCAGCAGCCAGGCTGCGCCGTCCTTGCGTTCGAGGCCCATCGACAGCGCGTCGATACGGGCTTCGAGCGAGGCGACTTCCTTGCCGGCCGCACGTTCGGCCTGCTGCAGTTCGGTGACCCGCTCGTCGGCAAGTCGCTGCGCCGCAACCGCCCGCTCGTGTTGCGCGTCGGCGTCGATCTCCCCGGCGTCGAGATCGTCGATGCGACCCTGCGCGGTTTCGAATTCCGCCTGCGCTTCGACGCCACGCAGTCGCGCTTCCTCGATCGCGACAGTCAACCGCGCGATCTCCGAATCGATGGAATCGGCGCGTGTGCGGAAGGTGTCGACCTGCCCCGCGAGGCGAGCGAGCCCTTCGCGACGGTCGGCGATCGCCCGCACCGCCGCCATGTGCGCGCGTTCGGCTGCGACCGCGAGTTCCTCCTGCGCGGCGAGTTGTTCCCGGGCGGCCTCGAGGGTTCCGTGCGCGATCTCGACGGCTTCGACGAGTTCGGCCTCCTCGGCCGCGATGCGGTCGGCGCGGGCTTCCATCTCGTCCGGGTCCTGCCCGGAGCGGTCCTCCGGTTCGCTGTGCAGGTGGCGGGCTCGCTCCTGCGCGACCCGCACGGTCGCCGACACCCGCTCGGCCAGCGCGGACAGCCGGAACCACGCCTGTGAGGCGGCCTCCGCACCCGGGGTGAGCTGAGCGAGCGACTGCTCATGGTGGGCCAGTTCGATGTTCGCGTCGTCGAGCGCCGACAGAATGTGGTCGAGGCGCTCCCGGATGGTGCGTTCCTGCTCGTCCTGACCGGCGAGTTCCGCGCGCCGGGTGACGAGGTCGTCGGCCGCGAGCCTCAGCCGCGCGTCGCGCAGGTCGGCCTGGATCGTCTGGGCACGCCGGGCGACCTCGGCCTGCCTCCCCAGCGGCTTGAGCTGGCGACGCAGTTCCGCCGTGAGGTCGGTCAGCCGGGCGAGGTTCGCCTGCATCGAGTCGAGCTTGCGGACCGCCTTCTCCTTGCGGCGACGGTGTTTGAGCACACCGGCCGCCTCTTCGATGAAGGCCCGGCGGTCCTCGGGCCGCGACTCGAGGATGGCGGCGAGTCGGCCCTGCCCGACGATGACGTGCATCTCGCGTCCGATGCCGGAGTCCGAGAGCAGTTCCTGCACGTCCATGAGCCGGCACGAACTGCCGTTGATCTCGTATTCGCCGGCTCCGTCGCGGAACATGCGGCGGGTGATGGAGACCTCGGAATACTCGATGGGGAGCGCGCCGTCGCTGTTGTCGATCGTGAGGGTCACTTCGGCGCGGCCGAGAGGAGGCCTGCCCGCGGTGCCCGCGAAGATGACGTCCTGCATCTTGCCGCCGCGGAGCGCCTTGGCGCCCTGCTCGCCCATGACCCAGGTCAGCGCGTCGACGACGTTGGATTTTCCGGACCCGTTGGGTC
>JAEZDV010000107.1 GCA_023417985.1 Actinomycetes bacterium | reverse complement strand
GATTATCGCATCGCAGGGGCCGGACGCCTGACGCCCGCGCGCAGCGCCGGTTTCACCTTCGACGGCAAGGCGATGCAGGGCATCGAGGGCGACACGCTCGCCTCCGCGCTTCTGGCGAACGGCGTTCATCTGGTCGGGCGCTCGTTCAAATATCACCGCCCGCGCGGCTTCCTCTCGGCCGGTGCGGAGGAGCCGAATGCGCTCGTCGGCATCCATCGCGACGGCGCGCGCAAGACGCCGAACGTGCGCGCGACCATCCAGGAAATCTATGATGGCCTGACCGCCGTCTCGCAGAACCGCTGGCCTTCGCTCGCCTTCGACGTCGGCGCAATGAACGATCTCCTTTCGCCGGTCTTCGTCGCGGGCTTCTACTACAAGACCTTCATGTGGCCGCGGGCGTTCTGGGACCGCGTCTACGAGCCGGTGATCCGCGCGGCCGCCGGCCTCGGCGTCGCGCCCCAGCAGCCGGACCCGGATCGCTACGCCAACCGTCACACGCATTGCGACGTGCTGATCGTCGGCGCAGGCCCGTCAGGCCTCGCGGCGGCGCTCGCCGCGGCGGAAAGCGGCAAGCGCGTGATCCTCGCCGACGAGCAGGCGGAGCCGGGGGGCTCGCTGCTGCACGAGACCCGCGCGACGATCGACGGCGAACTGGCGCAGGAATGGCTTGCAGAGACGCTCGCCGACCTCGACGCGCGGGAGAACGTCATCCTCCTGCCGCGCACCACCGTGTTCGGCTACTACAACCACAACCATCTCGCCATGGCCGAGCGCGTCAGCGACCACCGCTCCGACGCGCCGCGAAACGCTCCGCGGGAGCGGCTGTGGCAGGTGCGGGCCGGCGAGGTGGTGATCGCCACGGGAAGCCACGAGCGTCCGCTGGTCTTCGCCGACAATGACAGGCCCGGAGTGATGCTCGCCGAGAGCGTTCGCGTCTTCATCAACCGCTATGGCGTCGCGCCGGGGCGGAAGATCGTCTTCGCGACCAGCGGCGCCTCCGCCTATCTGGCAGCTGAGGACGCCAGAGCGGCGGGTCTCGACGTCACGCTGGTCGATCTTCGGGAGGAAGGGGCCTGCGGGCCGGAGCTTGCGCGCCTCAGCGCGGCCGGCGTGGAGGTTCTGACCGGCCATACCGTGATCGGCACGCGGGGACGCGCCCGCGTCCGCGGCCTGATCGTCGCTCCGGTGACGCAGGGCCAGGTCGGAGCGCGGCGGGTGCTGGCGTGCGATTGCGTGGGCATGTCGGGCGGCTGGACGCCCTCCGTGCACCTGTTCTCGCAGTCCCGCGGCAAGCTCGTCTATGACGCGGCGCTCGACGCGTTCCTGCCGGGAACGTCGGCGCAGGCCGAACGGTCGGCTGGCGCGGCGAAGGGCCTCTACGAGCTCTCAGCCTGCCTCGAAAGCGGCTTCGCGGCCGGAGCGGAGGCCGCGGGATCGGCCGCGAGCAAGACCTTCGCCGCGAGTGAGACGCTGTGCGGCTTCATGCCCGTGCGGGCCCTGCCGACGGACGGCGACCCGACCAAGCTTCGCGCCTTCGTCGACTTCCAGAACGACGTCACCGCCAAGGACCTGAAGCTCGCGATGAGCGAGGGGTTCGAGTCGATCGAGCATGTGAAGCGCTACACCACGACGGGCATGGCGACGGACCAGGGCAAGACGTCGAACATGAACGCGCTCGGCATCGTCGCGGACGGCCTCAACCGGCCGCTGCCGGCGATCGGCACGACGCCCTTCCGCCCGCCCTACACGCCGGTGACCTTCGGCGCGCTTGTCGGACCGGCGCGTCACGCGCTGTTCGATCCGATCCGCACCACGCCGAACTCGACCCCGCCGTGCGCGCGGCGCTCGAGGTAGCCATCGAACGGACCCGCAAGGTCCACGCGGAGCAGCGCCGTACCGACACGGTCACCGAAGTGGTCCCCGGCGGCACCGTCACCGAACGCTGGGTTCCCGTCGATCGTGTCGGTCTGTACGTACCGGGCGGCAACGCCGTCTACCCGTCGTCGGTCGTGATGAACGTCGTGCCCGCGCAAGCCGCCGAGGTGCAGTCCCTCGTCATCGTGTCGCCGCCGCAGAAGAACTTCGGTGGTCTCCCGCACCCGACGATCCTCGCCGCAGCCGCACTGCTCGGTGTCGACGAGGTGTGGGCGGTCGGAGGCGCGCAGGGCGTCGCGCTGCTGTCCTACGGCGGAACCGACACCGACGGCGGCGAACTCGCCCCGGTCGACATGATCACCGGCCCCGGAAACATCTACGTCACCGCCGCCAAGCGGCTGTGCCGGTCGGTGGTCGGTATCGACGCCGAGGCCGGACCCACCGAGATCGCGATCCTCGCCGACCACACGGCCGACCCGGTGCATGTCGCTGCCGACCTCGTCAGCCAGGCCGAGCACGACGTGATGGCGGCCTCCGTCCTGGTGACGACGAGTCCCGACCTCGCCGACGCGGTCGACACCGCGCTCGCCGCACAACTCGAACTGACCAAGCACCGGGAGCGGGTCACCACCGCGCTGTCCGGTAGCCAATCCGGCATCGTGCTGGTCGACGACATCGGCCAGGGCCTGGCAGTGGTCAACGCCTACGCCGCCGAGCACCTCGAGATCCAGACGGAGAACGCGTCCGAGGTTGCAGCCAGGGTGCGCGCGGCCGGAGCAATCTTCGTGGGCCCGTGGGCACCGGTTTCGCTCGGTGACTACTGCGCCGGCTCGAACCACGTGCTGCCCACGGCGGGCTGTGCACGGCACCAGTCCGGGCTGAGCGTGCAGACGTTCCTGCGCGGCATCCACGTCGTCGAGTACTCCGAGTCCGCGCTGAAGGACGTCGCGGGCCACGTGATCACCCTCGCGAACGCCGAGGATCTCCCCGCGCACGGCGAAGCGGTGCGGCTGCGATTCGAGGCACTCCGGTGACCGGCCCGTCGATCCCGGGCGCCCGCATCACGCTCGACGACCTGCCGCTGCGGGAGAACCTGCGCGGCAAGTCGCCGTACGGCGCACCCCAGCTGTCGGTGCCGGTACAGCTCAACACCAACGAGAATCCGCACCCGCCCACACAGGCACTGGTCGACGACGTCGCCGAATCCGTGCGCGAGGCCGCGACGCAGTTGCACCGGTACCCCGACCGCGACGCCGTGGCGCTGCGCACCGACCTCGCCGCGTACCTCACCCGCCAGACGGGCGTGACCGTGGGCGTCGAAAACATCTGGGCTGCAAACGGTTCCAACGAAATCCTGCAGCAGCTGTCGCAGGCGTTCGGCGGACCGGGCCGGAGCGCGATGGGATTCGTTCCGTCGTACTCGATGCACCCGATCATCGCTGACGGCACGCAGACCGAGTGGGTCGCCACGTACCGCCGTTCCGACTTCACCCTCGACGTCGACGCGTCGGTGGCCGCTATCCGCGACAGCCGTCCCGACGTGGTGTTCGTCACCAGCCCGAACAACCCGACCGGTCACAGCGTCCCGCTCGACGACCTGCGCAAGATCCTCGACGCCGCTCCCGGCATCGTGATCGTCGACGAGGCGTACGCCGAATTCTCGAGTGCCCCCAGCGCTCTCGCATTGATCGACGAGTACCCGGCGAAGGTGGTGGTGTCGCGCACCATGAGCAAGGCGTTCGCTTTCGCCGGCGGCCGCCTCGGTTATCTCGCCGCCGCGCCCGCAGTGATCGAGGCTCTGCTTCTCGTCCGGCTGCCCTACCACCTGTCGGTGGTGACGCAAGCCGCAGCGCGCGCGGCACTGCGGCACGCCGACGAAACCCTCGGCTCGGTGGCGGAACTGTCCGCGCAGCGCGACCGTGTCGCCGCCGAACTCGCCGGATTCGGTTACGACGTGATCCCGTCCGACGCCAACTTCATCCTGTTCGGACGCTTCGCCGACGCGGCCGCCACCTGGCAGCGCTACCTCGACGAGGGTGTCCTGATCCGGGACGTCGGCATTCCCGGATACCTGCGCACCACGATCGGCCTGGCACACGAGAACGACGAGTTGCTGCGGGTCAGTGAAAAACTCGCCGCTACGGAAATCGAGGAAACCCGATGAGCGACCGCATCGCGAAGGTCGAACGCACTACCAGAGAGTCGTCCATCACCGTCGAACTGAACCTCGACGGCACCGGCCGCACCGACATCTCCACAGGTGTCCCGTTCTACGACCACATGCTCACCGCGCTCGGCCAGCACGGCAGCTTCGACCTCACCGTCCACGCGAAGGGCGACGTCGAGATCGACGCACACCACACGGTCGAAGACACCGCGATCGTGCTCGGCCAGGCGTTCCATCAGGCCATCGGCGACAAGCGCGGCATCCGGCGGTTCGGAGACTCGTTCATCCCGATGGACGAAACGCTCGCCCACGCGTCGGTCGACGTGTCGGGGCGCCCGTACTTCGTCCACACCGGAGAACCCGACTACCTGGTGCACTCCGTGATCGGTGGATACCCGGGCGTGCCGTACGCGACGGTGATCAACAAGCACGTGTTCGAATCGTTCGCCTTCCACGCGCGGATCGCGTTGCACGTGCGAGTGCTGTACGGGCGCGACCCGCACCACATCACCGAGGCCGAGTTCAAGGCTGTCGCGCGGGCCCTGCGCGAAGCGGTCGAACCCGACCCCCGCGTCACCGGCGTGCCCTCCACCAAGGGAACGCTCTGACGGTATGGATGTCGTACTGACCTACCTGTGTTTCATCGCTGCGGGAATCCTGGCCGGCGGCACGTGGTCGATGTGGAAGGCCCGCAACACGCTGTTCGCGGGCATCCTCCTCGCGCTCGGACTGCTGGCGGCCATCGCCGGTGTCCTCCGGTTGCTGTGACGTGGCCGATTCCGAAGTGACGGACAACCCCAAACTGTTCGGAGTCCGCGGGCTCGTCGCGGCATGGTCGACATCCGCGGCGGCATTCGCGGGTTTCTCGCTGCTGCTCCCGGTGGTGCCGTGGGCGATCGCGGAGGAAGGCGGGAGCGACACTGTCGCGGGCTCGGTCACCGCGGTGTTCATGCTCACCACGGTGCTCACCCAGATCGCGATGCCCAAGCTGCTCCGCAGGTTCGGCCATCGCGCGACCCTCGTCGCCGGCTGCCTGTTCCTCGGCCCGCCCTCCCTGCTGTTCCTCGTATCCATGGAACCCGCTGCTGCCCTGGGGATCTCTGCGATCCGGGGAATCGGCTTCGGGATGATCACGGTGGCGTCCGCGGCGCTGGTGGGTGAACTCGCACCCGCCCGGCTGCTCGGGCGGGCCACCGGGATGCTCGGCATCGCGATCGCGTCCTCTCAGATGATCGGACTGCCCACCGGGCTTGCGATCGCCGAACGGTTCTCCACCGCGCCGGTGTTCGTGCTGGGTGCGATCCTGTCGTCGGCAGGGTTGATCGCGGCGGCCCGGCTGCCTCGCCTCGAAGCGCGCACGGGTCCACCCCCAACACGGATGCCGTTCGTGTTGCTGCTCCTCCCGACCGTGGCGGTGGGTGCCGGCGCGATCGCGTACGGCGGTCTGACGTCGCTGCTTGCCATCGCGGTGGCGGATCTTCCGGTCGCGGCAGCACTGGCGGTGCTCAGCGGTTCGACGCTGATCGGCCGGTTCGGCGCCGGCGCGATCGCCGACAGGCTCGGTGCCGGACGGATGCTTCCCGTGGGACTCGGACTCGCCGCGCTCGCCATGGTGCCATTCGCGCTCGTCGCCGACGGCCGAGCCGGCGCCGTCGTCCTCATCGGGGCGGCGGTGTGCTTCGGACTCGGGTTCGGTGTCGTGCAGAACGAGGCGCTGCTCATCGCGTTCCGTCGAGCGGGCTCCGAACACATCGGTTCGGCCAGCGCCGCTTGGAACATCGGTTTCGACGCCGGCACCGGAGCGGGCTCGTTCGCACTCGGAGCGATCGCGGCTTCCGCCGGTTATCCGACGGCGTTCACCGTCGCTGCGGTGCTCGTCCCCGTTCTTCCGCTCCTCGCTCGCCTCGCCGGACCCTCGGAGCGTCCCGGCGCCGAACAGGTCACCGAGCGCAACGGTCCGGAATAGCAGGACCCTGCCGCCGCGCGGCCCGGTTCGTGCCGGCGCATAGAATCGACTTCATGAGCACAACCAAGGTCGCCGTCCTCGACTACGGCTCCGGCAATCTGCACTCCGCGACGCGGGCGATCGCCCGTATCGGTGTGGACGTGGAGGTCACCTCCGACCCCAAGGTTGCGCTCGCCGCCGACGGACTCGTCGTCCCCGGCGTCGGGGCGTTCGACGCCTGCATGCGCGGCCTGCGCAGCATCGGTGGTGAGAAAATGATCGGCACCCGGCTCGCCGGTGGCCGGCCGGTGCTCGGCATCTGCGTCGGTATGCAGATCCTTTTCGAGCACGGTATCGAGCACGGCATCGAGACCGAAGGTTGCGGCGAGTGGCCGGGCACTGTCGAGCGTCTCGACGCGCCGGTGCTGCCGCACATGGGATGGAACACCGTCGAGGCGCCCGCCGATTCGGTGCTGTTCGCCGGCATGGACCCCGACACCCGCTTCTACTTCGTGCACTCGTACGCGGCACAGAAATGGGAATTGCCCGACCCGGAGCGGCTCGCTCCGCCGAAGCTGACCTGGGCCGAGCACGGAAGCCGCTTCCTCGCGGCCGTCGAGAACGGTCCGTTGTCGGCAACCCAGTTCCACCCCGAGAAGTCCGGGGATGCCGGGGCGCAGTTGCTGAGGAACTGGGTGAACTCGTTGTGACGCGTGGCGGGGACGACGAGCCGGGTGCGAGTTTCTCGCTGGGCCGGCTCGCCCTGTTCTCGCTCGGGTCGGCGGCAGCGGTACTCGCGCTCGTCACCGTGGTCATCGTGGTTCTGAAGCCGAGTCCGGGACTGAGCCTCACGATCGCACTGCTCGGCGTCGTGGGCGCGATCGCAGCGATGGGAATCGTGTCGGTTCGCACCACCCGCCGCGCCTTCGGGCGCGACGAGCGTCGATCCTGACGGCGAGTCTGCGCTGGATCTCCTGCCGCCCGGCAGTGCTTCACGGAAGCGGACCGCAGGTTTCGCCGCTCAACTCCGTTCTCCGGTTGCTTCGAGATGACGGAGCACCGCCACGACCCGCCGATCGGAGTCGTCGCCTGCCTGCAGGCCGAGTTTCGAGAATATGTTCCGAATGTGTTTGTGCACAGCATTTTCCGTGATGAACAATCGACTTGCGATTGCGCTGTTGCCCAAGCCTTCGGCCATCACCGCGAGCACCTCCCGTTCCCGCGCGGTCAGGTCGGAGAGCCGGTCGGCGGCGCGCTGACGCGCGAAGAGTTGAGCCACCACTTCGGGATCGATGGCCGTGCCGCCACCGGCGACACGGCGGAGTGCCTCCAGAAAGTCCCCGACCCGCCCGACACGTTCCTTGAGAAGGTACCCCGTGCGGTGTGCGCCGCCGGCGAGCAGTTCGGTGGCGAAGCTCTGCTCCACGTAGGCCGAGAGCACGAGAACCGCGAGGCCGGGATGGGCCGCTCGCGCCGCGACGGCTGCGCGGATGCCCTCGTCGGTGTGGGTCGGGGGCATGCGGACGTCGACGATCGCGACGTCGGGGCGATAGCGCTCGACCGCCTCCAGCAGGGCGTCGGGATCACCCACGGCGTCGACGACGTCGAGTCCTTCGCCGCGCAGCAACAATACGAGCCCTTCCCGCAGCAATGCATCGTCTTCGGCGACCACTATCCGCACGGGATCACCGCCGTCACGAGCGTCGGTCCACCGGCCGGGCTGTGCACCCGGAGCGTTCCGTCGTGGGCTTCGACGCGTCCCTGGATTCCGGCGAGACCGGATCCCGGCCGGACGACCGCGCCGCCGGTACCGTCGTCCTCCACTTCGACGAGGAGTGTGTCGCCCTGCCGCTGCACCCGCACGTAGGCCCGCCGGGCTCCGCTGTGGCGGGTGACGTTGGTGAGCGCTTCGGCGACGGTGAAGTACGCAACGGCTTCGAGGGCCACCGGGCAGCGCGGGGACACGTGGGTGTCCACGTGCGTCTCGACCGCGCATTGTGCGGCCAGCGCCGACAATGCCCCCGGTAACCCTTCGGATTCGAGGACCGGCGGCAGGATGCTCCGCACCACCGAGCGCAACTCTGCCAGCGCCAGTTCGGCGCTCTGCTGGGCGCGTTCGAGCAGCGGGTCCGCGGTAGCGGGATCTCGTGCCAGTGCTTGGCGGGCCGCGCCGGTGAGGACCGCGACGGTCACGAGCCGATTCTGCGTGCCGTCGTGCAGTGCCCGTTCGATCCGGCGCAGCTCCACGGCGTGTGCATCCAGGGCCGCGGCTCGGGTGGCTGTCAGTACTGCGACGCGTTCGGAGAGGTCGAAGTCCGGGTGCGGAGCAAGGAGTCGGACACCGGGCGCGACCTGGGCCTGCAGCAACAACGGCGACAGCGCCAACCACAGGGTCGCCCAGACGAGGCCGGCGACGAGGGCCCACCACGCGTCGGTCCACGTCGTGACGGAAACCAGGCCGCCGACGAAGGTCGCGGTACCGGGCGAGACGACGTGCCACCACAGCGGAGTCGTGAGTTCCTGTATGGCATTCGACAGGAACTGCAACGGGAGCAGACCCACGACGAGACCGAACGTCGCGTGGATGCCCATCCAGGCGACGTCTCGGCGAGGGCCGGGATCTGCGTGCAGGAATTGCC
>JAEZDV010000093.1 GCA_023417985.1 Actinomycetes bacterium | reverse complement strand
GTACCGGCCCAGCTCGCACTGGGCCGCCCCGGCTGGCCGTACGCCGTCGCCGCCATCGCGCGGACCGCCGGCCGGCCGCTCCTGGTGGTGACGCCCGACGACGATGAGGCGCGCGATCTGCACGCCGAGCTGGCCGTACTCCTGGGGCGGGCGGCCACCGCCCTGTGGCCCACACGCGGGATCGCGCCGGGCGCCGCCGTGGGCGCCTCGCCGCACCTGGTGGGGCAGCGGGCGCGTGCACTCGGCACCCTGGGCGGCGAGGGCAGCGTGGTGGTGGTGAGCGCCACGGCGCTGGCCGAACGGGTCCCGTCCGCGGACTGGCCGCCGCTGGAGCTGTCGCTGGGCGACGAGATCACCCTCGACACGGCGCTCGATTCGCTCGCCGCCCTCGGCTACGAGCGCGTCGACCAGGTGGAGGAGCGCGGGGAGATGTCCGTGCGCGGCGGGATCCTGGATGTGTATCCGTCCACCGCCGACATGCCGGCGCGGGTCGAGTTCTTCGGCGACGAGATCGACGGGCTGCGGGCGTTCTCGCCGTTCACCCAGCGGACCATCCGCCCCATCACGCGCCTGGTGGCGTGGAGCGCCGCGGAACCCGATGGGGACGAGGGCGCCGAATCGCTCACCGCGGAGCGCCTGGCCGGCGCCGCACTGATCCGGTTGGCGCCCGCCGAACACGCCGGGGCGCTGCGCGCCGCGCGGGAGCGGCTGGAGGACGAGGCCGCCTCCGGGGCGCTCGCCGACCCCGACGAGGTGCGCGACCGCATCGAGCGGTTGGCCGGCATCGACATCGCACCCCCGGCCGGGGGCACCGGTGGCGCGTTCGACGCCGTTGAGGCGCGCTTCGCCACGCGCTCGGCGTCGGAGGCCGAGGCCGAGCTGGGGCGCCTGGCGCGCTCCGGGCTGCGCGTCGTCGTGGCGTTCTCCCGGCGCGGCGACCTCTCGCGCGCCCTGGCGCGCATGGAGCGCCTCAAGGCCGTGGAGCTCCAGCCGGGGGAGCTGCCCGACCCGGGCTCGGTCGGATTCGCCGCGTTGCCCATCCGCGCGGGGATGATCTCGCGCGACCTCGGCGTCGCCATCGTCCCCGAGGAGCAGGTGCTGCGCCGCCGGCGCGTCGCCACCCAGCGCGGCCCGGTGGTGGGCCGGCGCCTCGCGAGCTTCCTCGACCTGAAGGTGGGCGACCACGTCGTCCACGAGGACCACGGCGTGGGGCGCCTCATCGCGTTCGAGACGCGCACCGTCGCCGGCATCACCCGCGACTACCTCGCCCTGGCCTTCGCCGGCGCCGACCGGCTCTACGTCCCGCACGACCAGTTGGAGCGCGTCACCCGCTACGTGGGCGCCGACGGCTCATCCCCGCCGCTGTCCAAGCTGGGCGGCAAGGCCTGGGACCGCATGAAGTCGCGGGCCCGCGCCGCGGTGCGCGAGATGGCCGGCGAGCTCATCGCCCTCTACGAGGCGCGGGCCGCGGCGGTCGGGTTCGCCTTCCCCGCCGACGACGAACTCACCCGCGAGCTCGAACGGCGCTTCCCCCACCGCGAGACGCCCGACCAGCTGCGCGCGATCGACGCCGTCGCGGAGGACATGGAGCGCCCGCGGCCGATGGACCGGCTCATCTGCGGCGACGTCGGATTCGGCAAGACCGAGATTGCGATGCGCGCCGCGTTCAAGTGCGCCGCCGCCGGGCGTCAGGTGATGATCCTGGTCCCCACCACGATCCTCGCCCAGCAGCATCTCGCGACCTTCCGCGAGCGCTACGGCGACCTTCCCGTGAGCGTCGACATGGTCAACCGGTTCCGCTCGGCCGCCGAGGTGAAGGAGGTCCTCTCCCGCTACCGCGAGGGGACGCTCGACATCGTCATCGGCACCCACCGGCTCCTGTCGATGGACGTGCAGCCGAAGGACCTCGGCCTCGTGATCGTCGACGAGGAACAACGATTCGGCGTCGAACACAAGGAGCACATCAAGTCGCTGCGCACCCACGTCGACGTGCTGACCATGTCGGCGACGCCGATCCCGCGCACCCTGGAGATGGGCCTGACCGGCATCCGCGAGATGTCGACGATCCTCACCCCGCCGGAGGAACGGCACCCGATCCTGACCTACGTCGGTGGTTACAACGACAAGCAGGTGGCCGCTGCGATCCGGCGCGAACTGCTGCGCGACGGGCAGGTGTTCTACGTGCACAACCGCGTCAGTTCGATCGACAAGGCAGCCAAGAAGATTCGCGATCTGGTGCCGGAGGCGCGAGTGGCGGTCGCGCACGGTCAGATGAACGAGGACACCCTGGAGAAGACGGTCCAGGGGTTCTGGGAACGTGACTTCGATGTCCTGGTGTGCACAACGATCGTCGAAACGGGCCTCGACATCCCGAATGCCAACACCCTCATCGTCGAGCGCGCCGATTCGCTCGGGTTGTCACAGCTGCACCAGTTGCGAGGACGCGTCGGCCGGTCCCGCGAGCGCGGCTACGCCTACTTCCTCTACCCGCAGGAGAAGCCCCTGACCGAGACCGCGTACGACAGGCTGGCGACGATCTCCCAGAATTCCGATCTGGGTGCCGGTATGGCAGTGGCGATGAAGGACCTCGAAATCCGCGGTGCCGGCAACGTACTCGGCGCAGAACAGTCGGGTCACGTCGCCGGAGTAGGGTTCGACCTCTATGTGCGCCTGGTGGGGGAGGCGGTGGAGGCCTACCGCGCTGCGGCCGACGGTCGCCCGATCTCCACCGACGAAGCGCCCAAGGAAGTACGCATCGATCTGCCTGTCGACGCCCACATTCCGGCCGACTACGTCACGTCCGACCGGCTCCGTCTCGAGGCGTACCGGAAACTCGCCGCCGCGACGGACGACGCCGCGATCGATACGGTGATCGACGAACTCGTCGACCGGTACGGGCCGCTGCCCGAAGAGGTGCGCAGGCTCATCTCGGTCGCGAAGCTGCGCCTGTTGTGCCGGGAGTACGGACTCGACGAGGTCACCGTCGTCGGTTCGCAGGTCAAGATCGCATCGATGGAACTGCCGGACTCGAAGCAGATGCGCCTCAAGCGGCTGTATCCCGCAGCGCAGTACCGCCCGACGAGCGGCACCGTACAGTTGCCGCTTCCGCGTACGGGCGGCGTCGGTTCCGATCGTGTCCGCGATGTCGAACTGCTCCAGTTCATCGCCGACTTCCTGCTCGCGATGGACGGGAAGCCGCAGGGGTCGGTGGATATCAGTGCTCCGGTGGCGGTGACCGCGTGAGCGCCGATCCGGCAGGAGCCGGAGACAGTCTGCGCGAGGCTGTGGAGGTGATGGACCGGCTGTGGTCTTTCGGGGCCTGGGAGGTCACGCAGACGCATGAGTCTTTGCGGCGGTATCTCGTCGAAGAGACGTACGAGGTACTCGACGCGATCGATTCCGGCGATCCGGAGGCACTGCGGGAGGAACTCGGTGACCTGTTGCTGCAGGTGCTCTTCCACTCCCGGATCGCGGAGGCGTCGGGAGCGTTCACGGTCGACGATGTGGCTGCGACGCTCGTCGCCAAGCTCGCGGCGCGCAGCCCCCACCTGACCAACGGTCATACCGGTCCGATGGACGTCGCGGAGCAGGAAGCCGCGTGGGAGGTCGCGAAGAAGGCGGAGAAGGCGCGTGAGTCGTGCCTCGACGGCATCGCGATGGCCCAGCCGAGCTTGGCGCTGGCCGACAAGGTTCTCGAACGTGCGCGCCGCGCAGGGTTTCCCGACGAGTTGGTCCCCGACTACCTGCGAACGGTGCGGATCGGAGAGTCGGGCGATTCCGAGGCGACGTTCCGCAGTGCCGTCCTGCAGTTCGCGGACGCGATCCGCGCGGCCGAGCGGTCGGCGGGTACCACGCCGCTCGATCCCGGCACCTGGAAGAGTCACTGGGTCTTCTGATCGGCAGGGTCCGGCGAATCCTCAACCCCCGAGCTAGAAGTCGTCGGCGCTGCGTGGTGGCACCGCCCATCTGTCGTGGAGTTCGGGGTAGCGGCTCCGTAGTTCGGTCAGCTCGTGCGGTGTCATGACGAGTATTTGATCGGGTGCTGTGGCCACCATGGCCTCGGGTGAGACGATGGGCACGTCGGTGCCTGGCATCCTCCGTCCGAACCGGCTGGGAGAAGGATCGGCGACTGCGGCGACCAGCGAGCTGCTTACCCGAGCGCGAGCGAACAACGTCACGCTCGAAGTCGTTGCACCGTAGGCGATCACAGTTCGGTTCCGGTGGGCCATCAGCCGGAGCCACGTGTCGAGCGCGGTCACGTGCCGATCCGCGACGGTCTGGAGGACACGTACCGTCCGGATGTCGGTGATACCTTCCGCGCGCTCGGAAGCTAGTCTGCGGCGCACGAAAGGCTCGGGCGACAGGGTGTTGTCGCACAATGCCGCAACGAGTATCACGTCGGAAGTCGGTCCGACCGGCCACGCGTTCCAGAGAACGAGTCCGACATCTTCGAGGGCCCGTCGCAAGGTGGTGATGCTGTAATACGCGAAGCGTCCGTATTGCACAGCATCCCAGCGACCTTGGGCGACAATCGCCGACAACGTGCGTATCTCCAGCAGAAGGACTCCGTCGGGAGCAAGCGCAGCCGCACGCGCCCGGAGTGCCATGTGCTGATCGGGTTCTTGTTCGAGGACGCAGGAATCCACCACGACGGAGGACCGCTCGCCGCGGCGGGCCGCCCGGAAACCGTAGTGTTGCAGCCGAGGAAGCCAGCGGTCGCCGGTAGGTGTTGCGAACTCCGACAGGGTCCCGCCGTGGAGGAGGCCGGCTTCGCGTGCGATTCCGATCGCCTGCTCGACGTCCTCGGAGGTCACCCGGTTCCGGTCGAGGTGCGGTCGTGCCCCGGCGTCGCATCCGAGTTGTGCCAATCCGCACCCGCGGCACAACATCATCGACAGACGGTTGCGCACCTCGTCGGGACGGACGGAGGTTCCGCGATACGGAAATCGCCCGCCTTCCGGCACACGGCCGAGGTCGAGGGCCGGATCGAGATCCCGATGGCCGCACGCGCGGCATCCTGTCACCGCGAGAGTCCGGATTCGGGCATCCCGGCCATCCTTGATGCGATGTCACCGCGGCGCACTCCTGAGACGGCGGTCTCGCCCGGCCCGCGCGTCCGGAGTCCGGTCATGGCGCGCTCTTCCGTCCGTGTGCGTCGGCGCAGCCGCGCGGACGAGCGTGTTCCCAGTGCCTTGCGCCGACTGCGCATCTGTTTCACCGCGCTAAGGGTACTCATAGATTAAAAATAGCTTAGAAACATACCAAGAGATTGTTTTTGGCTTTTGTTTGAAAGGCGTGGGTGTTGCCCTTACTCTCGATGCAATTCCTATTACGCGTGCGGGTCGGGCAAGCGCGGAGTGGGTGCCTATGTAAATGGCTTGGAGGGGGATTGCCCGATGGCGTTCTGCATTGTCGAGCGTGAAGAAACTCTGGTGGCCGGTCTGCCTGTGCGTAGTCCCCGCAGGGCACTGGGGAAGCTGAGGGATCCCCACCTCGAGAGGGCGTGGTCTGCGGTCCTGAAGGGCGAGGCAGGGGGGCCCCTCGCATCGACCTACACCGATCACGCCGAGGACATCGGATCGTATTACACGCAGACCGTGGGGTACTGCTGCCGGACGCTCGACGAGGTGCATCCCGGCTACGTGGTCTCCCGGCTTCCGTCCGGAACCTACGCGAAGTTCTCCGCGGTGGGGAGTCACTTCCCCGACGTGTTCAGCGAACTGTGGCGGCAGATCTGGGCGGCCGAGAGCCGTGGCGAGATCGTGCGTGCCTTCACCGGCGATTTCGAGTGCTATCCCCACGCGTACTGCATCGAGCTGTACATTTCGATCGATACGACGAAATCGGCTGTGGTCCAGTGAGCTTCACCATTGTCAAGATGCGCGGGTATTCGGTCGGCGGCCTGGTTGTCCCCGGTATCGAACCGGGATCGGGGCGCCCCGGCGACGACCTGCTGGACTTCACCCTCGAACGACTTCGTGCACGAGGACTGGGCGACGTCACGGTCGTGTACGTGTCCAACCCGGAGGTGGGCTGGACGGTGCTGGCGGGTTATCGCTGTGACGATCTGGGCAGTCTCGCCGTGGGCGACTCGATGATCCGGGTGACCGACAAGTACGCCGCGCGCTTCACCCCCGACGGATCGAGCACCGATCCGTGGGAAGACGTGTGGACGCAGGTCGAGATCGCGGAGAAGGAGGGCCACATCGCCCGGTCGTACCGCGAAGAGGTCGCGTATCTTCCCGCGAGCGGCGAAATGGAACTGTTCGTTTCGCTGGACTGACCCACCCTCGACCGCAGTCGAAGGGAGAAGCCGTTGCCGACGCTCGAAAACCTCGTCACCCGGGTGGCGGCGCGTCTCATGCCGGCCGACGTCGCGTCGCACCGGGATGCGTTCGAGCAGGTTCTTCAACTCCTCTGCGAGCGCTTCGAGGTCGACGCGTGCTACCTGCGGTATCACGACCACGACCTCGCGGCGACAGTGCTCGTCGCCGAATGGCCACCGCAGGCGCACGATGCCCGGCAGGATCATTCGGGTGTGCTGCACTTCCGCGATGCGGCCCCGGCCATCGCCGACTCCGAGAATTCCAAGGAACCCACGGTAATTCGCACTTCTGCGGAGTCGATCACTGCGATACCGCTGCTGTGGGGCGAGATCACCACGGGGAGTCTCGGGCTCGTGGCCCCGGAGGGCCGGGTCTGGACGGACGACGAACTCGAGTCCCTTCGCCTCGTCGCGGCCCTACTCGCACAGGTGCAGGCCCGAATCCGGGCCGAGGACGATCTGCGGTACGCCGCCTACCACGACTCGTTGACCGGCCTGGCCAGTCGCCGGGCATTGCTCGAGCATCTCGAGGCGAGGCTGCGCCACGGAAATGCAGGGCCGGTGGGCGTACTCTTTCTCGACCTCGACCGGCTCAAAGCGCTCAACGATTTCCTCGGCCATCGCGCCGCCGACACCTACCTGTGCCGGATCGGCGAAAGGCTGATGCAGGTCAACCGTCCGGTCGACCTCGTATCCCGGCTCGGCGGCGACGAATTCGTCGTCGTCCTTGCCGGCCCGGCCACGGTCGCCGATGCTCTGGAGCGAGCAGAGGAGATCCAGCGTGTCGTCGGAGAATCAGTGTCGCTGGACGGCCAGCTGGTGGGCCGCGGTGTGAGTGTCGGGATCGCCTTGGGGGAGCCGGGGCAGATCTCGCCCGTCGAACTCATCGGCCGGGCGGACCAAGCGATGATGGTGGTGAAGGTGCAGGGCGGCAACAGCGTCGGCGTGTTCACCGACGACATGATCCACGAGGGTGAGCGGCGGACCCTCATCGAGATGAATCTGCGGACTTCGATCGACGACGACCATCTGGTCCTGGAGTACCAACCGGAAGTCGATCTGCGTTCGGGAGCGATCCTCGGTGTGGAAGCGCTCGTACGCTGGAACCATCCGGTGCTCGGTACGCTCCAGCCCGCCGAGTTCATCGATGTCGCGGAATCCACCAATCTCGCCGGGGAGTTGGGTGCCTGGGTGATCGCGACCGCGTGTGCCCAGCTGGCCGCGTGGAAGAAGGAGATTCCCGGACTCCATCTGACGATGGGAATCAACGTCTCACCGGTGCAGTTGGTGACCGTCGGGTTCGACGAGTCGGTCGCCACGGTATTGCGGCGCTACGGGTTGCGGGGTGCCGAAGTCTGCTTGGAAATCACCGAGCACGTCGTGGTCGGCGATCTGCGACGCACGCGGGCGACACTCTCGCGGCTCGAACGGCTGGGGGTTCGGATCGCGATCGACGACTTCGGGACCGGATACAGCTCGCTCGGCCACCTCAAGTCGTTGCCGGTGGACACGCTCAAGATCGACAAAGGGTTCGTGCAGAATTTGCATCGCAGCGAGGGCGACCGGGTCATCGTCAATTCGATTGCCGGGCTGGCAACCTCGTTCGGACTGGACCTCGTGGCCGAGGGGATCGAGGCAGAAGGCGCGGTGCCCTACCTTCTGGAACTGGGATGCCGCCGCGGCCAGGGTTTCCTGCTCGGGCGACCGAAGCCACCCGGCGAGATCGAGGAATTGGTGGCGCGGGGTTACGTCGACCTGCCGTGGACGACCAGCCGGGGGAGAGTGTTCGGGTTCCCCCGTCAAATACTGTAGACATCTAGTCTTTTATTGCGGTTAAAACAATCTAAAGGTATGTTTTTTGCGGTCGGGTAATTCCGATTCCTCCGAACGGAGTGACCGTATGTACAAGCGCGAAGATCATGTTGTCGCAGCGAACGGCGCCGTATCGAACAGCGACGGGGCGGCACCCGATGCTTCCGGGCAGGATCGACGCCGGACGCCGGACCCCGACCGCGTACTCCCGCCTGCCGGAGTTCCGAGGGCGATGCGAGAACGGGTCGTGCAGCCGGCACGATGGCAGCGTCGCTACGAAGCCGCGGCAATATGCTGCGACCTGCTGTGTATCGCCGTCGCACTCGTGATCGTCGCGCTCGGCTATCACACGTGGCCCGCGGTGGCCGGACTCCGGCCCGGCGCCGTCGTCGTGGCTGTTCCTCTCGTGGTGATGACGACTCTCGCTGCTCAGCGCGCGTGGGACGCCAGGGTTCTCGGTTCGGGCACCGGCGAGTACCGCCGCGTGGTGCGGGCGTATCTCCTCGCGCTGGGACTGATGTCGATCGCCGGATACGCGTGGGGAACCGCCGAAGGGCAGTCCTGGATTTTCGGTGCACTCCCTATTGCGATGTGCCTGACTCTCCTCGTCCGCACGATCCTGCGGCATGTCGTCGCGACGC
The DNA here is from genome assembly GCA_023417985.1 of Actinomycetes bacterium. Classification (GTDB taxonomy): domain Bacteria; phylum Actinomycetota; class Actinomycetes; order Mycobacteriales; family Mycobacteriaceae; genus Rhodococcus. The sequence continues at coordinate 2,709 of JAEZDV010000093.1, read as the reverse complement.
TGCGCCACCGCGGCCGCTGTATGCAATCGGTTCTCGTGGTGGGAGACGCGGAGGAAGTCCACGAACTCATCGGCCGAGCGAAGGACCTCGCGCAGCTGGGGTGGAAGGTGGACGGGATCTGCCTACCGGCGCCCGGCGCGGCAGGCACCCTCCCCGCGATCGTGGACCGGGTACGGGTGATCGGCACCCACGACGACATCGTGGCGCTCACCCGGCAGTACCGATTCGACGCGGTTGCTCTGCTGCCGTCGGGGCGATGGACGCACACCAGGACACGCCGGTTGAGCTGGGACCTCGAGGAGATCGGCTCTGAACTTCTGATCGCCCCGGTCCTCATGGACGTCATGGGCCCGAGGCTGCATATCGCGCCGATCGCGGGTCTGCCGCTGCTGAGAATGAGCGCACCCCGCTACAGCGGGCCGGCGTGGGCGGTCAAGAACGTCCTGGACCGGGTGCTCGCCTTCGCGATGGTGGTGCTGCTCGCGCCCGTCTTCCTCGCGATCGCACTCGCCGTGCGACTCGACGGTCCAGGCTCGGTGCTGTACCGGCAGGTCCGCGTCGGGCGCGACGGGCAGCGGTTCACGATGTACAAGTTCCGGAGCATGGTTCCCGGCGCAGATCGGAGACTGCACGAATTGATCCGGCTCGATACCGGTGCGGGCGTGCTGTTCAAGGTCCACGACGACCCGCGCGTCACGCGAGTGGGACGGGTGATCCGGCGATACTCGCTCGACGAACTGCCCCAACTGTTCAACGTCGTCCGGGGTGACATGTCCCTCGTCGGCCCGCGACCGCCACTCGAAGCCGAGGTCGCGCGATACGGCGAGGACGGGGCGCACCGCAGGCTGTTCGTCAAACCCGGTCTGACGGGGTTGTGGCAGGTCAGCGGCCGCAGCGACCTGTCCTGGGAGGAATCCGTGCGGGCCGACCTGCGCTACGTCGAGAACTGGAGTTTCGCCATGGATCTGTCGATCCTCCGCCGCACCGTCGGGGCGGTCCTGCGCCGCGAAGGCGCCTACTGACCGAGTCGCACGGGCATGGTCCCGGGTGATTTGTGGACTATGGAGGGGTGTACCAAGCACCGCGCCGACGTCGCTCACCCTGGCGGATCGTCCTCTTCGGCATCGTCGGGGTCGTCCTCCTCGCGGTGGGTATCAACCTGACCGCGCCGCAGGGACCCCGAGTCGACATTCCGGAGGGCGTACCGCCCGCGCGCGGCACAGAGGTACCACCGATCGACTTCTCCGGTCCCGGGCGCACGGCCGGGTTGCTGCGCGAATGGGCACAACCTCAGGCAGAAGCGCTGGGCATCCCTGTGATCGCGCTCGAGGCCTACGGGCACGCCGCGGCCGTGCTCGCGTCCACACAGCCGGAGTGCGGCCTCGCCTGGACGACCCTTGCAGGGATCGGCAGTGTCGAGAGCAGGCACGGACAGCATGGTGGCGCCACCCTCGCACCCGACGGCACGGCGACACCCGAGATCCGGGGCGTGCCACTCGACGGCGGGCCCGGACTCGCCGAAATCCGTGACACCGACGGTGGCGAACTCGACGGCGACCCGCTTCTGGACCGGGCGATGGGACCGATGCAGTTCATTCCCGAAACCTGGAAGCAGTGGGGTGTGGACGCCAACGGAGACGACGTCGCGGATCCGGACAACATCGACGACGCCGCGTTCAGCGCCGGACGCTATCTGTGCGACCGAGGCGGCGACCTGACCGGTGCGGAAGGGTGGACGCGCGCACTGCTGGCCTACAACCTGTCGGGCGAGTACATGACTCTCGTCCGCGACCGCGCGGCCGCGTACGGTGTGGGCGTACGTCCGTAGCCGGCCCCGGGCGTACGGTCCGCGCGGGCGGTGGCCGGTCCCAGACGCGCGCCTGTGCCTCACACCCTGGTCGAGCCGGGTTAGGCTGTCCCCAGCGTGCAGACACCGCAGCGTGAAGTCCATCGAAGGAGAATCAGCCAGTGGCCATCATTGAGCAGGTAGGAGCCCGCGAGATCCTCGACTCCCGGGGCAACCCGACGGTCGAGGTCGAGGTGCTGCTCGAGGACGGAAGTTTCGCCCGCGCTGCGGTGCCCTCCGGCGCCTCCACGGGTGAGCACGAAGCCGTCGAACTGCGTGACGGCGGCGACCGTTACGGCGGTAAGGGTGTCGAGAAGGCCGTCGAAGCGGTGCTCGAAGAGATCGCGCCGGCCATCATCGGCATCGACGCGACCGAACAGCGCGCCGTCGACCAGGCACTGCTCGACGCAGACGGCACGCCCGACAAGGGACGCCTCGGCGCCAACGCGCTTCTCGGTGCGTCGCTCGCCGTCGCCAAGGCCGGCGCCGAGTCCGCCGGTCTCGAGCTGTTCCGCTACCTGGGCGGCCCCAACGCGCACATCCTGCCCGTGCCCATGATGAACATCCTCAACGGTGGCGCCCATGCCGACACCGGTGTCGACGTGCAGGAATTCATGGTCGCTCCGATCGGCGCTCCCACTTTCAAGGAGTCGCTGCGGTGGGGTGCGGAGGTGTACCACTCGCTCAAGTCGGTCCTCAAGAGCCGCGGCCTGGCCACCGGTCTCGGCGACGAGGGTGGTTTCGCTCCGGATGTCGCAGGCACCAAGGAAGCTCTCGACCTCATCAGCGAGGCCGTGGGCAAGACCGGCCTGAAGCTCGGCACCGATGTCGCGCTCGCGCTGGACGTCGCGGCCACCGAGTTC
>JAEZDV010000086.1 GCA_023417985.1 Actinomycetes bacterium | reverse complement strand
ATCCCGCCGCACTCGTCGCGTCGATACCCCGGTCTGTCAGGACGCCAGGAAGTCCAGCAGCACCTTGTTGACCACCTCGGGACGCTCGAGATATCCGTAGTGACCCGCGTCCGGGATTTCCTCGTATCGCGCCCCGGGAATCGCGGCAGCGACCTCCCGTGAGAGGTACGCGGGAATCATTCGGTCGTCCGCGAAACCCACCGCGAGGCACGGCTTCGTGATCTGCCGGTACGCGGCCCGTCGATCGAACTCACGGTCCATTCCGAGCTGTGCGCGCACGCCGGGCGACATCTTGCCCCCGCTGAACTCGAACACGTCGAGCCAGTCGCGGGCGGTGTTCTCGTCGGCGAGCGAGGCGGGCGACAAGTTCATCACCGCGGTCACCGCGGCCTGGTACTTGGGCGGCAGCTCGACCCCGCTGTCGTACAACTGCCGCTCACCCTCGGTCAGCGTCATCTGGAACATGTCCATCCGCGCATGCCCGGCGAGGAACACCGCTTTGCGCACGAGTTCCGGACGAGCGAGCGTCAGTTCCTGCGCGACGCGCGCTCCCATCGAAGTGCCGACGACGTGTGCCGGACCGCCGAGCAACTCGATAAGACCTGCCGTGTCGGCGACGAGGTCGTGGATAGTCATCCCGCCGAGGCTCTCCCCCGACGGCGCAATCCCCCGGTTGTCGAAGGTGGCGACCCGGTAACCGGCCTTCACCAGCGCGGGTACCTGATGCAGATCCCATACCCTGCCGGGGCTACCGGTTCCCATGACGAGAACCACGAGGTCGCCGGATCCCTTGACCTGGTAGTTCAGGGGGATGCCGTTGATCGTCGCAATGGGCATGGAAACCTTCCTCGAGGAGTGCGGGGAACGAGCGCGCACATGCGCCGAACGCGTGCGCTATCGGCACAACGGTACCGCCAGGGCTTTCGGTGACGATCGCTACAGCACGCGCGTCATGATCGTTACAGCCCCCGGCGGGTGGCGCCTCGGCCTGCCACTCTCCTAGAGTCGGGGTAGATGCGTGCTCGCGCCGAGCAGCAACCCCGGGAGGAACACATGACCGCGGACCCCACCACCCCCGACGTTCTCGCCGACGACGACCTCGAACCCGTCGCCGACGAGACCGCACGACAGGCACAGCGCGTCGTCGCTGCCTACGCCGAAAATGCGGACGAGTGCCGCATGTTGTTGTCGATGCTGGGCATCGGCCCGGTCGACAAGCACTGACAGCCGACAGCATCGACAGTTCCACCGGACCGCCCTTCGAGAGGACACGACGTGACAGCAGGCGACGCGGCTGCGACCGAAGAATCCGAGTCGATCACCCCGTCCGACTTCGTCGTCGTAGCCAATCGCCTGCCGGTGGATCTGGAACGCTTGCCGGACGGCACGACCCGATGGAAGCGCAGCCCCGGCGGTCTCGTCACCGCGCTCGAACCGATCCTGCGCTCCAACCACGGAGCCTGGGTCGGCTGGGCCGGGGTGGCCGACGTCGATGCCGGTGTCATCGTCGAGGACGAACTCACGCTCTACTCGGTTCCCCTGAGCACGGACGAGATCGCCGACTACTACGAGGGCTTCTCCAACGCCACCTTGTGGCCCCTCTATCACGACGTCATCGTCCGCCCGGAATACCGGCGCGAATGGTGGAACGTGTACGTCGACGTCAACCGGCGTTTCGCGGAGGCAGCGGCGAAGGCTGCGGCACCGAACGCCACGGTGTGGATCCAGGACTACCAGCTCCAGCTGGTCCCGAAGATGCTGCGGATGCTGCGGCCCGATCTCACCATCGGCTTCTTTCTGCACATTCCGTTCCCACCGGTCGAACTGTTCATGCAGATGCCCTGGCGTACCGAGATCGTCGAGGGCCTGCTCGGAGCCGACCTCATCGGCTTCCACCTGCCCGGCGGCGCACAGAACTTCCTCTATCTGGCGGGCCGGCTCGCCGGGCATCAGACCTCCCGCGGAAACATCGGTGTGCGCTCGAAGCTGGGCGTGGTCCAGGTCGGATTCCGTTCCGTCCGCGTCGGCGCCTTCCCGATCTCCATCGCGTCGGGTGAACTCGACGAGCAGTCGCGCAGCAAGGCGATCCGCGACCGGGCCAAGGCGATCCGGAAGGAACTCGGAAACCCGGACAAGATCCTGCTGGGCGTCGACCGCCTGGATTACACCAAGGGGATCGACGTCCGCCTCGATGCCCTCAACGAACTCCTCGCCGAGGGCCGGGTCGATCCGTCCCGCACCGTCATGGTCCAGCTTGCGACTCCGAGTCGCGAGCGCGTCGAATCGTATGTGCACATGCGCGGCGAGATCGAGCGCATGGTCAGCCGTATCAACGGTGAGTACGCCGAGGTAGGGCGCCCGGTCGTGCACTACATCCACCGTCCGGTCCCCCGCGAGGAACTCATCGCGTTCTTCGTCGCCGCCGACGTGATGCTGGTGACGCCGTTGCGCGACGGGATGAATCTCGTCGCGAAGGAGTACGTCGCGTGCCGCAGCGACCTGGGCGGTTCGCTGGTGCTCAGCGAATTCACGGGTGCGGCAGCCGAACTGCGACAGGCGTTCCTGTGCAACCCGCACGACCTGGAGAACGTCAAGGACAAGATGCAGGCCGCGATCGAACAGCCGCGCGAGGAAGGACGCAAGGCGATGCGCGCACTGCGCCGCCAGGTGCTCACCCACGACGTCGATCGTTGGGCGCGCTCATTCCTCGACGCACTGTCCCACTCCGGTGCTGCCGGACCCGCGCTCATCACCCCCGGGGAAGGCGGCTCGGGAAGCGCCGGGTAGCAGTCGGGGATCCCACTGAGTGGAATTGCGCGACCGGCCACATCGTCTTTGCATAGCGTCTGGGCGTGACGACCGACACCTTTCCCCATCTCCTTTCCCCCGGCAGCATCGGGCCGGTGGCACTACGCAACCGGGTCGTCCTGCCCGCCATGGACATGAACCTGTGTGACGACGGTGAGATCGAACAGGGCGACATCGACCATTTCGTCGCCCGTGCCCAGGGCGGAACCGGGATGATCATCACCGGATGCTGCGCCGTCGCCTACCCGCTCGGCTGCGCCAGCACCAAGGAACCCGGGCTGTCGGAGGACAGGTTCATTCCGGGACTCACCGCGTTGGCCGACGCCGTCCACGAAGCGGGAAGCGCGCTGTGCGTACAGATGACGCACCACGGCAAGGTCGCCCGGATCGACACCGTCAACGATCGGCCGCTGCTGGTTCCGTCGACCCCGAACAGCAGTCCCGACCTCAGCGCCCTCGCCGACAACACCGGCGAGGAACTCCGGAAGATGGCTTCCGTTACGGCGGGTAAGGCGGCCGAGTACCACGAAGCCACCGTCGAGGACCTCGCCTGGCTGACGCGATGCTTTGCAGAAGCCGCCGGCCGCGTGAAAGCTGCGGGTGCGGACGCCGTCGAAATCCACTGCGCACACGGCTATGTGCTCGGTGCCTTCCTGAGCCGCGCCGATAATCGACGTACCGACGAATACGGCGGGTCGCTCGAGAACCGCGCCCGCCTCGCGTGTGAGGTCATCCGCGCGGTCAAGGCCGAGGTCGGCGACTCCCTCGCGATCCTTGTCCGCATCGCCGGACGCGAATTCGGCGAAGCCGACGGCCTCAGCACCGACGAGGCAGCCCGGGCGTCGGCACTGTTCGAAGCCGCGGGAGCCGACGCGATCCACGTCACCGGGTGGGGCCGGAACCCGTTCTCCAACTTCACCGACGGGCCGCTCCCGAACACCGTGGGCGCTTACACCGGACTCGCCGCGGCAGTGAAGAAAGCTGTCGGGATCCCGGTGATCGCCGTGGGCCGGGTGCTGCCGGAGGTGGGCGAGAAGGCGATCGCCGACGGGTCCGCCGATTTCGTCGCGATGGGACGCCAGCTGCTCGCGGACCCCGACCTGGTCCGGAAGCTGAAGGCCGGCACGCCGGAACAGGTGCGGCCGTGCATCAACTGCTACGTCTGCGTCCAGGAGAACTTCTGGGACGACACCCCCATCTGCGCCGTCAATCCTGCACTCGGCAACGAGACGTTGCTGCCGTTCACACCCTCGTCCGCCCGCAAACACATCGTGGTGGTGGGCGCGGGACCGGGTGGCCTGGAAGTCGCACGAGTTGCCACCGAGCGTGGACATCGCGTGACTGTGCTCGACAAGTCGGATCGGCTGGGCGGCACGCTCTGGTTCTCGACGCTCACCACCCCGGACAACGAACGGTTGCTCGACTGGCTCCGGGCCGAGGTCGAACGGCTCGGCATCGAGGTGCGCCTGAACACCGAAGCCACCGCGGAGTCCGTCGCGGCGCTCGCACCCGATGCGGTCGTGATCGCGACCGGCGCGGTGCGCGGCCGGCCGGACGTGCCCGGCGGCGACCTCCCGCACGTGCATACCGGCGACACGCTGCGAGCGCTGATGACCGGCTCCGGGGATGTGTCGGAGCAACCCCTGTTCCTCCGCACGATGGGGCGGCTCGGCAAGCTCTCGGGCATCACGAAGAGTCCGAGCGCAATCCGCGCGGTCACCCGCAAGTTCCTGCCGATGGGTAAGGACGTCGTCGTGATCGGTGGTTCGCTCGTCGGTCTCGAGCTGGCGGAGTTCCTCGCCGAACGCGGTCGTCGGGTGACGTTGCTCGAGGACGGCGACCAGCTCGGTCTGCCGATGGCGATGCCGCGCCGCTGGACGGCGGTTCGGCACGCCGGCGAAGTGGGCGTGACGATTCACCGCCGCGCCCGGGTGGAACGCATCACCGCCGAGAGCGTCGCGTTCTCCGTCGGCGACGAAACCCTCACCGCTCCAGCCGATATGGTCGTCGTGGCGTCGGGTGTCTCGGCTGCGGCACCCCTCGCCGAGCAGCTCGAGGGCCGGGTGCCGGAGATCCACGTCGTGGGTGACGCGGCCGACGTGAGCTACATCGAAGGTGCGATCCACTCCGCGTGGAACGTCGCCACGGTGCTCTAGCGGCAGGGTCCGGAAGCGGGGGCAGCCTAGATCGGTGTCAGCCGGCTCACGAGCCAGCGGTCGTCGTGCTTTTCGAGTTCGACTCGCACGCGACTGCCGCTGCTCACCGCTTCCGGATTCTCCGAACTCGTCGTGATCTGGTTGAGGAACAGCAGGGTCACCGCACTGTCGGTGTCGGCAGAGACCACCGATGATCCCTGCACACTCACCTGGACGCTGATGGCCTTCTCCTTGGCCCCGGGCGCGATGACGTTCTTCATCAGGTTCGTGTACTCGTCGCGGAAATCTCCGGTGAGACCCTCACCCGCCAGGGCGATCTGGTCGTCGACCTCGTCGAAGTCGTAGGCGAGCATCGCGACGGCCTGCTCTTCCGCCGCCACCCGTGCTTCGGTGCGGGCTGCTTCGGCGGCGGCGTCCGCGCGCGCTCCGTATGCGAGCCAGCCGACGAGGACCGCGAACACCAGCACGACGACCGACAACCCGATGGCGACGTGCCGCAGATACGGCTGTCCGCTGTCTGCCTGGGAGGTACCGGGGGTATCCGCGTTCACCGCAGCATCCGCCGCCGGTCCCGCCGCTCCCGTCTCGGTGTCGGTACCCGTCTTGCTGACCGCCTCCGTCTTGCTGCCGGTGTCCGACTTGCTGCCGGTGTCGACTGACGTCACGTGCTTGTCCTTCCGGTCTTCCGTCACGGCACGAACTCCACTTTCGACGCGAGCAGCCTGCCGTTTTCGTCGCAGATCGTCACCCGCAGACGGAAGTCGCGCGGTTCGGGTTCGGTCTGGTCGGCGTTGCTCACCATCGCGCGGGACGCCACCAGCGACGACGCGCACGTACCGTCCTCGTTCTGGATGCCGGCCTCGAGCACCTCACCGACCGTGGTGACACCGGCCTGCTGTACGACCTCGACGAACGGGCCTTCCCGTCCTTCGAATTCGGCCTTGAAATCGCCGGTCGCGCCCTCGATGAGCCGTTGCACGTCGGCATCGGCCGAGTCGGCCCGGATCGTCGTCAGGTTCAGCACCGTCTGTCTCGCTGCCTGCACGAACGCTGCTCGTCGCTCGTCGCGCTCGGCAGCGGACTGCCGGTCGAGGAGCAGCCACACACCGGCCGCGATCACGGCGATCAGAAGCACCGAGGCGATCACGACCACCCGCTTGGGCCATCTCGGCCCGGCAGGTGCCGCGACCGCCGGAGGAGTGACCGCCGCGGCGGGTTCCTCGACGGCAGCTTTCTCGGCTGCGGGAGCGTCGGTGGGCGTGGGTGTGGGTGTGGGCGATGCCGCCTTCACATCCCCGGTTTCGTCCACGTTCGACGCCTCGGGTCCCGAACCGGTGTTCTTGTGGAGGTCGACGCTGCGACCGTCCGTATCCGTTTCGTCCGCCATCAGCCCTGCTGTGCCTTCATGAAAGTCTCCAAACTCCGGTCGTCCCCCAATTGGGCGTGGGTGTACACGGTGCCGTCGGGCCCGATGTATTTCCCGGTCTGCGGATCGACACGACGTGCCGTCACGCCCGCCGGTGCCGCAGCACCGCCCCCTTCCGTGTGTGACGCAGGCGTCGGCACGACGTTCTCGGACCCTACCGGCGTGGGCGGGCCCTGCCAGGGATTGTCCGAGTATTTCGGTGTGTAGCCCGTTCGGCACTGGTCCGGCGTCGGTGCCCGCCGACCCGGATACTCCATGCACGGCAGGTTGCGGGCGCCGCGCTGGGCATTCGGAAAGTCCTGGGGCAGTTGGCAGAACACGTCGCCCGGTGTGTCGACCATCGAGGTGTCGGCGGGGCTGCGCCACTCGTTCGGCGGTACGAATCCGGAGAGGCAGGGCGGCGGGTCGTGCAGTTGGAGGTGGAAGTCGACCACCGCGCCGTCCTCCGGCGGCCCGGAACCGGCTGCGGTGATCAAGGCGGTGGTCATCGGCGGGTACAGCACGAGAATCTGCTCGATGCCCGCGTTGTAGATGACGCCGACCTCCCCGACGCTCACCAGGTTCGCGAGCAGGAGTGGAAGCGTCGGGCGAAGGTCCTGCAGCAGCACTTCCGCTTCGGCCGCGGCCGAGGGGCCCGTCTCGAGAAGCGTGCGCAGGTCGGGGTCGCTCTCGCGCAACCTGTCGGTGAACGTCACCATGTCGCGTGTCCACGACCGGATGGCGTCACTGGTGACCGTCTGGGTGTCGAGCAGCGGCCCGGCCTGGTCGATGAGCTGACGGGTCTCGGCGCTGCTTCCCGACGCCTCCTGCACGAACAGGCGGGTCGAGTCGAGGAGATCCTGCAGTTCCGGTCCCGACCCGTTGAACGCCTCGAAGGCCTCGTCGACGAGTGCCTGCAACCGGGTGTCGCCGATACTGGCGAGCAGCACGTCGGCCTGGTCCAGCAGGGCGCCTACCTCCTGCGGGACGGTGGCACGGTCTACCGGGATCACGTCACCGTCCTCGAGGTACTCGCCGTTCGAAGTCTTCTGTGCCGGCACGAGATCCACGTATTGTTCTCCGACGGCCGAGACGCTCCGGACCGCGGCGTCGACATCGGCCGGGATCTTGTAGTCGCTGCCGATCGAGAGCGTCGCGTCCACACCGGCGGGTGACAGCGCGACGGACTTCACGGTGCCGACCGTGATTCCCCGGTAGGTGACGTTGGAGTGCGGGTACAGACCTCCGGTGGACGGAAGTTCCACGGTGAGCGTGTAGCGGCCCACCCCGAAAAGCGCCGGCAAGCGCACGTACTGCAACGTCATCACCACGAGCCCGATCACGGTGAGTACAGCGAAGATCGAGAGCTGGATGCGCACGAATCGCGAGAGCATCATGGTCCGAACACCCCCTCGGGAAGTCCGGGAATCGTGATGTCGCCGAGGCCGGGGATCGAGAGAGTACCCGACGGTCCCGCATCCGGTTGCGGCGGCGGCGGCGGTTCGAGGGGCGCCCGGAACGGATCGGCGGCCTGCGCCGCGAGCCCTGCATCCCGGCCGAGGATGCCCTCGGGTCCGGCCAGCCTGCCGGCGAGCGGCGTACCGCTCAGGAAGTTCAGGTCGAGCCGATCGAGAGTGAGGTCGATCGTCATGGCAAGGTTCGCGTAATCACCCCGGATGACATTGTTGATCCCTTTCTGCGGGAACGGATACGTCAGCAGCACACCGAGGACCTCGGTGAGCGCACTTCCCGAATCGGCGAGCGCCCGCAGTGTCGGCGCCAGACCTTGCAGGTTCGCCTTCAGATCGTCGTTGGAGCTTTCGACGACACGACTCGCCACCGTGCTCAGATCGCCGAGCGAGGACATCGCCGACGTGAGGTTCTGCCGCTGATCCACGAGCACTTCGAGTGCGGGCGGAAGTTCTTCGAGTGCCCGCACGAGCGTCGCATTCTGGTTGTTCACGGTGACCGCGAGGCGGTCCATTCCTTCGAGAGCGGACACGATCTCGCCGCGTTGGGTGTCGAGCGCTGAGACGAGCTCGTCGAGGCGCGGCAGCAGGTTCCGGACGGAGTCCTCCCGTCCTACCAGTGCGGCGTTGAGTTCGGTCGTGATGTCGTTGATCTGCGCCAGACCACCGCCGTTGAGCACCAGTGACAGCGAGGAGAGCGTCTGCTCGGTCGTCGGATACACGCCCGCGCGTTCCAGCGGGATGAGATCACCGTCGGCGAGGCGACCGCGCGCGGGTTCGTCGACCGGGTTGAGCAGCTCGAGGTGCTGCGACCCGAGCAGGCTCGTCTGGCCGATCTTCGCCGTCGCGTTGGCGGGCACCACGGTGTCCTTGTCGAGGGCGACGGTGACCAGCGCGTGCCAACCCTCGACCTCGATCGAGGCGATCGACCCGACGGTGACGTCGTCGACACGGACCGGTGAGTTCTGGGTGAGCGTGGTGACGTTGGGCATCTCGATCTGCACCCGGTAGGCGCCTTCACCGCGTCCGTCCGTGCCCGGCATGGGGATGGAGTTGAGCCCACCCCATTCACAGGCCGTGAGCGTCAGCGATGCCGCCATCACGGCTGCGGCCGCGACGGTGCGTCGCGCATTCGACAGGCTCATCGTCCTCCTCCCGGCTGCAGCAGCGTTCCCAGATCCTGCGGAACTGCGAGGTTCGGTAATCCACCCAGCAGACCGTCGAGCGCTGTCGGAGCGGGGACTGCCTCCGGTGGGGCGGTCCCCCGCCCGGCGGATGCTTCCTCGAGTCCCGGTTCGCTGTAGACGATGTCGCCCGGGAACGCCTGCACACCGGCAAGCGGGTTCGCGAGCACCGGAAGATAGTTGGCGCTCATCGACGCCAGGACCGGGCCGAGTTGCTGACGGCACAACTCCTCGCTCCGTTCGGAAGTCGCATTCGCGGCGGCCGCGACCGACCCGCACATCCATTCGACCGGGTTGGCGAGATTGTTGATCGCCAGCGCACCGGTCAGCGAGCCCTGGGCCGGCTTGTAGATGTTGTAGAAGTTGGCCAGCGACGTCGGGCCGGAGTGCAGAATCCGCTCGATCTCCGGCCGCTTACGCGCGAGCACCTCGGTGGCGTCGGCGAGACGCTCGACCGATTCCGTCAGCCCGGCGCGGTTGTCCTCGACGAAACGCTGCACGTCGCCGACAGCGACGCCCAGATCGGTGAGCGAGACGCCGAGCTGATCGGAACTGTCGGCGAGGACGTTCGAGACCGAGGCGAGCCGGCCACCGAACTGCACGATCTGTTCGTTGCTCGACGACAGCACCGAGACGAAGGTCTGAAGGTTGCGGATCGTCGAGAACAGGTCGGTGCGACCCTCGGAGAGGGTGTGCATGGTGTCGGAGAGCTCACGCAACGTGGCGCGGATCGTTTTCCCGTTGCCGTCGAGGTTTTCCGCGGCGGTGTCGATGAACCGGCCGAGCGACCCCTGCGGATCGAGTTCTTCCGGGCCGAGGGCCTCGGACAACCGCATGAGCTCGGCCTTGATCTGGTCCCATTCCACCGGCGACGCGGTGCGTTCCGCCGGGATTGTCGCACCGTCCTCGATGGCGGGACCGCCCGAATAGACGGGAGTGAGCTGGACGAAGCGCGCCGAGACGAGACTCTGCGCGATGACCACTGCAGCAGCGTCGGCGGGCACGTCGACCGAATCGTCGATCTTCATCGTCACCCGCACGCGGTCGTCACCGGGTTCGATGGCGGTGATCCGCCCGACCGACACGCCCAGGACGCGGACCTCGTCACCCTCGTACAACCCGCTGGTGGAGGCGAATTCGGCATGAACGGTCCGCTTACCGAGATCGGGCAGGACGAACAGGACGAAGCCTGCCGCGAGCGCGACCACGACGACAGCAGCACTCGCGGGCAGCAGCCAGCGCGGGCGGCGGGAGAATTTCGACGACGCCGGTTCGTGTTGTGCCGGCTGGGTATCGGTGCTCATTCGCCATCCCTCGTGATCGACGGCGGCTCTTGGGGAATCACGTTCTGAAGATCCTCGGGGAGAAGGTCGGGCGCCACCTGGCTGTCCACGATGGCTTTCCACCAGGGAGCGGGCAGGATGTTGGACACGTAGGCGTTGAAGAACGGTCCGCTCGCCACGGATTCGCCGAGCGCACTGATGTACGGACCGAGACCGTCGAGGGCACCGGCGATGTTCTCCTTGTTGGCCTGAAGATTCGCTGTGACCGCGTTGAGTTTCTCGAGCGTCGGGCCCATCTGGCTCTGGTTGTCCTGAACCAGGCCGGTGAGCTGACGCGACACCGAGGAGATGTTCGCGATGAGTTCGGTGATGGCGTCACGGCGCAGATTGAGCTCACCGAACAAGGCGTTCGCGTCCACGATCAGTGCATTGACCTGATCGCTGCGCTGCGACAGGATCGCCGTCACGTTCTCGGCGCGTTCGAGCAACTGCATCAGTGACTCGTCGCGCGAGTTGATCGACTGCGACAGCCGGGTCATGCCCTCGAGGGCGCCCCGAATCTCCGGCGCTGTGTCCTGCAGCGAATCCGACAGGGCATCGAGAGACTCGTTGATCTGCCCGGTGTCGAGTTCCGACACCGTGGTCGTCAGGTCACCGAGCGCGTCGGTCAGCGAGTACGGCGAGTTCGTGCGGTCGATCTCGATCACCGACCCCGGACGCATCACGCCCGAGCCACCCGGACGGACGGCGAGCGACTTCCTCCCGAGCACGGTATTGGTCTTGATATCGGCTCCGGTGCCGTCCCCGAGTCCGATCCCGTCCTCGACCGTGAACGTCACGAGCACTGCCTGGCCGTCGAGCCTCACGTCGGTCACATCTCCGACGGTGACACCGGAGAGCATGACGTCGTCGCCGGCGACGAGTCCGCCCGCGTCCTCGAAGCGAGCCGAGTAGCTCAGTCCCCCGGACAGGAACTGCAACTGGTCGTACTGCAACCCGGCGAGGACCAGGGCGGCGGACACGCCCAGACCGACGATGCCGATCTGGATGTGACTGCGTTCGCGAGGTGCACTCATTCGACCTTCGCACACCTTCCCGTGTCGTGGTTCGCCGTGGTGTACCGGATGGTGGTGCCGTCCGGCCCGGAGAACTTGAAGGTGTTGGCGCAGAGGAAGAACTGGAAGAAGTTCCCGTAGGCACCCACGCGGATCAGCTTCTTGTAATCCGTCGGGAGTCGTTCGAGTGTGCGGTTGATGTCGTCCTCACCCAGGTCGAGTTGTGTCATGGACCGGTTGGTTTCGGCGATCACCGACTGCAGATCCGGCCGGTTGTTCTGCAGCAGGGCCGTGAGGTCGGCTGTGCCCGCTGCGATCTGCGGAATGGATGCGCCGATCGGGTCCTTGTCGGCTGCGAGTCCTCCGGCGAGCGCACTCAGCCGGTCGATGGTGTCGGTGAACTCTTGATCGTGCTCGTCGATGGTGCCGAGGACGCCGTTCAGATTGTCGATGACGTCGCCGATCAGCTGGTCCCGGTCCGCCAGCGAATTCGTGAACGAATTCGTGTTGCCCAGCAGCGACACCAGGGTCTGCCCCTGTCCCTGGAACACCTGGAGCAATGCGCCGGACAGGTCGTTGACCTGCTGGGAGTCGAGCCCCTGCAACAGTGGTTTGAACCCTCCGAGCAGAAGGTCGAGGTCCAGCGCCGGTTCGGTCTGATCGATCGGGATGGCCCCGCCCGGTTGAAGAACCTCGACGCTTCCGGGACCCTCGAGAAGTTCGAGATACCGGTCTCCCACCAGGTTTTCGTAGCGCACGGTCGCGCGGGTTCCGGTGTAGAGCGTGTACTTCGAGTCGACGCCGAATTCGACTTCGGCGTGGTTGTTCTCACCGATATCCACATCGTCGACCGAGCCGACCTGGACACCGGCGATGCGCACCTTGTCGCCGGACTTCAGGCCGGACACGTCGGTGAACGCCGCATGATAGGTCTCGCTGCCGGTGAACCGGGCCTGGCTGAACACCACCGCCAGCCCGGCGAACACGAGGACCATCGTCAGGGCGAAGATCGTGAACTTGATCGTGGTGGGCCGCATCGTCACTGCCCTGCCGCGAGCTGGTCGCCGAACAGGTACCGGAAGATCGTCGGGTAACGCACCCATGCCTCCGTGGCCGGCTTGTACGGCGTGACCCCGGTGTCGGTCACGACGAACTTCGCGTTCCCGTCGCGGCGCGGATCGAAGTCAGGCAGCCCCCAGCAGTTCGGGCCGCCCGACGCGCCCACCACGGGCAGATCCTGGGCAGCGTTGTAGGGCGTGGCTCCACCCATGAAACTCGTACTCAAGGTGAGCGCGGCATACTCGCCGGTTCCGGCCATCGGCTCGAACGCGACGCGCGCATCGTTGAGCCCGACGATGAAGCAGGTCAGTCCGGGCGAGTACTCGCCGAGCAGCCCGGTGGTGTACGACAAGCTGTCGAGTGCGGTGACCACTTGGTTCTCGTTCTCCCCCAGCACGTTACGTCCGGTGTTCGCCAGACCGGTGAGATTCATGAGCAACAGGTCGAGCTGTTGCTGTTCGTCGACGACGGTGTTTCCGACATCGGTCGCGTTGCCGACAGTCGTCATCAGGTCGGGTGCGGTGTCCGCGTAGAGATTGGTGACGTCGGCCGCCGCACTCAGGTCGTATTGCAGCTGCGGGAGAGAGGGATTCATCTCCGCCAGGTAGGCGTCCGCGTCGGCCAGAGTTGCTCCGAGTTCGTCGCCCCGGCCGTTGAGCGCTTCGGAGAGCGCGCCGAGCGTGGCATTGAGCTTCTCGGGCTGCACTTGCGCCAGCACCTCGGACAGGTGCTCGAACACGGTATTGAACTCGACGGTGACGTGGTCGGCCGCGATCACCGCGCCTTCCTTCAGCGAGACCGGTGACGGGTCCTCCGGCACGACGAGGTTGACGAACTTCGCACCGAAGACGGTGGTCGATTCGATCGACACCCGCGTGTCGGACGGAATGAGGTGCATCTGGCCCGGCTGCATCGCGAGGCGCAGCACGGCACCGTCGGGGGAATGCTCGATGGACGAGACCCTGCCCACCTCGACGCCGCGGAGTTTGACCTTCGCGTCGGGCTCCATGACGAGTCCGGAGCGCTGCGCCGTGACGGTGACCGGTGTGGTGGTGGTGAACCCGGCGGCGAACATCGTCAGGGCGACGAACACGACCACCGCAAGGCTCCCGACCATCACGAAGGCCGCGAGTTTCTTCTTCCACGAGGGAGTATCCATGTGCCGCGCCCTATCCCGACAGGTTGAAGTTGCCGGTCGCGCCGTACACGGCGAGAGAGATGAGGAGGGTGACGGTGACGACCGCGACGAGGGACGCGCGCACAGCGTTTCCGACGGCCACACCGACCCCGACGGGGCCACCGCTCGCATTGAACCCGTAGTAGGTGTGGATGAGCATGACGGCGATCGCCATCACGATCGCCTGAACGAACGACCAGAGTATGTCGGTCGGTATGAGGAATGTCGTGAAGTAGTGGTCGTAGACGCCGGCCGACTGCCCGTAGATGAAGACGGTCGCGAAACGGCTGGCCACGAAGGACGCGATCACCGCCAGGGAGTACAGCGGGATGATTGCGATCATCCCGGCCAGGACGCGCGTCGAGACGAGATACGGGATCGACGGGATGGCCATCGTTTCGAGGGCGTCGATCTCCTCGGACACCCTCATGGCGCCCAATTGCGCCGTAGAGCCCGCACCGATGGTGGCGGCCAACCCGATTCCCGCGATGGTGGGCGCCGCGATGCGGACGTTGATGAACGCCGCGAAGAACCCGGTGAGTGCTTCGACCCCGATGTTGCCGAGAGAGCTGAAGCCCTGCACCGCGATGATCCCGCCCGTGAACAGGGTCAGGAAGCCGACGATCACGACAGTGCCACCGATCACGGCGAGTGCGCCTGTCCCCATACTGATTTCGGCGACGAGCCGGACTGTTTCCTTCGGGTACTGCCGAAGAGCACGGGGCATGGTCGCGAGCGCCTTGGCGAAGAACAAAGCCTGCTCGCCCACGCGGTCCACGGAGGCCGACGCATGGGAGAACCGTCGCGCGGCTCTCGGGAATCGCCCGGAAATCACTGCCATTACGTGTCCCCCGCGCTCATCCGGCCGTCAGCTTGATGCCGACGGCGGTGACCAGGAGGTTGACGACGAACAGTGCCATGAAGGCGAAGACGACCGTCTGGTTGACGGCGTCCCCGACACTCTTGGGCCCGCCTTTGACGTTGAGTCCGAGGTAAGAGGCGACGAGGCCTGCGATCATGCCGAACAATCCTGCCTTGACCTGGGAGATCATGAGTTCTCCGAAACCGGTGAGGAGCGTGATCCCGTTGATGAACGCCCCGGGGTTCACGTCCTGGAGGAACACGGAGAAAACGAAACCGCCGAGAATGCCGATGGTGCAGACGAGCCCGTTGAGGAGCAGTGCGACAACCGTGGATGCGAGCACCCGGGGGACGACGAGGCGCTGGATCGGGTTGATGCCGAGCACCCGCATCGCGTCGATCTCCTCGCGGATGGTGCGGGCTGCCAGGTCCGCGCAGATCGCGGTCGCGCCGGCGCCCGCGACGATCAGCACGGTGACCATGGGGCCAACCTGGGTGACCGCGCCGAGGGCCGCTCCGGCACCGCTGAGGTCGGCGGCGCCGATCTCGCGCAGCAGGATGTTGAGGGTGAAGCTCACCAGGACGGTGAACGGGATCGCGACGAGAACCGTCGGCACCAGCGACACACGGGCCACGAACCATGCCTGGTCGATGAATTCACGGCTCTGGAACGGCCGCCGGAATGCAGCTCGGGCGGTGTCGCCGGTCATCGCGAAAAGCCCGCCGACGGCGCGGAGTGGAACCTCGAGGAGATCTACCACCGTCTCCCCTTTCGTTCATCTAGCGAACCGCGTAGCGGCCGTGCACAAAAACCCGATGTGACCCGCGTCATAGTAACTAGAACGTGTTCACGTGTCAAAGAAACACCCCCGTGGCCAGCACATTTGTTTTATTTCGCTCCCGCACGACCCGGGGCTCCGCTCTCGGTTATTCGGACAAACGCCGCATTGATCAGGCAGTTTCCTGCGATTCGGAATGTCGTCCCGTCACCCGCTTGATATGCGCGAGCGGCCGGAAAGGTTGAATTCTGCAATTCATCGGCGGGAAAACTAGAACAAGTATCTCTTCTGTCCGAGCCGCGTGGCACCGCGCGACCGGAGCCGGACCGGTCCGCGTGACACGCACCCGGTGCTCAGGATACGTGTCACGTGCGGTTGCACTGAGCTGTCTATCGGCGAGTCGAAGGACTCAAAGTTTGAGGGCGTCGGACGCCGAGAACGTCGCCGCCGGGTCGCGGTCGGCGAAGTAGCCGCCCAACTCGGCCGCGAGAGCATCCGGCGTCCACTGCACCTCGGTGTCGAAACGCTGCTCCACGACCGGTGCCGCCATCAGCGCGACCATCGGCCCGTAGACGATGAACACCTGGCCGCTGATGTGATCGGCAGCGGGTGACGCGAGGTAGGAGACCAGGTTCGCGACATGATCGGGCGAGAGCGGATCGACCTCACCCTCGGGAGCATCGCCGAATACCGACTCGGTCATGGCGGTGCGGGCGCGAGGGCAGATCGCGTTCGCGCGTACGCCGTACCGGGCGAGCCCGCGCGCAGCCGACACGGTCAGCGCGGTGATGCCGGCCTTAGCCGCGCCGTAGTTGGCCTGGCCCTCCGGTCCGAGCAGACCTGCCTCGGACGAGGTGTTCACGATGCGCCCGTAGACCGGTCCCCCGGCCTGCTTGGACTTCGCTCGCCAGTACGCAGCGGCATTACGGCACAAGAGGAAATGGCCGCGCAGGTGAACCGCGACCACCGAGTCCCATTCGTCGTCGGACATGTTCGGCAGCATGCGATCGCGCGTGATCCCCGCGTTGTTGACGACGATGTCCACGCCACCGAAGTCCCTTTCGGCCGCTTCGACCATCGCGTCGGCGGTCGCACGTTCGGCGACGCTTCCCGGCACGAACGTCGCCCCGGGCCCGACGGCGCGGATCTGCGCGAGCGTGTCCTCCACCGAATCGTTCACCGCGAGATCGTTGACGACGACGGCTGCGCCGGCCCGAGCCAGCGCGAGCGCTTCGGCCCGTCCGAGTCCGGAGCCCGCGCCGGTGACCACCGCGACCTTGCCTTCGAGGGACACACCGCTGCCGACAGAACTCATCCACGCACTCCTTGCGATTCGGGCGGGCCGGAAGATCACGCGCCGGTGGACATCCCGCTCACGGGGACCGACCAGAAATGTAGAACCTGTTCCTGTTTATGACAAGGCCGGAGTGGCCCGGCTTCACGCTTCGGACAGCGCCGCCCGAGGACACT
The DNA here is from genome assembly GCA_023417985.1 of Actinomycetes bacterium. Classification (GTDB taxonomy): domain Bacteria; phylum Actinomycetota; class Actinomycetes; order Mycobacteriales; family Mycobacteriaceae; genus Rhodococcus. The sequence goes on along the minus strand of JAEZDV010000086.1, from coordinate 14,442 downwards.
GCGCGATCGCCTCACGCACGTTGCCCTCGCTACCCTCGGGAACAGGGTGAGTGACGAGCAACTCGTCGTCGTCGGTGAGATCGAAGACATCGGGTGCCAAACCGACACACACGCCGTTCGCCTCGCAGCGGTCGAAGTCGACCTTGACATCCATGACCCGAACCTCGTTTCACTTTCGCATCGACCGAACTGCCAACAGGCTAGAACGCGTTCCAATTCTGTGCAATGATTCGCCGTAATCCCGCAGCGGCGAAGTGGAGCGTTCGTGGACATCAGCTATACCTCCGAGCAACAGGCGCTACGCGAGGAATTGCGTAACTATTTCACCCACCTCATGACCCCGGAACGGCGCGAGGCACTCGCCGCCACCACCGGCGAATACGGTTCGGGCAACGTGTATCGCGAGATCGTGCAGCAGATGGGCAAAGACGGGTGGCTCACCCTCGGCTGGCCCGAGGAATACGGTGGCCAGAACCGTTCCGCGATGGACCAGTTGATCTTCACCGACGAGGCGGCGATAGCGGGCGCACCCGTTCCGTTCCTGACCATCGACTCGGTCGCGCCGACGATCATGCACTACGGCACCCCGGAACAGAAGGACTACTTCCTTCCCCGCATCTCCGCCGGCGAACTGCACTTCTCGATCGGCTACTCCGAACCCGAAGCCGGCACGGACCTCGCCTCGCTGCGCACCACCGCCGTGCGCGACGGCGACGACTGGGTGATCAACGGCCAGAAGATGTGGACCAGCCTGATCGCCTACGCCGACTACATCTGGCTCGCGGTGCGAACCGACCCGGATGCCAAGAAGCACAAGGGCATCAGCGTCCTGATAGTCCCCACGGACGCCGAGGGATTCTCGTACACACCGGTGCACACCATGGCAGGGCCGGACACGAGTGCCACCTATTACGAGAACGTACGCGTACCGGCGTCCGCTCTGGTGGGCGAAGAGAATCGCGGCTGGTCTCTGATCACCAACCAGCTCAACCACGAGCGTGTCGCTCTGACGTCGGCAGGCCCGGTACTCACCGCGCTGGCCGAGGTGCGCCGCTGGGCACAGCAGACGAAGCTGCCCGACGGCCGGAGGATCGCGGATCAGGAGTGGGTGCAGGTGAATCTGGCGCGGGTGCACGCCCGTGCCGAATACCTCAAGCTGATGAACTGGGACATCGCCTCGAGTGCCGGGAAGACGCCCCTCGGCCCCGCGCCCGCGTCGGCCAACAAGGTGTTCGGAACCGAATTCGCGACCGAGGCGTACCGGCTGCTGATGGAGATTCTGGGGCCGTCGGCCACGGTCCGGCAGAATTCTCCCGGGGCACTGCTCCGCGGCCGGATCGAACGCATGCACCGCAGTTCCCTCATCCTCACCTTCGGCGGCGGCACCAACGAGGTCCAGCGCGACATCATCGCAATGGCTGCCCTCGGCCAGCCCCCCGCCAAGCGCTAACGAAGGATCCTCCACGTGGACTTCACCCTCACCGAAGCTCAGCAGGACCTTTCGGGCCTGACCCGCAGCATCGTGTCCGACCTCGTCACCAACGAACACCTTCGCACGCTCGACTCCCTCGACGACCGTATCGACCGGCCGCTGTGGGACGTGCTCGCCTCCTCGGGGATTCTCGGCGCAGCCTTGCCCGAGTCGGTGGGCGGTGACGGGTACGGCCCTCTCGAACAGGCGAGCATCCTGATCGAGCTCGGGCGCGGAGTTGCCGCCGTCCCGTATCTCACGTCCATCGCGGCCTGTGCGGCGACGATCGCCGAGTTCGGGACGCCGCAACAGCTGTCGGAATGGGCGCGACCGGCCGCCGACGGCACCCTCGTCCTCACCGCCGCGCTGTCCGAAGAATTCGACGACGATCCGGAGACTCCCGCCACCCGTGCACACGCAACGGACGACGGGTATCTGCTCGACGGCACCAAGACCGTCGTCGACGCCGCACCCGTCGCCGACGGATTCCTGGTCCCCGCCTCCCTCGACGGCTCCGTCGCGGTGTTCCTGGTCCGGTCCGGCGACCACGGAGTCCACGTCACGCGTCAGGCGACCACCGACCGCACCAGCCGAGGCATCCTCACTCTGGCCGGAGCCGTGCTCGGCGCCGACCGGACCCTCGGACACGACGGCGCCACCGTCGCCGCGCGACTGCGCGACCGGATGCTGCTCGGTTCGGCGGCATACCAGTGCGGCGTCCTCGACCGCGCCCTCGAACTCACGGCGCAGTACGCCCGCGAGCGCGTCCAGTTCGACAGGCCGATCGGCAGTTTCCAGGCCGTCGCGCAGCGACTCGCGGACGCCTACATCGACGTCAAAGCCGTGCGGCTGACGTTGTGGCAGGCCGCGTATCGGATGGACTGCGGCGCACCGTATGCCGAAGAACTTCGCAGTGCCGCGTTCTGGGCGGCAGATGCGGGCCACCGAGTGGCGCACACTGCCGTCCACATCCACGGGGGCGTCGGTCTCGACGAGGATCACCCCGTGCACCGCTATTTCCTCGCCGCGAAACAGAACGAATTCCTGCTCGGTTCGGCCACTGCCCAGTTGCGCGCACTCGGTCGCGCACTGGCCGCCACACCCGCCTGACCGGACGACGAGGACCTTCATGACCGCGGATCCCACCGTCACCTCGTTGCTCACCGGGCTCTCGGAAATCGACGACCGAGGACTGCAATTCGAGGACGTTCACATCTCGTGGCGCGAGCATGTCCGCGCTTCGCACGACCGTGCGGCGTTGCTGCGGGAACTGCTCGACGGCAGTTCCCCTCCGCACATCGGTGTGCTCATGGACAACGTGCCCGAGTTCTCGCTGCTGCTCGGCGCCGCCGCGTTGTCCGGGTCGGTTATCGCAGGGCTGAACACCACGCGACGAGGCGAGGCGCTCGCCCGCGACATCCTGCTCACCGACTGCCAGGTGGTGTTCACCGACTCGGCGCATCTGGTCCTGCTCGACGGACTCGACCTGCCCGGTGTGCGTATGGTCGACGTCGACTCCGGTGAATGGCCGGCGTTGCTCGCACCCTTCGCCGGATCGGCGCCGGTCGTCGCGGACACCACGCCCGACAACCTGTTCATGCTGATCTTCACCTCCGGTACGAGCGGCGACCCGAAGGCGGTGCGCTGCACGCACGGGAAGGTCACCGGACCGGGAGTGATGCTCGCGGAACGGTTCGGGCTCGGACCGTCCGACGTGGTGTACCTGTCGATGCCGATGTTCCACTCCAACGCGATCATGGCCGGGTGGGGCGTTGCCCTGGCAGCCCGGTCCGGCATGGCGCTGCGTCGCCGGTTCTCGGCCTCCGGGTTCGTGTCGGACCTGCGGAAATTCGGTGTCACCTACGCGAACTACGTCGGCAAGCCCCTGTCGTACATCGTCGCGACGCCGGAGCGACCGGACGACGCGGAAAACCCGCTGCGCATCATGTACGGCAACGAAGGCACGGCACCGGCCGTCGCCGAGTTCACCCGCAGATTCGGAGCGCGGGTCGTCGACGGATTCGGCTCCACGGAGGGCGGCGTATCGATCGCCGCGACTCCGGGCGCGCCCCCCGGTGCCCTCGGCAAGCTCCCGGACGGAATCGAGATACTCGACCCCGAAACCGGGCTACCTTGTCCCCCGGCAGAATTCGACGACGAGGGCCGGATCGTGAACGCCGACGTCGCCACCGGCGAACTGGTCAACGTCCGCGGGGCGGGGATGTTCAGCGGTTACTACAAGAATCCCGAGGCAGACGCCGAACGCATCCGCGACGGCAGATATCACAGCGGAGATCTGGGCTACCGCGATCGAGGCGGATTCGTGTACTTCGCGGGCCGCAGTTCCGGGTGGTTACGGGTCGACGGCGAGAATCTCGGCGCCGCGCCCATCGAGCGCGTCCTCATGCGGTACCCCGGTTTCGCTCAGGTGTCGGTGTACGGCGTCCCCGATCGGCACGTCGGAGATCGCGTGATGGCAGCGGTGATCCCCTCCGTCACCGAAGAATTCGACCCGATCGAGTTCGCCCGGTTCCTCGCGGCACAAACCGATCTCGGTCCCAAACAGGTGCCGACCCTCGTCCGCGTCTGCCGCGACTTCCCGCGCACCGCGACGTTCAAGATCCTCACCCGGTCGCTCGCGGCGGAGCGGTGGCACTGCACCGATCCGGTCTGGATCCGCGAACGGGGCGCGTCCGAATTCGTGTTGCTGTCACCCGAGATGACGCACCTCCTCGAACCTCTGACGGTGGGCTCCGGACACCGATAAGTTCTATCGCGACGCCACGCAGAACCCCGTAGGAGAAACGAGGAGCGATGGGATCGGTGCCCGGCACGGCAGCGCGTGCCCTCGGTGGCTTCTACGCGTTGTCGCTCGATGCGCTCACCGGGTTGTTTCGTGGACCGTTCCAATGGCGTGAGTTTCTGACGCAGTTCTGGTTCATCGCACGGGTCTCGCTCCTCCCGACCGTTCTCATGTCCATCCCCTTCACCGTCCTCGTGGTGTTCACCCTCAACTCCCTCCTGCTGGAGATCGGCGCGGGTGACCTCAGCGGCGCCGGCGCCGGTCTTGGTGCCGTCACCCAGATCGGTCCGCTCGTCACGGTTCTCGTCGTCGCCGGGGCGGGTGCCACCGCCATCGCGGCCGACCTCGGTTCACGCACGATCCGCGACGAGATCGCGGCGCTGGAGGTACTCGGTATCGATCCCGCCTCGCGACTCGTGCTGCCGCGCGCCCTCGCGTCGATGGCGGTCGCGGTGACGCTCAACGGCGCGGTGTGCGCGATCGGGCTCGTCGGCGGATTCTTGTTCTCGGTGACGTTCCAGAACATCGATCCCGGCGCCTACGCCGCAGGGGTCACCCTCCTCGTCGGCCCGGACGAACTGGTGCTGTCGGAAACGAAAGCGGCCGTGTTCGGCCTGCTCGCAGGGCTCATCGCCTGTCACCGCGGCCTGTCGGTGACAGGTGGGCCCAAGAGCGTCGGCGAAGCCGTCAACGAGACCGTGGTGTTCGCGTTCGTAGCGTTGTTTCTGGCCAACATGTTGCTCACCGCCATCGGCATCGCGGTGATGGGTCGGTGAGCGTGGCAGGCCCCATCGGGGGACGGACCACCCACGCGGTGCGACGAGCCGGTCGCGCTGTGTCGCGCGGCGTCGACACCCTCGGCCGGCAGGTGATCTTCTCGATCGGAGCGCTCGCCTCCACAGGCAAGGCGGCGCGCCACTACCCGCGGGAAACGATGCGCGTGGTCTCCGAGATCGGATTGGGCACCGGGATTCTCGCGATGGTCGGCGGCAGCGTCGCCATCATGGGGTTCCTGACGTTGTTCGCGGGTGCGACCGTCGCGGTCCAGGGCTTCACGTCGCTCGGCAACATCGGCGTCGAAGCATTGACGGGGTTCCTCTCGGCCTACGTCAACGTGCGGGTGATCGCTCCGGTGACCGCCGGGGTCGGCCTGGCTGCCACCATCGGCGCGGGGACCACCGCGCAACTCGGCGCCATGCGCATCAGCGAGGAGATCGATGCGCTCGAGGTCATGGCCGTCCGTTCGGTTCCGTACCTCGTCGGCACCCGCATCCTGGCCGGGCTCATCGCCGTGATCCCGCTCTACGCACTGTCCGTGCTCGCGGCCTTCCTGTCGAGCCGCATCGCGACGGTGGTGATCCTCGGTCAGTCCGCCGGCGTCTACGACCACTACTTCTCGACATTCCTGCGCCCCAGCGACGTCGCGTGGTCGTTCGTCCAGGCCGTGACGATGGCGCTCGTCGTGATGACCGTCCACAGCTACTACGGCTTCACCGCGACAGGTGGCCCTTCCGGCGTCGGCGTCGCCACCGGCCGTGCCGTACGGATGTCACTGATCGCCGTCGTCGCCGTCACCCTGCTGATCTCGCTGGCGCTCTACGGCAGCAGTCGCCAACTGCACCTGGCGGGGTGACGACGTGCCGGGCCGAGCATCGAAGGACTGGCTGCCGACGGTGGCGGTCGCGGGTCTGGTCGTCGCGGCTGCGACCGTCTTCCTGTGCGTCGGTCTCGCCTTCCGCGGTTCGCTGTCCCCCGGTGTGACCGTGACGGTCGAGACGGGCCGCACCGGCCTGATGCTCGAACGCGGCGCGATGGTCAAGGCGCACGGCGTGCAGATCGGCACCGTCTCCGAAGTCCGGCACACCCCGGACGGTGCCCACGTCGTCCTGCGCCTCGAACCCGCCGATGCCGCGCGTATCCCGTCGAATGCCGGTGCCGACATCCGCGCGACCACCGTGTTCGGCGCCAAATATGTTTCGCTCACGGTGCCGGACGCTCCCGGCCCGCTGGGTCTGGACGAGGGCGCGGTGCTGCGCGCGTCGCGCGTGACGGTGGAAACCCAGACCGTCTTCGAATCGCTCTCCGGTGTGCTGCAGGCCGTCGACCCCGGCAAACTCAACCGAACCCTCGGGGCCTTGTCCGTCGCGTTGCGCGGTCAGGGCGACACGCTCGGGCAAGCGCTGTCCGACAGCGAGGCGGTACTCGCGCAACTCGAACCGCGGACGGAGGTGATCCGGCGCGACCTCACCGCCACCGAAGGCACCGCCGACATCTACGCCGGCGCCACGGATGCCGTGATGGACTCCCTCGGCAATCTCACCACCACCGGCGCGACCGTCGTCGAACGCGCTGACGACCTCGACCTGCTCCTGCTCGCCACCATCGGGATGGGCGATGCGGGACGACGTGTGGTGGAACCGAATTCGTCGCAGATCGTCGAGGTCCTCGATCTGTTGCGCCCCACCGCGTCGTTGCTCGAGGAGTACTCGCCCGTGCTGCCGTGCTTCTTCCAGGGCGCCGATCGTGCCCGCCGACTCGCCGAACCGGCGTCCGGTGGCAACGGTTCGTCGATGATGCTCAATTCGACGTTGCTGCTCGGCGTGGACCCCTACGAATACCCCCGCAATCTCCCGGTGGTCGCGGCGACCGGCGGACCGCGGTGCGGCGCACTGCCCGTCGTCGGCGAGGACGATATGCCGGCGCCGTACCTCGTGGCGAATACCGGGGCCAACCCGTTCGAGGCCGGCAACACTTCGCCGGTCTTCGTGCCCGAATCGCTGTTCGAACTGTTGTCGGGAGGGCCCAGATGACCCGCACCGCAATCGCCGCCGGCATCTACGCACTCGTCATGCTGATGACTCTCGCGGGTCTGTTCGTCGTCTTCGGGCACGTCCGTTTCGGTGATTACACGCGCTATCACGCCCTGTTCGACGACGTGTCGGGTCTCGAGCCGGGGCAGTTCGTGCGAGTGAACGGCGTGGAGGTCGGCCGGGTCGCGGAGGTCGAGTTCGTCGAAGACAACCGCATCGACGTCACCTTCGAGGTCGAATCCGTGTACGTGCCGACGCGCGCCACCGTCGCCACCGTGCGTTACCTCAATCTCGTCGGTGACCGCTACCTCGAACTGTCCGACGCTCCTGGAGAACTCATACCCATGACGGCCGGGGAAACCATCGGAACCGACCGTACCCGTCCCGCTCTCGACCTCGACGTGCTCATCGGCAGCTTCAAGCCGCTGTTCCGCGCACTCGAGCCGGAACAGGTCAATCGCCTGTCCGCGGATCTGATCGCCGTGCTCCAAGGGCAGGGCGGCACCGTCGAATCCGTTCTGATGCACACTGCCTCGCTCACCTCCGCCATCGCCGATCGTGATCTGCTGGTGGGCAGCGTGATCGCGAACCTGAACTCTGTACTGGGCAATCTCGCCGCACATCGGGACACCTTCGACACGGCCTTGGTACGAGCTCACGAGTTGATGTCCGGCCTCGCAGAGGATTCGGTGATGCTGGGCGATGCCGTCTCGAACATCGACACTGCGAGCGGAACCGTCGCGAGCCTGCTCACCGAGGCTCGCGCCCCGCTCGCCGGGACGATCCGTGAGAGCGGAAACCTAGCGGCACTGCTCGAGTCGCGCGGCGACACCATCGAGAGTCTTGCGACCCGGCTGCCCGACGCGTACGCCGCCCTCACCCGGCTCGGCGCCTACGGTGGGTTCTTCAACTACTACCTCTGCGGGATGCTCATCAAGGTCAGCGACCCCTCCGGAAACACCGTCACCTCACCCCTGTTCGGACAGACGACGGGGAGGTGCGCACCGGCATGAAGCAGTTCCGCGAAATGAACCCCGCCGCCGTCGGGTCGATCGGCACGGGTGTGCTGATCGTGCTCGTGCTCTCCGCGCTCAACATCGGATCGTTGCCGTTCCTGGATTCCGGGACCGAGTACCGAGCCCGGTTCGTGGACGCCGGCGGACTGAACACCGGCGACGCCGTACAGGTCTCGGGCAAGGATGCGGGAAAGGTCACCGGCATCGACATCGACAACGACGCGGTGGCGGTCACCTTCACCGTCGACGGACAGATCGTTCTCGGCACCGATACCGCCGTGGAGATCTCGACGGCAACCGCGCTGGGCGCACGCAACCTGCGAGTCCGGCCCGCAGGACCTGGACGCCTCGAACCGGGCACCACCATCGACGTCGACCGCACCACGTCCCCGTACCAGTTGACGGAGGCTCTCGGCGATCTCACCGACACCGCCTCCGACCTCGATACCGGTCAGCTCCGAACGTCGATGCGCGTGCTGTCCGACACCCTTCGAGAGACCCCGGACGACGTCGGGGCCGCAGTCGACGGCGTGCTGCGGTTGTCCGAAACGGTGGCCTCGCGGGACGAGTCGTTACGGGAACTGCTCACCCACGCGGAGGCGATCACCGCCGTCCTGGCCGAGCGCAGCGACGCCATCGACTCGCTCGTCGTCGACGCCGATCTCGTTCTCGGAGAACTGGACCGGAGACGGGACGCACTCGACACCCTGTTCGCACACGTCGACGCCCTCGCAGCCGAGATCTCCGGCCTGGTCGCCGAGAACGAAGCCCAGCTCACCCCGGCCCTGACGAAGGTGAATGCGGTCCTGGACATCCTCGATCGCAACCGGGAGAACATCGCCCTCGCAATCCGGAGGCTGGGCCCGTACGCCACGGAACTCGGGGAGGCGGTCGCGTCGGGTCCGTTCTTCAATTCCTACATCCAGAACCTGCTGCCCATGCAGATCATCGAACCCGCGCTCACGGCAGCGCTCGACAATGCCGGAATCGGTGCCGCGGGAGGCACACCGTGACGTGGAGCAAACCGCTGCGGGCATGGCTGGTCCCGCTGCTGATCCTCGCGGCTGTCGCGCTCGTGTCCTTCACGGTGGCGCCGTGGCGCGCCCACGACGAATATTCCGCCGAGTTCCCTACCAGTCGTGGCCTGTACGTCGGCGACGACGTGCGTGTCATGGGTGTCGAGGTCGGCCGCATCACCGCGATCGAGCCGCGCGGCGACCGCGTCCTGGTGACGTTCACCGTCGACGCGGCGCGGCGAGTGCCGGCGGACGCGAAGGCAGTGCTCATGGCACCGACACTCGTGGCGGCGAGGTTCCTTCAGCTGACCCCGGCGTACACGGGCGGCCCCGAACTCGCTCCCGGCGGCACCATTCCTCTCGAACGCACGGCGGTTCCGGTCGAGTGGGACGAGATCACCGCCCAGCTCGCGCGCCTGACCACCGAGCTCGGACCGGCCGCCGACGATCCGCAGGGACCGCTGGGCGAACTCCTCGACACCGCGGCAGCCAATGCCGAAGGCCACGGGACGGACGTCCGCGACTCGCTCAGGCAACTCTCTGCTGCGTTGCGCACCCTCTCGGACGGCCGGTACGACCTGTTCGGCACCCTCGCCAACCTGCACGTGTTCGTCGAGGCGCTGTCGATGAGTGGTGAACAGCTCGTCTCCCTCCACGACCGGCTGGCCGCCGTCACCGGAGTCCTGGACGCGAACCGCGACGACATGGGTGCTGCCCTCGCGAACCTGGACGCCGTGCTCGTGGACGTCGAGAGGTTCGTCCGCGAGAACAGGGGCGAGATCGACGCCACCGTGGACCGGACGAGCGTGCTCGCCGGGACCCTCGCCGAGCAGCGGGACGGCATCGCGCAGGTGCTGCACGTCGCGCCGACCGCACTGTCGAACCTGCAGAGCATCTATCAGCCCGCGCACAATACCGTGGTGTCGGCACTCGCCCTCACCAACTTCGCGAACCCTGCCCAGTTCATCTGCTCGGCGCTCGCCGCTGCGGAGCAGGTCGACGCACACACCGGGTCCGAACTGTGCGTGCAATACCTGGGCCCCATCCTGCCGCTGCTCACCATGGAATACCCACCCGTGCGCATCAATCCGACGCGCGGAGTGGGCGCCCTGCCCGACCAGCTCGTGTACTCCGAGCCCGGCCTGGCTCCTGCAGCGCCGCCGAGCATCCCGTCCCCCGGCGCTCCGTCGCCCACCGACCTGACGGCGCTTCTCACCCCGGGGACTCGGTGAAGACCCGGCTCCCGGTGCTCGCCGGTGTTCTCGTCGGCGTCGTCCTCACCTCGGGATGCGACTGGCGCGGGCTCAACTCGCTCGACCTCCCGGGCACCCACGGGCGAGGCGGCGATGCCTTCGCCGTCACCATCGAGATGCCGAATGTCACGACACTCGAACGCAATTCGCGGGTGCGCGTCGGCGACGTGACGGTGGGACGGGTGTCGGACCTGCAACTCGGGGGTGGGCACGCCGTGGTGACCGTGATGCTCGACGGCTCGACCGTGCTGCCCGCCAACGCCGGGGCGAAGATCGGGCAGACGAGCCTGCTGGGTTCCGCCCACGTCGAACTCGCGCCGCCCGTCGGAGAGCCCGCGCGCGGCGTCCTTTCCGACGGCGACGTCATTACCCTCGAGCGATCCGGGGCGTTCCCCACCACCGAACAGACCCTGTCGTCACTGTCGCTCGTCCTCAGCGGCGGTGGGCTCGCGCAGGCGCAGGAGATTACTCGTGAACTGAACCTTGCGCTGGACGGACGGCAGGAGACGGTGCGTGCCCTGCTCACCCGCATCGACGCGGTGCTCGCCGGACTCGACGATCAGCAGAATGGAATCCTCAGTGCGATGGAATCGATCGATGCGCTCGCCGCGGATGTCGCCGTCCACAACGAACGACTCGCCGCGGCCACGGACCAACTCGCACCTGCGCTGGACGTCCTCGCCTCGCAGCGTGGAGAACTCACCCGTGCCGCCGATGCGCTCGGGCAGTTCGGGCGGGTCGCCACCGAGGTCGTCGACGCGAGCGGCGACGACATGATCGCAAACCTGCGCGACCTCGAGCCCGTGCTGGCGTCGCTCACCGCTTCCGGCGATTCGCTCACCGAATCGTTGCGCTACCTGCTGACCTTCCCGTTCCCGATCGACACCTATCGCAACGCTGTCCGCGGTGACTACGCGAACGGCACCGTCATCCTCGATCTCACGCTGCCCACCCTCGAGAACGCGCTGCTGCTCGGAACGCCGTTCGAGGGCGCTCTCACCGGAAATTCTGTTCCGGTCCCGGATCTGGTGTCGCTGCTCGTTCCCCCGGTCGCCGAGGCACCGCGGTGAGCCCGGCAGTGCGGTTGCGGCGCCGGCTCATCGTGTTCTTCACGGTCGGCGTGGCGGCGGTACTGCTGGTCGCGTGGGTCGTGGACGTACCACGGCTGATCGGAATCGGCAGATACGAGGTACGGGTCGAACTCACCGACGCCGCGGGCCTGTACACATCCGCGAACGTCACCTATCGCGGCGTCGAGATCGGACGTGTCACGGCGGTGACGATGACGACGGGCGGCGCCGAAGCGGTGTTGTCGCTCGACTCCCGGGTGCCCGTACCGGCCGACAGCAGCGTGCAGATCCGCAGCATGTCGGCCATCGGGGAGCAGTACGTCGAGTTCCTGCCCTCGGGCAGCCGAGCGCCCTACCTGGGCGACGGGGCCGTCGTCACCAGCGAAAATGTCACGGTTCCCGATCCGATCGGCGGCACCCTCGACCAGCTCGACGCGACGTTGCAGTCGGTCGGGCCGGATCGCCTGTCCATTCTGCTCGACGAAACCCACAGCGCTGTCGCAGAATCCGGTGACGTGCTGCGGTCTCTCGTCGATTCTGCCGCGGCGGTCAGCGGTGAGGCCCAGGCGGGCATCGACGGCACTGCCGCCCTGCTGGATCAGGTCGGACCGCTGCTGGAGACACAGGTGGTGTCCTCGGAGTCGATCGCGAGATGGGCGTCGTCGCTGTCCGGGACCACCGGACAGTTGCGCGAGTCCGACTCCGACATACGCATGCTTCTCGGTGTCGGGTCGCCGGCCGCGGCCCAGGTGCAGGCGCTGTTCGAGGACGCCGAACCCACGTTGCCGCTGCTCCTGGCGAATCTCGTCACGGTCGAGCAGGTGGCGGCCGTCTACCGGCCGTCGCTCGAGCAGATCCTGGTGTTGTTCCCGTCGATCATGGCGTCGACACAATCCGCGGGCCTTCCGAACATCGACAACCCCTCGCAGAACACCTATTTCGTCAATTCGTACAACGATCCGCCGCCCTGCATCGACGGGTTCCTCCCACCGGAGCAACGCCGCTCCCCCACCGAACTCGATGTACCCGAAACCCCGCCTGATCTGTACTGCAAACTGCCCGCCGATTCACCGATCGCGGTGCGGGGAGCCCGGAACATGCCGTGCATCGAGTATCCCGGACGACGCGCTCCCACCGTGCAACTGTGCCGGGACGGCGGATCTTCGGCCTCGTCGCTGGAAGGGTTGCTCGCCCCGCCCGGCTGAGCGATGGACCGCCGAAACGGCTCGAGGACCGATCCGGATGCGACCCGGACCGGCCCTCGAACACTCCGCAGGTTCGGCCCGACCCCGCGGTCCGTGCGTACGGTCAGGCGGTCGCCGCCTCGTTGAGCCGCTCGAGGGTGCCGGTCGCGTCGAGGTACTCCTGCACCCAGCGCTCGATGACAGCCGAGGTCTTCTCCACCTTCGTGAGCTGGCCGACGACCTGACCCACGGGGTTGAACGCGACGTCGACGGAGTCGTCGGGGTACTTGTGGGTGGCGGCGACGGCCATCCCGGACACCATGTACTGCAACGGCATACCGAGCGGTTCCGGGTTGCCCTCCTTCTCCCACGCCTCGGTCCAGTCGTTGCGCAGCATGCGGCACGGCTTGCCGGTGAACGAGCGGCTGCGCACGGTGTCGCGGCTGGTGGCGTTCGCGTATGCGGCCTGCTGCACCGCGGTGTTCTCGGCTTCCTCGACCATCAGCCACTGCGAGCCCGACCAGGCACCCTGCGCGCCCAGTGCGAGTGCGGCGGCGATCTGCTGGCCGCTGCCGATACCGCCGGCGGCGAGCACCGGGATCGGGGCGACCTCCTTGACGACCTGCGGCCACAGGACGATGGAGCCGACCTCGCCGCAGTGTCCGCCTCCCTCGCCGCCCTGGGCGATGATGATGTCGACACCGGCATCGGCGTGCTTGCGGGCCTGATAGGGCGAGCCACACAACGCAGCGACCTTGCGTCCGGATTCGTGGATGTGCGCGATCATGTCCGCCGGGGGCGTACCGAGCGCATTCGCGATGAGCGTGACCTTCGGATGCTGCAGCGCGACGTCGACCTGCGGGGTGGCCGTTGCCTCGGTCCAACCGAGAAGCTGCAACGCGTTATCGTCGCCCTCGGGCAGCGGGACACCGTGGTCGGTGAGAATCTTGCGCCCGAATTCGAGGGTTTCCTTCGGCACCATCGACTGCAGCATCTTCGTCAGTTCTTCGGCCGAAAGGTCGGTGTCCATCCCCTCGTACTTGTTCGGGATCACGATGTCGACACCGTACGGGTGATCGCCGATGTGCTCATCGATCCAGTTCAGCTCCACTTCCAGCTGTTCGGGCGTGAACCCGACGGCGCCGAGCACACCGAATCCGCCCGCCTTGGATACGGCGACGACGACGTCACGGCAGTGGGTGAACGCGAAGATGGGGAACTCGATGCCGAGTTCGTCGCAAAGGGGCGTGTGCATTCGGCACTCCTCGGGAGACGGTGGAAGACTGGAACAGGTTCCACTTTAGAGTGCGCGCCACCGAATGAACATGCCTCCCGACCTATCCGCTGAGTTCAGATGATGCCGCGCTCCCGCAGCTCGGCCTGCTCGGCTTCGCTCAGGCCGAGCACGTCGCCGTAGACGGCCGCATTGTCGTAACCGGCGACGGGTGCGCCCGCCATGCGTACCGATCCGGGCGTCCCGCCGAGGGCCGGCACCACGCCGGGACCGAGAACATCCCTTCCGGAACGCTCGTCGTGGTGCGGCACGAGCATGTCGCGCGCCTGGAACTGCGGATCCTCGACGACTTCGGCAATGGTGTTCACGGGACCGGCGACGACACCGGCAGCGGACAGGTGGGCCAGCAGATCCTCGAGCGTCCACGTCGCGGCCCAGGCGCCGATGAGGTCGTCGAGTTCGTCCTGGTTCACTCCCCGCGCCAGATGGTCGGCGAATCGCGGGTCGTCGGCGAGTTCCGGGGTGTCCATAGCCGCGCACAGCCGACGGAAGACGGTGTCCTGGTTGGCCGCGATGACGATCCAC
>JAEZDV010000070.1 GCA_023417985.1 Actinomycetes bacterium | reverse complement strand
GGGACGGGCTTGCCGTCGTGGTGCACGGTGACGCCCTCGTCGAACCTCGTGGCCGAGAGCAGCAGGCCCGACACGAACTGCGACGAACCCGACGCATCGATCGTCACGGAGCCGCCGCGGACCCCGGCGCGGCCGTGGACTGTGAAGGGCAGGGTGTCGCCGTCGATGTCCGCGCCGAGCACCCGGAGCGCATCGAGCACCGTGCCCATGGGCCGCGACCGCGCCTGCTCGTCGCCGTCGAAGCGGACGTCCCCGTCGGCGAGGGCCGCGACCGGCGGGACGAACCGCATCACCGTTCCGGCGAGGCCGCACTCCACCGACCCCGCTCGCAGGGACCCGGGAACCACATCGAGGGTGGTTCCGCCGTCACGCTCGGTGACCGTCGCACCGAGGGAGCGCAGTGCCCCGATCATCAGATCGGTGTCGCGGCTGCGCAAGGCTCCGGTGAGGGTCGAGGGTCCGACCGCGAGAGCCGCCAGTACGAGGGCTCGGTTGGTGATCGATTTGGATCCCGGCAGCGTCACGGACGCGTCGACGGGGGACACGGCGCGGGGGGCTTTCCACAGGCTCACCCACCCATCTTCGCCCATCGGCGGCGGGAGTATCGACTCCCACCCGCCCACATGCCCGCTGTGCGCCGTGTCGGTGGTCGCTGCCACACTCGGTGGCATGTGCGGCAGGTACGCGTCCACGGCCGATCCGGCGTCTCTTGCGGCGGAACTCGACGCGCTCGACGAGACGGGCGCCGACGGATTCCGTCCCGACTACAACGTCGCCCCCACCACCGGCGTGCTCACCGTGGTGGCCCGGCACGACGACGATTCCGACGTGCCGGCACGCCGCCGGATCCGGCGGATGCGCTGGGGACTGGTGCCGCCCTTCGCGAAGGAAGTGGGCAAGAGCGCCCCGTTGATCAATGCCAGGTCCGAATCGGTGGCGACCAAGCCGTCGTTCGCGCAGTCGCTCCGTTACAAGCGGTGTCTCGTCCCGATGGACGGCTGGTACGAGTGGCAGGTGGAACCGGCGCCGGACGGAAGAACCCGCAAGGTGCCGTATTTCATGGCGCCGGTCGACGGTTCGCGAATCTGTATGGCAGGCCTGTGGGCCGTGTGGCGCGACCCGCGCGACCCCGAGGCGTCCCCGTTGGTGAGCACGGCGATCCTGACCGCGGACTCGGTGGCGCAGTTGAGCAATGTGCATCCCCGGATGCCCCTGATCCTGCCGCCGCAGCGATGGGACGCGTGGCTCGATCCCGACAGCCTCGGACACCCGGATCTCATCGTGCCGAGCGTCGACGCCGTCTCGCAGATCGCGATTCGCCGGGTGTCGGACAAGGTCAACAGTGTGCGCAACAACGGTCCGGACCTGCTCGTGCCCGACGACGGCTCCGGGCACCAGATGGCGCTGCTGTAGTGACAGGTTGTGCGGCCGGCGGCGGGGTGTTGCGGCAAGCGGCAGTGGTGTGGTCAGCGGCCCGCCGCTACGGGCGCGACCGCGGCTCCGGTCAGGCGAATGAGATCCGCGGGTGCGAGTTCGATCTCGAGGCCGCGCCGGCCCGCGCTGCACAGCACTTTGTCCCATTGCCCCGCCGACGCGTCGATCACCGTCGGTAGGCGTTTGCGCTGTCCGAGCGGGGAGATCCCGCCGAGGACGTAGCCCGTCGCACGTTCGGCGTCGGCTCGCTCGGCCATCGCAACTTTGCCGCCGCCGAGTGCCGCGGACGCCGCCTTGAGCGACAGGGTCTCGGGGACGGGTATCACCGCGACACCCAGCTTGCCGCCCGGGAGGGCGATGACGAGCGTCTTGAAGATCTGGGCGGGTTCCACACCGAGACGTTCGGCGAGTGCCTCGACCGCCTCGGATCCGAAGGAGCCTGCCCGGGGGTCGTGGGGGTATTCGTGGACGACGTGGGGCACGTTCGCGCGCGTGAGCAGCGTCGTGGCAGGGGTCGACGTCGAAGCCATGCGCTCACCTTAGGTAAGAGCATCACTACTGTCGCGCGCGCTGTGCAAGCAGAGGGGGCGCACTCGGCTCGAGGAGCGCGGGCTGCGGCAGCAGCGGCAGGTGCAATGTCATGAAGACGCTGTGGGGATCATCCCGGTAATCACCGAAGGGCCGACAGACGGTGAAGCCCGCACCGGCATACAGTGCGCGCGCCGGCGCGAAGAACTCCGTGCTTCCCGTCTCGAGCGAAACCTGCCGGACATCCCGGGAGGTGGCGTCGTCCAGCAGGTGGCGCAGCATCAGCCGGCCCAATCCCTCACCACGCCGGCGTGGGTCCGTCCGCATGGACTTGAGCTCTTCATGCCCGGGCCCGAGTGCGGCGAGGGCACCCGTTGCTGCGATGCCCCCGTCCACCTCGCCGACCCAGAGCCGTACCCCCGGCTGCTGGAGACCGCGAAGGTCGAGGGCGTGGCGGCTTTCCGGGGGTGCCGTTGGGGCGAGCTCGTCGAGATGGGCTTGCAGGAATGCGGTCAGCCTGGGATCGGAGAAATCTGCACGACGGATGCGGAGGGTCACTGCGAAAGCGTACCCAGGAGGCACCGGCGGTCGCGTGTCGAGAAGCACCCCGAGCGAGAAGGACCTGCTGCGGACCCGCCCGGATCGGGTTCCGGCTCGCAGCTTCACCGTGGTCGGGGGAACAAGCCCGGTATGTGACGTGTTGACCCTTTCGGACGTGCCGCCCGGCGCGATCGCTGCAGTTCGAGGATCGGAGACCCGTTGGCAATCCTTTGCCCGCCCCGTCCCGTCGGGACAGGACCGGTAGCCTTCACGGAGAACGTCGGTGAAGGGATCGGTGTGGTCGAGCAGTCTGTCGAACAACTGGCCGAACGGTTCGAGCGTGAGGCACTGCCCCTGCTCGACCAGCTCTACGGTGCGGCGTTGCGGATGACCCGCAATTCTGCCGACGCCGAAGATCTCGTCCAGGAGACGTACATCAAGGCGTTTTCTGCCTTCACGTCATTCCGTGAGGGCACGAACATCAAGGCGTGGTTGTACCGCATCCTGACGAACACGTACATCAACTCCTACCGGAAACGGCAGCGGCAACCCGCGCAGTATCCGACGGACGAGATCACCGACTGGCAGCTCGCGGCGACAGCCGAGCACTCGTCGACGGGGTTGCGGTCGGCCGAGGTCGAGGCGCTGGACGCGCTGCCCGACGACGACATCAAGGCGGCACTGCAGGAACTGCCCGAAGAGTTCCGCATGGCGGTGTACTACGCGGACGTCGAGGGCTTCCCCTACAAGGACATCGCGGAGATCATGGGCACCCCCATCGGCACCGTGATGTCGCGCCTGCATCGCGGGCGCAAGCAACTGCGCGGCCTGCTCGGCGACGTGGCGCGCGAACGCGGCTTCAACCGCAGGGGTGCCGTCGACGCCGCATCCGGCGCGGGCCCGGGCGCGGGTGATCCGACCGACAAGAGCGAGAACAGGAAGGGAGTCTCGCAGTGAGCGAGCCGACAGACGACGAGCGGTTGGACTGCTCTGCGGTCATTGCGGACGTGTATCTGTTGCTGGATTCCGAGTGTGACGGGGATGCGCGAGCGAGACTCCAGCAGCACCTCGACGACTGCGGGGCCTGCCTCGAGGCCTACGGCATCGAGGAGAAGATCAAATCCCTTCTGAGCCGCAAGTGCGGCGGCGAGCACGCCCCGGCGGGGCTGCGGGAGAGACTGGTTCTGGAGATCCGGCGAAACGTCGTGGTCCGCGGCCCGGACGCTCGCAACTGACTGTTCGCGCCTGACACGAAGAGGGACCGGAAAGCTTGCGCTTTCCGGTCC
>JAEZDV010000352.1 GCA_023417985.1 Actinomycetes bacterium | reverse complement strand
GGGTTCGCGTCCGTAGGGATCGACCGGCAATGCCTCGTTCATCGAGGCGTCGGCATACCCTCGGCAGTAGTCCCAGGTGACGTATGCGTCGGGTGCGGGATCGAACGCCGGTTCGTGCGGGCGCACCGTGCCGTCGACGAGCAACTGCAGAAGGTTCGCGCGGAGCATGTCCCAGTCGTGGTAGTGATCCTGGTGGCAGTCCTCACAGCAGACGACGAGACCGCGGACCCCGCGTGGGGCCAGCAATGCCTCGTAGACCGCGAGGTCGGCGAGGTCCTCTTCCACCGCGAGTCGCTCGGCAGGGTCGAGTGGCTGTCCCGGCTCGATCGCGTCCAAAGCGGCGGACGGATCGTCGGGATCTCCTGCGAACGGGTCCGGGGGAAGCCCGGGGGGCAACTGATCACGCACGACTCCACGGTACGCAGCCCGAGGGGTTCTGCGCCAGCGGTACGGCCCGGACACGCCGGAACCCGACCGTATCCCGCATCCGATCTGCGCCGGAAAGGCCAGGGTGCCAGGGTTGGCGGAGGACGGCTCCGGCCAACAGATACCATGGACACGTGCGTGCAACCCCTCTCCGACAGCGCCGGAAGGGGAAAGCCGCGGCGGCGGGTCCTGCAGGTGGGCACCGCCGCACACCACAATTTCCCGTTGCCGGACGGTTTGTCGTCCGCACCCATCGATCGTCACGGAGGGTCCGAACCGCATGAGTAGTACCGGAGGGCATGTGCACACCGGCGGTGACGACCCCGAGAAGGTCGCCATGTTGGGACTGACCTTCGACGACGTGCTGCTGCTACCGGCTGCATCGGACGTCGTCCCGAGCAAGGTCGACACCTCGAGCCAGCTGACACGCGAGATCCGCCTGCGGACACCACTGGTGAGCTCCGCGATGGACACCGTCACCGAGTCTCGGATGGCCATCGCAATGGCGCGGGTGGGCGGCATGGGCGTGTTGCATCGCAATATGCCCGCCGACGTCCAGGCGGCGCAGGTCGAGACGGTGAAGCGATCCGAGGCCGGCATGGTCACCGATCCGGTGACATGCAAGCCCACCGACACGCTCGCCGAGGTCGACGCGAAGTGCGCGCGCTTCCGCATCTCGGGTCTCCCCGTCACCGACGACGACGGTCAGCTCGTCGGCATCATCACCAACCGCGACATGCGGTTCGAGGTCGACCAGAACCGTCCCGTCTTCGAGGTGATGACCAAGTCGCCGCTCGTCACTGCACGCGAAGGCGTCACCGCGGAGGCAGCACTCGGGCTTCTGCGTCGCCACAAGATCGAGAAACTGCCGATCGTCGACGGACAGGGCAAGCTCACCGGCTTGATCACCGTCAAGGATTTCGTCAAGACCGAGCAGCATCCCAATGCCACCAAGGACCGCGACGGCCGTCTCCTCGTCGGTGCGGCGGTCGGTGTCGGTGACGACGCGTGGACCCGGGCCATGACGCTGGCGGACGCGGGCGTCGACGTGTTCGTGGTCGACAGCGCGCACGGCCACTCGTCGAACGTCCTGTCGATGATCTCCAAGCTCAAGGCCGAGGTCGGCGACCGCGTACAGATCATCGGCGGCAACGTCGCGACCCGGCAGGGCACCGCAGCGCTCATCGAGGCCGGCGTCGACGCCGTGAAGGTCGGCATCGGCCCCGGTTCCATCTGCACGACGCGTGTCGTCGCGGGTGTGGGTGCGCCGCAGATCACCGCGATCCTCGAGGCCTCGACGGTCGCGCGGGCCCACGGTGTGCCGGTCATCGCCGACGGTGGCATGCAGTTCTCCGGTGACGTGGCCAAGGCCCTCGCAGCCGGTGCGTCGACCGCGATGCTCGGCTCGCTCCTCGCCGGCACCACCGAGTCGCCCGGCCAGCTGATCCTCGTCAACGGCAAGCAGTTCAAGAGCTACCGCGGAATGGGTTCGCTCGGCGCGATGCAGAGCCGCGGCGAGGCGAAGTCGTACTCGAAGGACCGCTACTTCCAGGACGACGTGCTGTCCGAGGACAAGCTCGTCCCGGAAGGGATCGAGGGCCGCGTTCCGTTCCGCGGACCGCTGCAGCAGGTCACCCACCAGCTCATCGGCGGTCTCCGGGCCGCCATGGGCTACACGGGGGCGTCGACGATCGAGGAACTGCAGAAAGCTCAGTTCGTCCAGATCACCGCGGCGGGTCTGAAAGAGAGCCACCCGCACGACATCACGATCACCGCGGAGGCACCGAACTACGCTGCCCGGTAGGGCATCGAGTCCGCAGCAGGTCCCGTCTCAGGTGTGACGGGAGCACCGTCAATCAGGAGAAAGGGGCGCGCGTGCGCGACCTCGTTGAAATCGGCATGGGCCGCACGGCTCGCCGCACCTACGAACTGGACGACATCGACATCGTGCCGTCCCGGCGGACGCGTTCGTCCAAGGAGGTGTCGACTGCCTGGCAGCTCGACGCGTACCGGTTCGACATCCCGGTCCTCGCGCATCCCACCGACGCGCTGGTCTCGCCGTCGTTCGCGGTGGCCCTGGGCAAGGCCGGGGGCCTCGGCGTCATCAACGGCGAGGGTCTGTGGGGCCGGCACGCCGACGTCGACGCCGTGATCACCCGCCTCGCGGCGATCGCCGACTCGGATCCCGATCCGAGCGCCGCGGTCCGGTATCTGCAGGAGCTGCATGCCGCGCCGCTCAAGCCCGACCTGCTGGCCGCTGCGGTCGCGCAGGTGCGCGACGAGGGTGTGACCACTGCGGTGCGGGTGAGCCCGCAGAATGCCCGGGCGCTGACCCCCGCGCTCGTGAAGGCAGGCATCGATCTGCTCGTCGTGCAGGGCACGATCATCTCCGCCGAGCACGTGGCGCACGGCGAGGACGAGCCGCTCAACCTGAAGACCTTCATCTCCGAACTCGACGTGCCCGTGGTCGCCGGTGGTGTGAGTGACCATCGGACGGCGTTGCACCTGATGCGGACGGGCGCCGCGGGCGTCATCGTCGGTTTCGGTTCGACCACGGAGGCGACGACGACGAGTGCGTCCCTCGGTATCGGAATCCCGATGGCGACGGCGATCGCCGATGCCGCGGCCGCCCGTCGTGACTATCTCGACGAAACCGGCGGTCGATACGTCCACGTGATCGCGGACGGTGACATCGAGACGGCCGGCGACCTGGCGAAGGCCATCGCCTGCGGTGCCGACGCCGCGGTGCTCGGTGCTCCGCTCGCGGTGGCAGCCGAGGCCGCCGGGCACGGCTGGTACTGGCCGTCGGTGGCCGCGCACCCGTCGATGCCTCGCGGTTCGGTACTCCAGGTCGCATACGACGATCGCCCCAGTCTCGATCGTGTTCTTTCGGGCCCCTCGGATGATCCCTTCGGTTCGCTCAATCTCGTCGGCGGGCTGCGCCGGTCGATGGCCAAGGCCGGATACTCGGACCTCAAGGAATTCCAGAAGGTGGGCCTTTCGGTGCGAGCCTGACCGCCAGTTTCCCGCTCGGCTTCACCGTGGCCGGATGTCACCTGCGCTTCGTCTGCGCGAGTGGCCTCCGGCCACAGCTGTCTCTGCAACTCCCGGTCTTGGTGCAACTCCCGGTTACGGTTAGGGTTGCCTTGTGCCGGTAGTCACACGGCCAGAGTGCATACTGGCCGGTAACGAATACCGTTCGGTGGAGGTTGCCTTGAGTCAGCAGCGAGTTACGGACTTCGACGTTCTCATCGTCGGATCCGGGTTCGGCGGAAGCGTCACCGCGCTTCGACTGGTG
The DNA here is from genome assembly GCA_023417985.1 of Actinomycetes bacterium. Taxonomy (GTDB): domain Bacteria; phylum Actinomycetota; class Actinomycetes; order Mycobacteriales; family Mycobacteriaceae; genus Rhodococcus. Next base: position 4,703 of record JAEZDV010000352.1, on the reverse strand, counting down.
GAAAAGGGATACAAGGTCGGGATCCTCGAAGCAGGACGCCGCTTCGCCGACGCCGACTTCGCGAAGACCAGCTGGGACCTTCGGCGGTTTCTGTGGGCACCGAAACTCGGCTGCTTCGGCATCCAGCGTGTGCATCTGTTGCGCGACTGCCTGATCCTCGCCGGTGCGGGAGTCGGTGGCGGCTCACTCAACTACGCCAACACCCTCTACAAGCCGCCTGCGGCGTTCTTCGAGGACCGTCAGTGGGCCGGCATCACCGACTGGCACGACGAACTGAGCCCCTTCTACGACCAGGCACGCCGGATGCTCGGCGTCGTGCAGTACGGCCGGATGACCGCGGCGGACAAGGTCATCAAATCCGTCGCGGACGACATGGGGGTGGGTGACACCTTCATCCAGACCCCCGTGGGGGTGTACTTCGGTGAGCCCGGCCGCACCGTGCCCGACCCCTACTTCGGTGGCGTCGGTCCGGACCGCGCCGGCTGCCTCGAGTGCGGCGAGTGCATGACCGGGTGCCGCCACGGAGCGAAGAACACGTTGGTCAAGAACTACCTCGGACTTGCGGAAAGCGCAGGGGCCGAGATCATCCCGCTGACGACCGTCACCGATCTGCGCGAGGCACGCGACGGTACGTGGGACGTGATCACCCAACGCACCGGCGCGTGGGTGCGCAAGGGCCGCCGGACCTACACGGCGTCCCACGTCGTGCTCGCTGCCGGTACGTGGGGCACCCAGCATCTGCTGCACCACCTCAAGGACACCGGTGCGCTGCCCGCGCTCTCCGATCGCGTCGGCGAACTGACCCGCACCAACTCCGAGTCGATCGTCGGAGCGGGCATGTACGCGGTGAACCCGGATCTGGACATCACCCAGGGCGTCGCGATCACGTCGTCGTTCCATCCGACACCCGACACCCACATCGAACCCGTGCGCTACGGCAAGGGCTCGAATGCGATGGGCCTGTTGCAGACCCTGATGACCGACGGCGACGGCCCGACACCGCGCTGGGTCAAGTTCCTCGGCCAGGTGGCGAAGAATCCGCGGAAGATGCTGCGCATGTTGTCGGTGCGCAACTGGAGCGAACGCACGATCATCGCACTCGTCATGCAGAACCTGGACAACTCCATCACGACGTACACGAAGAAGAGTCCCCTCGGCAGGCGGAAGGTCACCAGCAAGCAGGGCCACGGTCAGCCCAACCCCACCTGGATCCCCGCCGGCAACGAAGCCACCCGGCGCATCGCCGAGAAGATCGACGGAGTCGCCGGAGGCACGTGGGGCGAGATCTTCAACATTCCGCTCACCGCTCACTTCCTGGGCGGGGCCGTCATCGGGACGGACCCCGAGCACGGTGTGATCGATCCGTACCAGCGGGTCTACGGTTACCCGACTCTCAGCATCGCGGACGGAGCCGCAGTGTCGGCGAATCTCGGCGTGAACCCGTCGCTGACCATCGCAGCGCAGGCAGAACGCGCGGCAGCGCTCTGGCCGAACAAGGGTGAGCAGGACCAACGCCCGGCCCAGAGCGAGCCGTACCGCAGGCTGCAGCCGATCGCGCCGAAGAATCCGGTGGTCCCCGAGGGCGCTCCCGGTGCGCTGCATCTGCCCATCGTCGAGATCACCGGCTCGACCGGGGCCGCCTGACCGTCGTAGCGGTCCGGCCGCGTCGGGAGCACCCGGCGCGGCCGCTTAGACTGTTCGGGTGTCGCAAACCCAGCAGTCCAGACCGGTCCTCGTCGTCGACTTCGGAGCCCAGTACGCGCAGCTGATCGCGCGGCGCGTCCGCGAGGCGAACGTCTACTCGGAGGTCGTGCCCCACACGACCACCGTGGAAGAGATCGCCGCGAAGGATCCGCTCGCGGTGGTGCTCTCCGGTGGTCCTTCCAGCGTCTACGAAGACGGCGCACCCCGGCTCGATCCGAAGCTCTTCGACCTCGACGTTCCGGTCTTCGGAATCTGCTACGGCTTCCAGGCGATGGCACAGGCGCTCGGCGGCACCGTCGGCCACACCGGCGCCCGCGAATACGGTCGTACCGATCTACAGGTCTCCGGCGGCGTCCTGCACGACGGACTGCCTGCGACGCAACCGGTGTGGATGAGCCACGGCGACGGAGTGACCGCAGCCCCGGAGGGCTTCGAGGTCACCGCGACGAGCACCGGTGCCCCGGTCGCAGCGTTCGAAGACCGTGCACGGAGACTCGCAGGCGTCCAGTACCACCCCGAGGTACTGCACTCGCCGCACGGACAGCAGGTCCTCAGCCGATTCCTGCACGACATCGCGGGTATCCCCGGCAGCTGGACGGCAGCCAACATCGCAGAGTCGCTCATCGAGCAGGTCCGTGCCCAGGTCGGTGACGGACGCGCGATCTGCGGACTGTCCGGCGGCGTCGACTCCGCGGTCGCGGCTGCACTCGTGCAGCGCGCGATCGGTGACCGCCTGACCTGTGTGTTCGTCGACCACGGCCTGATGCGTGAAGGCGAGCGCCAGCAGGTCGAGAAGGACTTCGTTGCCGCCACCGGCGCGCGACTCGTCACGGTGGATGCCTCCGAGACCTTCCTCCGGGAACTGTCCGGCGTCACCGACCCCGAAACCAAGCGCAAGATCATCGGCCGCGAATTCATCCGCAGTTTCGAGGGCGCGGTGGCCGAGGTGCTCGGCGAGGGCGCCGAGAAGGGTGAAACCGTCGAGTTCCTCGTCCAGGGCACGCTCTACCCGGACGTCGTCGAGTCGGGTGGCGGATCCGGCACCGCCAACATCAAGAGCCACCACAACGTCGGTGGTCTGCCCGAGGACCTCCAGTTCTCGCTCGTCGAACCGCTGCGCCTGCTGTTCAAGGACGAAGTGCGCGCCGTCGGCCGTCAGCTCGGCCTGCCCGAAGAAATCGTGGGCCGGCAGCCGTTCCCCGGCCCGGGTCTCGGTATCCGCATCATCGGCGAGGTCACCCGCGAGCGACTCGAGATCCTGCGTCGCGCCGACTCCATCGCGCGTCAGGAACTCACCTCCGCCGGCCTCGACAACCAGATCTGGCAGTGTCCGGTCGTGCTGCTGGCCGACGTGCGCAGCGTGGGTGTGCAGGGCGACGGCCGCACCTACGGTCACCCGATCGTGCTGCGTCCCGTCTCCAGCGAAGACGCGATGACCGCCGACTGGACGCGATTGCCGTACGAGACGCTCGAGCGTATCTCCACCCGGATCACGAACGAGGTAGCCGAGGTCAACCGGGTCGTGCTCGACGTGACGAGCAAGCCGCCGGGAACCATCGAGTGGGAGTGAGTACTCCCGCGTCGTAGTGTTCCGTGGCGCCGTCTCCTCTGCCTAGACTGAAACGTCCCCGGCGAGGAGCGCGGAACATTGGACCACGACCCGAGATCTCAGTCCCGCCGCATTCACCGCAGGCCCGCGGTATGACGGGCGGCACGCTCGTCAACGTGGGGGCGGTGCTGCTGTTCGTCCTCGTGGGCGGGGTGTTCGCCGCTACCGAGATGGCCTTGGTGTCGTTGCGGGAGAGCCAGCTTCGGGAGTTGGCCCGCCGTGGCGGGCGTGGTCGCCGGACCGCCGCCCTCGCGCGCAACCCCAACCGGTTCCTGTCCGCCGTGCAGATCGGCGTCACCGTCGCCGGGTTTTTCTCCGCAGCCTTCGGTGCATCCACCCTCGCTCCCGATGTGGCACCGACACTGCGCGGCTGGGGGCTCGGACCTGCGGTTGCCGACGCACTCGCTCTCGTCGGTACCACCTTGGTCATCGCCTACCTGTCCTTGGTGCTCGGTGAGTTGGTGCCCAAGCGCATCGCGTTGCAGCGGTCCACCGGGATGGCGCTGGCCACGGCTCCGGCGCTCGACCGCTTCGCGAGCATCATGCGCCCGGTCATCTGGCTGCTCTCGGTCTCCACGGACGCGCTCGTGCGCCTTCTCGGGGCCGATCCGTCGCTCAAGAACGAGCAGATCACCCATGAGGAACTGCGCGACATGCTCGTCAGCCACGAGGAGCTGCCGGAAGACGAACGCAGCGTGCTCACCGAGGTTTTCGACGTCGGCTCACGGAACCTGTCCGAGGTGATGCAGCCGCGCACCGAAGTGGATTTCCTGCGCGCCGACACGACGATCCCCGACGCCCAGGCGCTTGCGCTCGGTCTCGGCCATACGCGGTATCCCGTCATCGCCGAAAGTGCGGATCACGTCATCGGATTCGTGCATCTTCGCGACCTGCTGCTCGCCGAACGCTCCCTGGGCACCGTCGCGGATCTCTGCAGACCCATCGTCGCTCTGCCGGGGTCCAAACCCGCCCTCGCCGCCTTGACGGTCATGCGGCGCGGCAACGCGCAGATCGCCCTCGTCGCCGACGAGTACGGAGGCACCGCAGGAATCGTCACGGTGGAGGACATCGTCGAGGAGATCGTCGGTGAGATCGGAGACGAGTTCGACCCGGTCGACGGGTCGCCCGGCGTCGCCACTTCGGGAACCGGTACGCCGGCGGCGGCATCCGACGACATCGACGGACTGCTCCACGTCGAGGATTTCACCCGGCAGACCGGCATCGCCCTTCCCGAAGGCCCGTACGAGACGGTCGCGGGTTACCTCCTGTACCGCCTCGACCATCTGCCGCAGGTGGGCGAAAGTGTCGTGCTCGACGGCAACAGCCTGACCGTCACCGAACTCGACGGGCGCCGCATCGCACGTCTGCGTCTGACCCGGCCGCAGTCCGA
>JAEZDV010000323.1 GCA_023417985.1 Actinomycetes bacterium | reverse complement strand
ATCGAGCAGACGCGACAGGTCGGGCACCGTGCGGCCGCACGCGGTCAGCCCGAACGCGATCTCGTCGTCGGTGCTGGTGCACGTGATGTTGAGCGCCTGACCGTCCACCGGCACCGACAGGGGATACAGCGCGTCGACACGGGCGCCGTTCCAGTACAGCGGTTCCTCGGGACCGGGCACGTTGGAGACGATGACGTTGAACGGTGTCCACGGCACCGCTCGGTTACCGGTGAGGACACCGAGCGCGACGGGAGCGACCCCGACCGCGCTCGCGGCGAGGCGGCCGATCTTGGTCATCCCTTGCATCGCATGCTTGCCCTCGATCATCGAAGTCCGCACCCGTTCGAGCCGTTGCTCCGGGTCCGGGTGCTTGGTTCCGAGGTCGCACATCAGTACCGCGATGTCGTTACCGGACTGTTTGCTCCGGAGGGCGACCGGGACCATCGCGACGAGCGAACGTTCGGGCAAAGCGTCGTGTTCGAGAAGGTAGGTCCGCAGAGCGCCCGACGACAGGGCGAGGACCACGTCGTTGATCGTGCTGTCGGTGAGTTTGGCTACCAGGCGGAGACGTTCGAGCGACCACGAGCGGGCCGCGAACCGCCGCGAACCGGAGATCTGGTCGTTGAGGATGGTGTGGGGTGCGACGAGCGACAGCGCACCGCCGCGGTCGTGCAGGGCACGGTCCACGGTTCCGACCAGCGCCGGAACGAGGGACAGTGCGCCGGTGGCGACCGTCAGCACTTCCGAAGTCGCGCCGCGGGCGGCGCGCCCGACGTGACCCGGGCATCCGATGGCCGAGGCGACCGTGGAGCGTGCGGGCGGTGTCGCGTCGGACGCCACCCACGGTGCGGGCATGCCGGTCTCGGCCGGATCGGTGCCGAGGGCGCGTCGCAACAGCCGCATGGCGCCGATGCCGTCGGCCAGCGCGTGGTGGATCTTCACGTAGAGCGCGTAGCGCCCGTCGGCCAGTCCTTCGATGAGGTGCATCTCCCAGAGCGGCCGGGTGCGATCGAGAAGCCCGGCATGCAGCCGGGACACGAGTTCCCACAACGCCTCGGTGGTGCCCGGTTCCGGCAGGGCGTTGAACCGCACGTGGTACTCGATGTCGAATCGCGGATCTTCTTCCCAGGCCCACTGTCCCAGCGTCGTCACCGACCGGACGGGCCGCTTGCGCCACAACGGCGCAGCGGGATCCTCGCGGCGCAGCGCTTCGTCGAACCGGGTCCTCAACTCTGTGGCGTCGGATCCCTCGGGAGGCTGAAGCAGCAACAGTCCACCCACGTGCATCGGGTGGTCGGGAGACTCACCCAGCAGGAACATCGAATCGGTCGGTGCCATCGGTAACCGCATCGTCAATCTTTCCGCCCCCGTCGACGAGAACTGTGCTCCGCGCGGGGCCGCCCCAACCCCGCTGACCGACATTGCTGAACTCGGATTCATATTTGTACCGCAGATGGTTCGGCCACGGTCCGGAACGCCACAGTTCCGGGACTCGGCACGACGTGCGGGTTTCGCCCGGAGGCAATACCCCCGGAGGCAATACCGCTGCATCGGCGGTGCCGGTACCGGACAATGGGCGCCAACCGCGACGAACGGAGGGCCGGTGAGTCTTCGAACCTGGGACGGTCCGCTGAACGGCGGCATCGCGATCCTCGGCGGTGGCCTGAGCGGACTCTCGCTCGCCGCGCATCTCGCCGCCACCCCTCCACGGCCGGGGCCGGTCGTGGTCGTCGACGACGGCGTGCACGACATCACCGCCGCCTCGTGGGCGTCGTGGACACGACGCACCGGGTTGCTCGATTCCGCGGCCACCGAGGTCTTCGATCGGATGCGTGTCGTGGCAGGCGGGCACGACCGCACCCTCGCACTGGGCGACTACCGGTATCGCGTGGTGCACGGGGCTGCCCTGGTGGCGGCGGTGCGCCGCCACACCGACCCGGTACCCGATGTGGGGTCGTCGGCCGGGCGGGTCGTCGATGTCGACGGCGGCAGCACAGGGGATTACCTGGAGCGGCCACGCGTGGTTCTCGACGACGGCCGAGAGTTGCGGCCCGACTGGGTGTTCGACGCACGCGGTCCGGTGGCGGTCGATTCCCACGCGGATGCCGCCCTCGATTTCCTCGGGGTGCGTATCCGCGCAGACGATCCATTGTTCGACCCGCATGTGCCGGTGTTGTTCGACTTCCGCACGGATCAGACCGACCGGGCGTCGTTCGTGTACGTACTCCCCACGGACGCCCATCACGCGCTCGTCGAGCACGTCTGTTTTCTCGATCCGGATACCCCGGGCGTGCCCGCCGACGTGCACCTCGCTGCGATTTCCGTCTATTTCTCCGAGGTCCTCGGAGTCGGGGAGAGCACCTACGAGATCGGGGCGTCGGAGCACGCGCGCCTGCCGCTGGTGGCGCGGCCGGCCGAGCGCACCGGCGGCCGCATGATGCGGATCGGAGCGGCCGCCGGATTGCTCAAAGCGAGCAGTGGTTATGCCTACGAGCACATCCAACGCGACTGCGAAGCAATCGCGCGGTCGTTCGCGCAGCACGGGCACCCGTTCGATCTTCCCAAGCGACACAACCGTTTCGCCCGCTACGATCGCGCGCTGCTCACCGCAGTGCTCGGTCGTCCGAGCTTCCTCGAGGAACTGTTCGCCGCGTTGTTCGCGCGTGGGTCGGCGGCTCCGGTGCTGCGTTTTCTCGACGAGGACACCTCGCTGCGCGACGAAACGAGGTTGTTCGCCTCGCTTCCCGCAGGTCCTCTGATCCGCGGGTTGACCGGGCGCTGACGACTACATGTCGAGCCCGAGATCGAGCACGGTCACCGAATGAGTGAGCGCACCGACTGCGAGGAAATCGACTCCGGTGCGGGCATAGTCGGCGGCGACGTCGAGCGACAGACCCCCCGACGATTCGAGCCGGGTCTGCGGCGCGCTGGTGTTTCGACGCTGCACCGCGATCTGGGTCTGCCACAGCGGAAAGTTGTCGAGCAGGATCAGGTCGACGTTCTCGGCGAGCACCTCGTCGAACTGTTCGAGAGTGTCGACCTCGACCTCACAGGGAATGCCGGGTGCGTGTTCCCGGACGGCGCGCAGTGCTGCGACGACCGACCCTGCGGCCGCGACGTGGTTGTCCTTGATGAGCGCCTCGTCGCCGAGCCCCATCCGGTGGTTCACGCCGCCCCCGACGCGCACCGCATATTTCTGCAATGCGCGAAGGCCGGGCAGCGTCTTGCGGCTGTCGCGGATCTTTGCTTCGGTGCCGCGCACCGCGTCGACCCAGTGCGACGTGGCGGTCGCAATGCCCGACAGGTGGCACAGCAGGTTGAGCATGGTCCGTTCGGCGGTGAGCAACCCGCGGGTAGGCGCGTCCACGGTGAGCACGGATTCGCCGGGTACGACGCGATGGCCGTCCTCGGCGCGGTCGACCACACGGTAGTGGTTCGGCCCGATCACCTGGTCGAGGACCAGGAGACCGACGTCGAGACCGGCGATCGTGCCGGCCTGCCGGGCTACGACCGAGGCGGTGGTGGTCGCGTCTGCGGGCACGGTCGCATCCGAGGTGATGTCGGGTCCGTAGCGCAGGTCCTCGTCGAGGGCGCGCACCACCAGGGCCCGGGTCTCGTCGAGATCGAGGACTGCGGGCAGAGCGGTGGCCATGTCAGTTCGCTCCTGTCAGTTGCGGGGTCGTGACGGCCGGTTCGCCGTCGCTGTCGAGCCTTAGTTCGAGGCTGTGCGCCCACGCCCGGTCCGGCACGGGATGGTCGCTGCGAGTGTGGCACCCGCGTGACTCTGTGCGGCGCTGCGCTGCCCGGACGAGCATCCGCGCAGTCACGGTGAGGGCGGCGTCTTCGAGGCTCGCCGGGTCGGTGCATACGGATACCGGAGCGGAGTCGAGGGCCATCGATGCGGCGGCGAGTCCGTCCGCGTCGCGGACGACGGAGGCGTGCCGCGTCATCAGGTGCTGCAGTGCGCTCCGGTCGAGCCGGGGCAGGATCGGCGCCGGCGTCGGCGCCTCGTGCACCTCCACGCGGAGGCCACCGCGCTCGACGGCGGCGGCGATCCCGGCGCGTTCGCCGAGCACCAGGCCTTCCAGCAGGCTGTTGGAGGCCAGACGGTTGGCTCCGTGCAATCCGGTCCTGGCGACTTCCCCGGCCGCGTAGAGCCCGGGAATCCGGGTGCGGCCGTGGACGTCGGTGACGACGCCGCCACACGAATAGTGCGCGGCCGGTGCGACGGGCAGCAGATCGCGGGCGGGATCGAGCCCCGCGTCCGCACACATCGCGGTGATGGTCGGGAACCGGTTCGCGAAGCCGCCGAGGTTGCGTGCATCGAGGAATACATGGTCTTCGCCGAGGTCGGCGAGCCGCGCCGCGATCGCGCGGGAAACCACGTCGCGCGGCGCCAGGTCACCCAGGGGATGGACACCGTCGGTGACCGACCTGCCCTCTGAATCGACCAGGCGGGCGCCTTCTCCTCTGACCGCTTCGCTGATGAGAGGCCGTCGTCCCACGCCTCCGGCGGCGAACAGCACGGTGGGGTGAAACTGCACGAACTCGAGATCCGCGACCCCGGCGCCCGCACCGAGGGCGAGCGCGATGCCGTCGGCCGTCGCGCCGGGCGGATTGGTGCTGCATGCATACAGTTGCCCCAGCCCTCCGGTGGCCAGCAGCACGGCCGGAGTGTGGACGACGCCCGCGCCTCGGTCGTCGAACACGAGCACCCCGGTCACGCCCCGGGCATCGGTGAGAATCCGTGCCGCGGCGGCGCCGAAAAGCACCGGCAGACCCGCAGCGTTGAGCGCCCGCTGGATCTCGGCGCCGGTCGCGTCGCCACCGGCGTGGATGATGCGGCGGATACTGTGCCCGCCCTCACGGGTGCGCGCGACAGTCCCGTCCCGTCCGATGTCGAACACCGCACCGAGATCGCTCAGCGCGGCGACCGCGTCGGGGCCCGCCGAGACGATCGACCGCACAGCATCCTCGTCGCACAGCCCGCCGCCTGCCGCGAGGGTGTCGGCGACGTGCGCGTCGACCGTGTCACCGACGGGTGCGACGACGGCGATACCACCCTGCGCGTACTGGGTGGAGGTGTCGGTGGGTCCGCCCTTGCTGAGCGTGAGCACCCGCATCCCACGCCGGGACGAGGCCCGTGCGGCGGTGAGGCCGGCGACCCCACCGCCGATCACGACGAGGTCGGCATGGTCCTCCCATGCCACCCGGCTCGGGCCGGTGGTCACTCGCCGCTGCCCGGGTTTCCGATGGCGATCATGCGCTGAACCGACAGGCGGGCACGTTCGGCGACGTCGGGAGCGACGTGCACCTCGTCCTTGCCTTCCTGGAGGCACCGCAGGAGAGCTGCGGGCGTGATCATCTTCATGTACGGGCACGACGCGCGGTCGTTGACGGCTTGGAAGTCGATACCCGGTGCCGCCTTACGCAGCTGGTGCAGCATGCCGACCTCGGTGGCGACGAGAACTTGCTTCGCGCCGGTTTCGCGGGCGGCGTCGATCATGCCGCCTGTGGAGAGGATCTTGACCTTGTCGTCCGGGACGAAGCCTTCGCCGGCGAGATAGAGCGCCGACGTCGCGCAGCCGCACTCCGGGTGGACGAAAAGGTCGGCGTCCGGGTGTGCCTTCGCCTTGGCAGTGAGTTCGTCACCGTTGATGCCGGCGTGGACGTGGCACTCGCCCGCCCAGATGTGGATGTTGTCGCGCCCGGTGACGCGCTTGACGTGCGCGCCGAGGAACTGGTCGGGCAGGAACAGCACCTCGCGGTCGGGGTCGATGGACGCGACCACGTCGACCGCGTTGGACGACGTGCAGCAGATGTCCGTCAGGCCTTTGACCTCGGCCGTCGTGTTGACGTAGGAGACGACTACTGCGTCCGGGTGTTCGGCCTTCCACTCGCGGAGCTGGTCGGCGTCGATGGAGTCGGCCAGTGAGCAGCCCGCGCGTTCGTCGGGGATCAGGACCGTCTTGTCCGGGCTGAGGATCTTCGCGGTCTCCGCCATGAAGTGGACACCGCAGAAAATGATGGTGCCTTCCTCGGCCTCCGCGGCGATGCGCGAGAGGGCGAGCGAGTCGCCGACATGGTCGGCCACGTCCTGAATTGCGGGCAGCTGGTAGTTGTGCGCCAGCACCGTCGCGTTGCGCGCGCGGGCCAGCCGGCGGACCTCGTCGGCCCATTCCGGCGTCGCCTCGACACCTGTGTAACCACCGGGTCCGTCGACGATGGCGGCGGCTCCCGCCCACTCGGTCGTGGTCATGGCCTTGCTCCTTCGGGAAGGGGACTCCGGGCGGGCTGCGCCCGAATTTCCGCTTTCAGGGGTTTTCGACTTAGAATCGAAAACATGCCACATAGTAACACTCATCACGAAGTGCTCATCGTGGTGTTCCAGGTTCGCACCTTCCCGCCCTCGTCCCGCAACTCAGGTGGAGAACCCGAACTCGGTGTTCTGCTCTGGCAACGCGCCCTCGATCCCGAGGCCGGAACCTGGTCGCTGCCGGGAGGCACCCTGCGGAACGACGAAGACCTCACCACCTCCGCCCGGCGGCAACTCGCCGAGAAGGTGGATGTACGCGAGGTCGCCCACCTGGAACAGTTGTCGGTGTACTCCGACCCCCACCGGGTGCCCGGGGACCGCACCGTCGCGTCGACCTATCTGGGCCTGGTTCCCATCACGTCCGACCCGCAGTTGCCCTCGGACACCTCGTGGCATCCCGTTTCCCAGCTACCCGAGATGTCGTTCGACCACGGCCGGATGGTGGAGAACGCGCGCGCCCGCCTTGCGGCGAAGCTCTCCTACACCAACATCGCCTACGGACTCGCTCCGGAAGAGTTCTCGATGTCGATGCTGCGCGATATCTATTGCGCTGCGTTGGGTTACCAAGTAGATGCCACCAACCTCCAGCGGGTGCTGGCCAGGCGCGGTGTGCTCACCGCCACCGGGAACACCGCGCCGCCCGGACCCAATGGTGGACGCCCGCCCGCCCTCTACCGGTTCACCGAATCCCGACTGCGGGTGACCGACGAATTCGCCGCGTTGCGTCCACCCACCTGACCAGGAGCCGGCACCGGGCCGACCGGGAACGAACCACGGGTTCCGGGGAGTCCGGTTAGGGTGCCCACGTACTCGACATCGGCTATCGCAGGAGCATCGTGACCACGATCGGCAATTCCACGCTCGACATCTTTCCCTTTGCCCTCGGCGGCAACACCTTCGGCTGGACGGCCGACGAAACCGCATCCTTCGAGATCCTCGACGCCTTCCGCGCGGCGGGCGGCAACTTCATCGACACCGCGGACTCCTACTCCGCGTTCGCGCCGGGCAACTCGGGCGGCGAATCCGAGACGATCCTGGGGAACTGGGCGGCAGCGCGCGGCATTCGGGACGAGGTGATGATCGCGACCAAGGTCGGACACCACCCCGAACATCCCGGTCTCGCCCCGGCCAATGTCAGGGCCGCTGCCGACGCCTCCTTGAAGCGACTGCAATCCGACCACATCGACCTGTACTACGCGCATTCCGACGATCCCGAGACCCCGCTCGCCGAAACCGTGGCCGCGTTCGACGAACTGGTCCGCGACGGCAAGGTGCGCTACGTCGGCCTCTCCAACTTCTCCCCCGACCGCGTGAAGGAATGGCTCGACATCGCGGACGCGCACGGGTTCGGCGCGCCGGTCTCACTGCAACCGCACTACAACCTCGTCCACCGCGCGGAGTACGAGACCGGCTACGCCCCTATCGCTCTCGAACACAACTTGGGCGTTCTGCCCTACTACTCTCTCGCATCCGGGTTCCTGACCGGGAAGTACAGGTCGCAGGACGACGTCACCGGCAGGGCTCGCGAGCGGATGGCTTCGCGCTACCTCACCGACGCCGGCCTCGCCGTGGTCGACGCGCTCGGTGAGATCGCCACCGCTCACGCCGTCGAGATCTCCACGGTCGCGCTGGCCTGGCTGCTCACCCGCCCCGGCGTCGTCGCCCCACTGGCCAGTGTCAGCCGGATCGAGCAATTGCCGGCGTTGCTCGATGCCACACGTCTCACCCTCACCGACCTCGAACGCGACCGGCTCACCACGCTGTCGAACGCCATCGACGCGTAGCGAGCGGCCCTGCCGGTTTCGGGCGCTGTCGAGCACGGCACAACCGCCGATACCCCCGGGCCGTCGGCTCGGGGGTATCGGGACGGGCGACGCTACTCGCGGCAGTCGGACAACGGCACTTCGCACCGGGGGCGAGTGCGCGCAGTGCCGTCTCGGGATCCGCGGCCGGACCGGTCACCGGCAAATGGTGCCATAGCGAGAAGGGTCAAGCGGAAACGGTTGTCACGCTTCGAAACTCAACCGAGCCGTCGGGCCCGCAGCACCGAGTCGCGAACAGTGATCTCCTCCCCGGAGTGCGGGTGAACGGCCGTGCGGGACCGGGCCTCGCAGACTTCGATCTCCCACTTGCCGCCCTCGAGCGCCGGGATCAGCGACTGAGGCGTGAAGAGGAACGAGTGGTGGCCGTGCCGGAGACCGGTGGCCATGTCGTCGGGGTGATGACCGACCACGAGCAGGGTGCCACCCGGAGCGACCGCGGACCCGAGACGCCTGGTGAGGTCGACCATCCCACCGTCGGGAAGGTGCATGAATTGGGACGAGACCAGATCCCACCGTTCGTCACCGGGCTCCCAGGTGCGCACATCGGCCTGGAGTGTCGTGACGCGGTCGCCGACGCCGGACTCGACCGCGTGCGCGGTCGTCTTCTCCAACGCTGCCGTCGCGAAGTCCATTGCCGTCACCGACCAGCCGTGCCGGGCCAGCCAGATCGCGTCGGCGCCCTCACCGCATCCCACGTCGAGCGCCCGTCCGGGGGCGAGGCCGGACGCCTCCGCTTCGAGTTGCGGGTTGACCCGTCCGCTCCAGACACGCTCCCCGGAGTAGCGCTCTTCCCACGCGGGTTGTTCGAACATTGCGGCCCTGCGCTCGGCGACGGCTCGGTCGGCATCCTCCGCAGCCAAGTCCGCATTGATGAAGGCCCCCACACGATTACCGTGTGCGGCCGAGCCGATCAGGGTCATGCTGATGTCGGTCGCGTTGCCGGCTGCATAGAGACCGGGAACGGTGGTTGCTCCCATCGCGTCGACCGGGATCACGGTGCCCATCGGAATCCCACCGAACTCGGCCTGCCGAGGTTCGAGCCCCAAAGACGCGAGGAATTCGAGACGTACCTGAGGACGTGAGCCGACCACGATCGCCTCCCGCTCGAGGACCGAACCGTCGGCGAGCCGCAACCCCACCAGCCGATCACTGTCGGTGACGACTTCCTGCGGAGTGCCGTGCTCGATCCGAACGCCGATGGCGGCCATCCGCTCCACGTCGTCCGGCGGAAGTTCCACCCCGTCGGCGACGACGATGACGACGTCGTCGGTCAGTTGACGGAAGAGCAGGCCCTGATGTCCTGCCATGGGACTGGTCGCCAGCACCGCAATCGCTCGGTCGCGCACCTCCCAGCCGTGGCAGTAGGGGCAGTGCAGCACGTCGCGTCCCCATCGTCCGGCGAGTCCGGGCACGTCGGGCAGTTCGTCCACCGCGCCGGTGGCGAGGAGGACGCGCCGGGCTGTGACCCGGCGTCCGTTTCCGGTGTCGACGACGAAGCCTTGCTCGGTACGGGTCACCGCGTCCACTCGATCGCCCGTGACCTCCACGCCGTACGCTTCCACCTCCGATCGGCCGTCGGCCAGCAGAGCGATGGGAGCGACACCTTCGCGGCCGAGGTAGTTGTGGGCGTGCTCGGCGGAGGCATTACGGGGTTCTCCGGCGTCGACCACCAATGCGCGGCGACGGGACCGGCCCAGCGCCATCGCGCCACTCAGGCCGGCAGCACCGCCGCCGATGATCACCACATCGAAGTTCTCGTTTTCGGTCATATCCCGAGGGTGCAGTCCGGAACCCGAAACTAGCAAACATTCTTGCCGGGGCAGCAAAAAACCCGGGCATACTGAACGCCATGGAAGACGAAGACGTACTGAAGGGCGTCGGCCCGAGACTTCGGCAACTCAGGCTGGAGCGGGAGGCGACCCTCGGCGACCTCGCGGCAGAGACCGGCATCTCCACCAGCACCCTCTCCCGACTGGAATCGGGACAACGCAAACCGACCCTCGAACTCCTGCTGCCGCTCGCCCGCGCCCACCGCGTCGCACTCGACGAACTCGTCGACGCCCCGGAAACCGGCGACCCCAGGATCCGTCCGAAGGCGGTCACCCGGCACGGGCGGACCTTCCTCTCGTTGACCCGGCGTCCCGGTGGGCTCCAGTCCTTCAAGATGGTGTTGCCGACGGTCGACGACGTGGCCCAGCCGACACTGCAGACGCACGAGGGCTACGAGTGGCTCTACGTACTCAGCGGACGTCTGCGCCTGATCCTGGGCACCCGCGACATGGTGCTCTCACCGGGCGAGGTCGTCGAATTCGACACCCGCACGCCGCATTGGATCGGCAATCCCGGCCCCGGCGCGTGCGAGGTGTTGGCGATCTTCGGTCCCCAAGGCGAACGGATGCACGTGCGTTCGTGAACAGACGCGGCGCCGGTGGCTACGGTTCGTCGGAGATCGACGGTCTCGGCTCGGAACAGCTACTGTTCGAACGCTTTCCGTTTCCGCGTCTGCACGCCTGTTCCGTCCCGACTGCAACCCGATTCCTCCCGGCGGGCGCCTGCGACACTCGGTGCATGCGCATTCCCGCGACCTTCCGCGCCCCCATCGAAGCGTTCCACTTTGAAGTGGTGGAGGTGCGGCGGTATGGCCCCGACGCGGGCCGCTCCTTCAGGTGCTCAGATCGACCATCGCCGCCGTGGCCGCGCGGAGCGTTGGTCGCGGTGGGTTCGGTGCGGTGGGTTGGTGATGTTCGTTCGTGCCGGTTTCCGGGCTTGGTCGTCACAGAGTTGCATACATCGCCGGTCGGGACAGCCCGCTGATCTCGCAGAGCTCGGCGCGACGATACTGCTGTTCAGGTCAGCTGTGCGGGATTGACATGAAGGACAGTTGACCAGAACGGTTCGGCGGTCGGCTGCTGGCAGGCATCCCGTCAGAGCGTTGCCACTCGACCGCTCAGCAACGAAGCTGCGATATCGCGACGCTCGTCGGTACGGGCGTCGAGTGCCGCAGTGCGGGCGTCGTAGTCCACTTCATGAAAGGTTTCGGTCCATCTGCCGTCCGCATGGTTGTCAATCACCGCGTATCGCGCGTGGTGCGTCCCCGATTCCATGACGTGCGGGTAGGGACGGTTGTCGCCATAAGCAGGCATGCCGACACTGCCGGGGTTGACTACGAGTGTCCCGCTCTCCAATCATGTCTGACGTTGCAGATGGGTATGGCCGCAAGCGATCACTGCCCACCCGTCGAACTGCGAAGCTCGCTGCTCCACCTCCGCTTTGGTCGCAGGACGACATCCCTGGGGATCCACTGTTTCCAAGAAATACTCGAGATCGCTCGCTGGCGTTCCGTTGGACGCAGAGCACCCCGGAGCCCAGGTCGAGGGATGACGGAAGCGAGCGCAGCCAGTCACGGTGGTCGTCGGTTAGCCGGTCGTGGGCGTGTCGGTCCGAATCACCCATTTGGTCACGGCGCCGTGTCAGCAACTGCCGCTCATGGTTTCCTGCAAGCGTTGGCACTTGGGCGATCATGAGCCTGTCGGCTGTGCAGCGAGGATGTAGACCACCGGACACGATGTCGCCCAGATCAACCGTCAGATCAACCTGCTGCGACGAAATATGGGCCAGCACCGCATCAAGTGCGGCGATATTCCCGTGAATATCCGAGATCAGGGCAACGCGCATCCTCGAATTGTCTCACCGCGTCACCGAGGAAGTGCAGCCCGATAATCGTTCGTCTCAACGATGCCAGAATGCACATAGGAATACACAGGAGTCCAATCAGCCCGGTCTCCACGTCCTGCGTCTTCCTGGAGTGTTTCAGCGCGCGGACTTGTCCACATGCATCGCCAACCCCCGCGCGAGGTATCTCTGTGGAGAATGACGCTTCAATAGTGGTCGCCATCGGCAGGTTCGAGCCCACGCGCGCGAGGGACGAACGGGCCTTATTGAATCAGGCTTCACTCCGAGTGCTAGCCCTCACATTCCGGCGATGTCCGGCGCGGCATCACGGGTTCTGTTGCGATGCCGGGGCATGAACAAGGCAGGAATCATGATCAGTGCAGTCAGCGCGAAGGTCACCCAGAACGCGTAGCCGAACGCGTTGGTCAGCAACGGGCCCACAACGGACATGGACTCCGGTGAAATGGAGTTGATCCGGTCGGTGCCACTGCCGCCGGAGGGAATTCCCTGGGCGGTCAGTTCGTGTGAAAAGTGCTGGGTCAACGCGGTCACCACAACCGCGCTGCCGAGCGACGCCCCGACCTGCTGGATCGCCGACAATGTCGGTGCGGCACGCGTCACCGCTTCCTTCGGAAGATTCGTGTACGCGGCGGCCATAGTCGGCATCATCACCGAACCCAGGCCCATACCCCGCACGAACAGCGCCACACTCAGCCAGACGTACGAGGTGTCGACGTCCAATTGGGTGAACGGCAGGGTGCCGATCAGTGCGAGCACGACGCCGACCGGCACGACGTAGCCGGCCCCGATGCGGTCGGTGAGGCGTCCTCCGATCACCATCGCTGTGACCGCACCCAGCCCCTGGGGAGCAAGAAGCAGACCTGCCGCCAGCGCTCCCTCACCCCGGGCCGCCTGGTAATACAGCGGCAGCAGAAGCATGCCGCCGAACAGGCCTATGCCGACGAGCAACACCGCCACCGACGCGCTGCCGAAAAGTCTGTCGGTGAGCAATCGAACGTCGATGATCGCCCTCGCTCCCCAGCGAAGACTGTGCCAGGTGTAGAAGGCCAGGCCCCCGCCACCGGCCAAGAGCCATCCGAACACGCCCCAGCCCGTGAACCCGCCGTGGGAGCCGACACGGGAGAGGCCGTAGACCAGGAAGACGAGACTTCCCGAAAGCAGAACCAGGCCACGCACGTCGAGCCGACGACGTTCGGGCAGACCGTCGCCGTGCGGGAGTTTCCACACCGCCAACGACACGGCGACCATGCCGACGGGAACGTTGACGATGAAGATCCAGTGCCAACTCGTGTACTCGACCAGCAAACCGCCGATAACCGGACCGAACACCGGTCCCAGCAGCATCGGGACTCCGAGGATCGCCATCGCACGGCCGAGCCGCTGCGGACCGGCGGTTCTGGTGATGATCGCTTGACCACCGGGAATCAGCATTCCCCCGCCGAGACCTTGAATGATGCGAAAGAGGATCAGGCTTTCGATGGACCAGGCGGCGGCGCAAAGGGCAGACCCGACAACGAACAGACTCACCGCGGTGATCCATACCGGTTTCTGTCCGAAGCGGTCCATAGCCCAGCCGGTAATAGGGATGACGATCGCAACCGATAGGAGATAGCCGGTGACAACCCATTGCGTGGTGGACAGTGCCGAGTCGAGTTCGGTGCTCAACGACTCCAGGGCAACGTTGACGATGGTGGTATCGAGAACGACCATGACCATACCGGCCACGATCACCAACCCGGTGACGATGACGCTGCGGTCGAGCCTGTCCGAGTCTTGGTCTGTCGAAAGTCCCATAATCGGTCCAGTCGTCGGAATGGGGCGCCGCGGTTTCGGAATTCGTCCCAAACCGTCGTGATAGGGAGCGGATGGTGCTGAGGTCATCGGGAAGCCGGCCTCACCGCTTCTCCATGATACGTAGCTTCGCCTGCCGGCAACCCGAGGACACCGCCCGGTACACACGCTCGCAGGTCCGTGAAGAGCAGGCGGGCCGACCACGAAACGACTCGCGGAAGAAGTCGCGGCAGGTGCCGAGGTGTGTGCGCAGATTCGAGGTGTTCCATGTCGGCTTTGAGAATCACCCGCCCTGCGCAGATCGACGCGCGGTCGGCGTGACGTCCTGCCCGACCACGACGATGAAAGATGACACGGGCAAGCCGCCGTGCCCCGACTGAACCACACGGATGCGCGGGCCTCGTCCAAACCCTTCGCCGACGCGTGGGCAGCGCGGAAATCGAGTTCGCGGTGTCTAGGCTCCCCTCATGAGCAAACCCAGCGTGTTCATCACCGGGGCCGCATCCGGGATCGGACGGACCACCGCACTGCAGTTCGCGAAGCACGGCTACCGCGTCGGCGCCTTCGACGTCGACGCGGAAGGGTTGCACAGCCTCGCCGCCGCGCAGCCCGACATCGTCACCGGCATTCTCGATGTCACCGACGCCGACGCCTGGGCTCGTGCGCTGTCCGAGTTCTGCCCGGACGGTCGGCTCGACATCCTCGTCAACAACGCCGGCATCCTGTCGTCCGGTCCGTTCGAGGACACCCCGCCCGAACGGCACCGCCGGATCGTGGATGTCAACGTCACGGGCACAATCCTCGGCTGCCACAGTGCGTTCGAATACCTGCGCCGCACGCCGGGCGCGCAGGTGGTCAACCTCTGTTCGGCGTCGGCGATCTACGGGCAGCGGGACCTCGCCACGTACAGCGCGACCAAGTTCGCGGTACGCGGCCTGACGGAAGCTCTCGAACTCGAATGGGGCCCGTACGACATCCGGGTGTTCGCGTTGTGGCCGCTGTTCGTCGACACCGCGATGACGCACGACATGAACGTCGGTGCCGTCCGCACGCTGGGTATCCACCTGACTGCCGTCGATGTCGCCGCCGAAATCTACGAGGCAACCCGCCCAGGGCGTACGTGGGGGCGGGTGCACCGAGCGGTGGGATGGCAGGCACGAGCGCTCGCGGCAGTCGCACAATGCTCACCGGCGAGGCTCAATCGGCTGGCCAACCAGTGGCTCACTCGCCGCTGACAAAACGGTCGACAGTAGGACAGCACGATCCATGTGCTGCCGAGTCCGCGCCTGCTGTCGGTTGACCGCTCCGCAACGGACCACACCTTCCGGCACAACCTCAGATGTGCGTGAGCCGTTGCGCTCCAGCAAGGTTGGCGTCCAACTGCTCTCGCGTCTGGTGTTCGTGTGCGAGCCACGCCGGTTGACCGGGACCGCTGCGCCACGACTCACTGAGCGGGCTGTTGTCGACTGTGTCGAAACCGAATTCGTCGTACAACCGGGTGACCAATTCGACAGCTTCGGGGAAGTCGCTCGAAACCGAGAGCGCGTGCCGGTCGACACTTCCCGCGGGCTTCGCCGAGATGAGAAGACGGGGCGCTTGGATGTGGGTGAAGGCTTTGGCGACCTTCGAGTGCGGAAGCTGTTCCTGGCGCAATTCGTGGACCGTCTTCTCACCCGAATCGACGACGGAAAAGTGGCCGTCACGCCAGGGCATGTAATTGTTGGTGTCGAGCACGATCTTGCCTACCAGCTCATTCACGGGCAGGTCGTCGACCAGCTTCAGAGGGATGGCTACCACCACGAAATCGCCCGCAGCCGCGGCGCCGGCAGCCGTGTCGGCGCGTGCCGACGGGCCGAGTTCGTGGACAAGGCCCGTCAGAGTCTCTGGGCCTCGCGAATTGGCGATGACCACCGCGTACCCGGCCCCGATCGCTGCTCGCGCGATTTGGCTACCCACTTCCCCTGCGCCGAGGATTCCGATGGTCGTCACGGCTGAACCTCCTCGGAGTCAACGGTTTTCGTCATAGCCCGTTCGATCATGTCGAGCGCAGCGTTCTTGATGCGCCGCACTTCGTCCTCCGCGATACCAGATTTCTGCAGGAACTCGATGCCCTGCATGACGGCGATCAGGGCCCGGGCCGTTTCCGTCGGATCGACATCGGAATCGATCTCGCCTTTTTCTTCGGCCTCGGTGATCTGCCGCGCGAACACCGCGAGCGTGTCGGCGTACACGCGGCACGCGCGCGCTCGCACGTCGTCGTCCTGAGCACTGAGCGCCGCGATGGTGTTGACCATCAGGCAACCTTGCTCCGGCAATTTCAGACGCCCACCATCCTCGAACACCACTGCCGACGTGAGCCCGTGCCACGGGCTCGAATCGGCGGTCACCGCGGATTCGAGCCCTTCCTTCTGGGTGACGCAGTAGTCGTCGAGGATCCGCAGGAACAGGTCACGTTTGCTGCCGAACGCTCCGTAGATGCTCTGTGCGCCCAACCCCGTCGCCTCGGCGAGATCCTGCACCGACGTCGCCGTGTAACCGCCGCGCCAGAAAGCATCCCTCGCGGCGGTCAAGACTTCCTGTTCGTCGAACTTCCTGGGCCTGGCCATGCACGCGAGAGTACCCGTTATTGAACGAACCTTCAAATTTGACTTGGCGACGCGAGTACTCTTTATTTGAGCGACCATTCAATAACAACCAAGGGACGTTCCACTCATGAACACACGGCCGCTCGAAGGCAAGACCGCACTGGTGACAGGAGGATCGCGAGGCGTCGGCGCAGGGATCGTGGCGCGCCTCGCCGCAGACGGCGCGCAGGTGGCGTTCACATACGCCAACTCCCGGACCCGGGCCGAAGACGTCGCCGCCTCGGCGATCGCGAGCGGTGGCATCGCACATGCCATCCACGCCGACAGCATGAATGAGGAGGACGTGACGTCTGCGGTCGCACAGACCGTCGAGCGATTCGGAAGTCTCGACATCGTGGTCAACAACGCCGCGGTCGGCACCTTCGGCCCGATCGACGAGTTGAAGATGGACGAGATCGACGCGATGCTCACCATCAACGTGCGATCTGCGGTCGTCACCATCCGCGAGTCGCTCGGCCACATGGGCAGCGGCGGCCGGATCATCAACATCGGCAGCATCAACGCCGATCGGACCCCGTTTCCCGGTCAGTCCGTCTACGCCCTGACCAAGGGAGCACTGGCAAGCCTGACACGAGGCCTCGCCCGGGACCTGGCCGCGCGCAACATCACGGTCAACAACATTCAGCCCGGCCCGATCGACACCGATGCCAACCCCGCCGACGGTCCCGCTGCCCCGAACATGCTGGGAGCCATGGCAGTAGACCGCTTCGGGACCACCGCCGAGGTTGCCGCACTGGTCGCCTACCTCGCAGGCCCGGAGGCCGCCTACATCACCGGCTCCAGCCTCGACATCGACGGCGGATTCGGCGCATAGCCATCCGGGTCCCGGCCCGATCCGAAGGGGGACGCCGCTGCGCTCAGCTGACCGTGGAGACCGGCCCATTCTTTGCGGGGCCGGTCTCCGCTTCGCCAGGGAGTCAGCCATGCCCGCGGCAGGATCGGCTCACCGAGGGCGCGACTCTCGTCACGATGGTCGGAGACATGGCCGACCTCTGGGAACGAGCAGCCGTGGACGGCACACCGGTTCGAGAAGTCGTCGGTGACGACCCGGTCGACTTCGCAGAGACGTTCGTCCGTGCCTATACCGGCAAGCAATGGATCGACAAGGAGCGCGCACGCCTCACTCGATCCATCGACACCGCGGAACGGAGACAGCAATGACCACCGACGCGATGATTCGAGTACGGGGTCCGAGAAGTCGTACAAGGACCTGCCGGTATTGCGAGGCGTCGACTTCGACGTTCCCTCCCGGGAGTGTCTTCGCCCTACTCGGCTCGAACGGGGCGGGCGGGCGTAAGGCGACCGAGTACTCAGGTGACATGCGCCGACGACTCGACATCGCGATGGGCCTGGTCGGAAATTCACCCGTCGCATTCCTCGACGAACCCACCACCGGACTCGATCCGCAGGCGCGACTTTCCGTATGGGAGACGATCGAAGAACTCGCGCAGCGCGGAACGACCGTGCTGCTGACTACGCAGTACTTGGAGGAAGCGGAACGTCTTGCGGACCGGATCGCAGTTCTCCACCATGGCCGGATCGTCGTGAACGGCACCCTCACCGAGCTCGAGTCGTTGCTGCCACCGGCGCGAATCGAGTACATCGAGAAGCGCCCCAACCTCGAGGAGATCTTCCTCGCGATCGTCGCCGGCGCCGACGAAAGCGGCGGAGAAGAGACGATCAGCGACCGGTCGGTGGCGACATCTGGATCGCGCTTGCCTGGTACGTCGGTCTCCTCGTTCTCGCGTTCTTCACGGCAACGGCCGTCTACCGGCGCAAGATCTTCTAGGCGGATGCGAAAGCAGAATGCCGACCGGACGGACCGGATAACGGGCAAGATTTCCCGTAGAGCGCGGTCGGCAGCGTACCTTCACGTGTGGATCGACCGGTGCGGCCGTGAATCTCACGGTTGAGGAAGGAGCGATGTGACAGGTCAGAAGCAACGCATGCTGGCGGGTGATCTGTATATCGCGGACGACCCCGAACTCGCCGACGATGCCTTGCGCGCAGCGGAACTGAGCGAGAAGTTCAATTCGTCGAGCGTCACCGATCCCACAGCCCGGCGAGCGATTCTTGCGGCCCTGGTCGGATCCCTGGGCGAAGGTGCCGAGGTCCGCGCCCCGCTGTACGTGGACTACGGATACCAGATCACGATCGGGCCCCGAACCTTCGTCAACTTCGGAGCGGTCATGTTGGACGTCGCGCGGATCTCGATCGGCGCCGATGTGCAGATCGGACCCAACGTCCAATTGCTCACACCCACCCACCCCCTCGATGCCGAACTGCGACGCGCGAAATGGGAAGCTGCCGAACCGATCACCATCGGCGACAACGTGTGGCTCGGGGGCGGCGTGATCGTCTGCCCCGGAGTGACGATCGGCGAGAACACTGTTGTCGGGGCCGGAGCAGTGGTGACGCGCGATCTGCCGCCGAACGTGGTGGCTGCGGGCGTGCCCGCCCGCGTTGTCCGGCAGATACCACCTTCTTCGCCGGATTCGAACCTCTGATCGCCTCCCGGTCAGCGTTGCTCGTTGCGCGACGAATCGATGACACCGTGACGTGAACACCGCGCCCACCACCCGTCCGGGACGACCTGCACGACCATCCGGCGTCCGCACCGCACGCAGTACCGGGGTGGTTCGAGCCCCAGGCGAACCCCCCTCGAACACTCGATCGCCGTGCCGTCGACGAGTTCGGCTCCGGTGTAGGCGTCGAACACGTCAGATGCTTTCGCCGAGTGCCTTGATCGGCATCTGCAGGTCGACGAGGAGGTCGAGATCGGTTTCCGCACGTCGCCCGAGTGTCGTCAGGTAGTTGCCCACGATGACCGCGTTGACCCCACCGAGCATGCCCTGCTTCGCGCCGAGGTCACCGAGGGTGATTTCCCGGCCTCCGGCGAAGCGAAGGATGGTGCGCGGCAAGGCTAGACGGAATGCGGCAATCGCCTTGAGCGCCTCGGTAGCAGGAAGCACCTCCCGGTCGGCGAACGGCGTGCCGGGTCGAGGATCGAGGAAGTTCAGCGGCACCTCGTGGGGCTCGACGGAGGCGAGGTCGGCGGCGAATTCGGCTCGCTGCTCCAAGGATTCACCCATTCCGAGGATGCCGCCGCAACACACCTCCATGCCGGCCGCCCGCACCATGCGGAGTGTCTCGAATCGTTCCTCCCAGGTGTGTGTGGTGACGACGTGCGGGAAGTAGGAGCGGGCGGTTTCGAGGTTGTGGTTGTAGCGGTGCACGCCCATCGACGCGAGTTCGTCGACCTGGTCCTGGGTGAGCATGCCGAGCGAGCACGCCACCTGGATGTCGACCTCGTTGCGGATCGCTGCGACTGCTGCTGCCACCTGCGCCATGAGCCGCTGGTCGGGACCCCGGACGGCGGCCACGATGCAGAACTCGGTTGCGCCGGTCTTGGCGGTCTGCTTCGCGGCTTCCACGAGCGACGGGATGTCGAGGCGCGCGGCGCGCACCGGTGAGGTGAACTGGCCGGACTGCGAGCAGAAGTGGCAGTCCTCGGGGCAACCCCCGGTCTTGAGGCTCACGATCCCTTCGACCTCCACCTCCGGTCCGCACCACGCCATGCGCAGTTCGGGCGCGAGGCCGAGTAGTTCCTCGAGCCGTGAGTCGGGCAGGCGAAGCACCTCGAGTGTCCGTTCCCGGTCGAACCCGATCCCGCGACGGAGAACCCGGTCGCGGGCGAGGTCGAGTATGTCCGTGCGAGCGGGTGCCTGGGTCACTGCGTCTCCTGACGGGAAAACTTGAACGGTGTTCAATTGAACGGCGTTCAGGTTAGGTGGGCGGTCCGATACTGTCAACGGCAGGCCCAGGCACAGCAGGACGGACAGGAGCAGACAGGTGCAGTTGCGACGCGGCGACGTCCTCGACGGCGCCATGGCGATCCTCGACGAGTACGGGCTCGGCGACCTCACGATGCGCAAGCTCGCCACCTCCCTCGGCGTACAGCCAGGGGCCCTGTACTGGCATTTTCCGAACAAGCAGACGCTCCTCGGCGCGATGGCCGACCGCGTCCTCGACGGCGTCGACGCGCCAGCGGCCGCGACGGACTGGGACGCCGCGCTCAACGAACTCGCCCACCGGTTGCGCGCGGCTCTCCTCGCCCATCGCGACGGCGCCGAACTCGTCGCGTCGTCCTACGCGTCCCGGCTGACGACCTCGCGTGTCCGCGATGCGTTCGTCGTCGCGGCACAGCATGCAGGACTCTCCCGTGCACACGCCGAACTCGCCGGCTACGCGCTGCTGCACTATGTGCTCGGCCACACCGTCGATGAGCAGTCCCGCGCTCAACTCGCCGAACTCGGTGCGCTCACCCGCGCACCCGTGGCGCCCGACGTCGCGACGGAGACCCCGCCGACCTCGGACGACGACCTCCTCGACGGCGACCCGTCGGTCCGCTTCGACTTCGGCCTGACACTGTTCGTCGACGGCATCCGGAGGCGCTTGAACGCCCGTGCCACATCCTGACGATTCGGTGGGTGTCGGAACCCTGCCGTACGTTCTTCGGACGTGACAAACCCCTGGCCGCCCGAGCGGATCTCCGCCGTAGCACCCGAGCCGTCGTCGGTGACAGCGGCCCGCGGGCTCGCATCGGCATGGATCGACGCCGGACGCAACGAACAGGCGCTCTGGGGCGAATGCCGGGGCCGGGGCACCGCCGTCTACCGCACGGCGATCGACCTGGACGGACCCGCGTACCGGTGCTCGTGCCCGAGTCGCAAGTTCCCGTGCAAGCACGCGCTCGCCCTGCTCATGCGCTGGTCCGACGGCATGGTGCCGGAGTCCGAGGCGCCCGGATCGGTCACCGAATGGCTCACGTCACGCGCAGCGAAGACCACATCTCCGGATGAGCCTGACAACGAACCCGCCAAAGCTCCCGATCCGGCGACCGTGCAGCGGCGGGCGGAACGTGCGGCCGCGGGCCTCGAGGACCTCGATCGGTGGCTGACCGACCGGGTCCGCAGCGGCCTAGGATCAGTGGACCACGGCTATCCCACGTACGACGACATGGCGGCACGCATGGTCGACGCGCAGGTGCCCGGCGTCGCGTCCGCTCTCCGCGGTCTGGCCGGCGTCGTCGCGACCGAGGTGGACTGGCCCGCGCGCGTCCTCGCCGAGTACGCGCGCCTGCATCTGCTGGTGGTCGCCTACCGGAAGATCGACGACCTGCCCGTCCCGCTCGCACGCTCGGTCCGCACCCACCTGGGATTCCCCACCCGAGCCGACGACGTGCGTTCCGAACCCGCCGTCCGAGACCGATGGCAGGTGCTCGCGACGCGCATCTCCGAGGACAGCCGTCTGTTCACCCGCAAGGTGTGGCTCCGCGGACGCGACACCGGACGCTGGGCGATCCTCCTCGATTTCGCCCACGGCACCGCACGCTTTCCCGCGCAGACTCCCCCGCCGGGGATGCTCGTCGACGCCGACCTGCACTTCTATCCCGGTGCCGCACCGTTGCGCGCGCTGCTCGGCCGACGGCACGCTGTTCCCGAACCCTTCACCACGCTGCCGGCGTCGCTACCCGGCACGGCACCGGACTTCGATGCGGCTCTCGGCGAGTACGCCCGCGTACAGGGCGCCGACCCCTGGATCCGGTCGTGGCCGATGCTGCTCGACAATGTGGTTCCGGTCGAATCGAACGGGTCCTGGCATCTCGTCGACCGGCACGGCCGGGCTCTGCCACTCGGCGGTGAGGACGACACCCGATGGCGACTCGTGGCGGTCGCGGGCGGTCACCCTTTGACCGTATGCGGTGACTGGGACGGCGCCCGGCTGGCACCGGCGTCGCTGTTCACTGCGGGACAGGAGATATCCCTGTGACCGATACCTTCGAAATCCTTTCCACCGCAGCACTACTCGGGACAGCCCGATCGTCGCCCGCACCGACGGTGCTGCACACCTCCGACGCGGCGGCGGCGCTGACCGGTGACCCGGCAGCGCGTCTGCTCGCGGCGGCTGCTCTCGAGTCCGCCTTTCTCACTGCGGCGACGCTCCCGACGGTCCGGACGCTGCCGGAGCCCGCTCCCGACGACGATCGCCTCACGCTTCCCGCTGCGGCGGCCGACCGCCTTCGGGGCCTGCTCGTAGTCCGGTCTCCACTGCTGCCCGAGTGGTTCGCGCTCGCCGAGCGATTCCGGGCCCCGCACGAGATCGTCGTGGATCTGCTGGGGTTCGCCGCACCGGACTCCCCGCACCGCGAGAATCTTCTGCGCCTCGCCGGCGTCCGCGGCCAGTGGCTCGCGGCGCAGAACCCCGCCTGGTCCCACCTCGTCACCCCCGATCCGTCCGACGAGCGACCGTGGCTGCACGGATCGCCGCCGCAGCGCCGCCGGTGGTTCGCGGTGCTGCGCGCCTCAGACCCCCATGCTGCTACCGAACGGTTGACGGCGTCCTGGGCTTCCGAAACCGCAGCGCAGCGGGCAGCGCTCCTCGAAACGCTCGCCGACGGTCTCGGCGCGCACGACGAGAGGCTGCTCGAGCGCGCGCTCGACGACCGCAGCCGCAAGGTCCGTGCGACAGCGCTGGACCTGTTGCGCCGTCTGCCCGACTCCGCTTACGCCCAGCGGATGACCCGGCGGGCGCGCGAGTGGACGCGCGTCGTCGGTGACGAACTCGTGGTGGACGTACCGGACCGTCTCGACGGTGAAGCGCTCAGGGACGGTGTCGACGCCGGCGCCTCGCGGACGGGTGGGGAGAAGTTGCGCCGGCTCACCGCGGTCGCGTCGTCCGCCCCGCCGGCCGCGTGGCAGCACCTCGCACCGACCCCTGAGCAGATTCCGGCGCTGCACATCGACGAACCCGTACGGGAGGCGCTCGACGCGGGCTGGACCGCTGCCGTCGCCGTACACCGCGACGGAGACTGGGCGAGCGCATTCCTCCACCGGGACGGCACCGCCGATGCAGCTGTCGCGCAGGCACTCCCCCGGCAGGTGCTCGTCTCCCACCTACTCGGATCGTCCGGACGCGCACTGCTCGATCCCGCTCTGCTCGGGGCTCTCGCCGCGCCGTGGCCGCGCGACCTGGCGGAAAAGGTGCTCATCGCCATGTATCGCGAAAGCGGGACCGGTATCCGCTCGTTCCAGACGATCATCACCCTGATCGCACACCGTGCACCGTTCGAGCTCACCGAGCTGCTCGCCGACGCCGCCAACCGCACCGACCACCTCGACCGGCTGAACCTGTTCGCGACGGCCGCCGACACCCTGACCCTGCGCCGAACCCTTCACGAGGAGCTGAGTTGACCGACGCCGCTACCGACCCCACACTGCTGCGCCCCCACGCGGAGCAGCAGTACGCGCACGAATTGGCGGCGCTGGCGCGGCTCGACGACCGGCCGCGTCCTCCCTCCTGGCAACTGTCGCCCTGGGCGGTGGTGACCTACCTGCTCGGCGGTGAACTGTCCGACGGCACCGTCGTCACCCCCAAGTACGTCGGCCCGCGCCGCTTGATGGAGGTCGCGGTCGCGACCCTCGCCACCGATCGCGCGCTGCTGCTGCTCGGTGTGCCCGGAACCGCCAAAACGTGGGTGTCGGAACATCTTTCCGCTGCGATCAGCGGGTCATCGACCCGGCTCGTCCAAGGCACGGCCGGCACATCCGAAGATGCCGTCCGCTACGGATGGAACTATGCCAGACTGCTCGCCGAAGGACCGTCCGCCGACGCACTCGTCGCGTCGCCGATCATGACCGCGATGCGCGACGGTGCCATCGCCCGCATCGAAGAACTCACCCGCATCCCCGCGGACGTGCAGGACGCGCTCATCACGATCCTGTCGGAGAAGACACTGCCCGTGGCGGAACTCGGCATCGAAGTACAGGCGAGCAAGGGGTTCAACGTGATCGCCACCGCCAATGATCGCGATCGGGGCGTCAACGAATTGTCCTCCGCGCTGCGACGACGGTTCAACACCGTCGTGCTCCCTTTGCCCGCCAGCGAGGAGGACGAGGTCGCGATCGTGACCCGCCGTGTCGAACAGCTCGGGAGCGCACTCGAACTCCCCGCTCTGCCCGCGGCGGCGGACGAGATCCGGCGCGTGGTCACGGTGTTCCGGGAACTCCGCGAGGGCGTCACCACCGACGGGCGCACCAAGCTCAAGTCGCCGTCCGGCACCCTGTCGACAGCCGAAGCGATCTCCGTCGTCACCGGTGGCCTCGCGTTGTCCGCGCACTTCGGCGACGGCGTCCTGCGCTCCACGGACATCGCCGCCGGCATCCTCGGGTCGGTGGTGAAGGACCCGGTGGCCGACCGCGTCGTGTGGAGCGAATACCTCGAAGCAGTTGTGCGTGAGCGACCCGAGTGGGCGGACTTCTACCGCGCATGCCGGGAGATCACCGGGTGACCGGCGACGCCGAGATCCGGGTCTTCGGCATCCGGCACCACGGGCCCGGGTCCGCACGGGCGATCCAGCGGGCGCTCGCCGAGTTCGAGCCCGATACCGTGCTGATCGAGGGACCGGCCGACGCCGATCCGTTCCTCGCCCTGGCCGCGTCCGACGACATGCAACCCCCGGTCGCTTTGCTCGCCTACGTGCGCGACGAACCCGCGCGGGCGGCGTTCTGGCCCTTCGCAGCGTTCTCCCCCGAGTGGCAGGCGCTGCGCTGGGCGATCCTGCACGACGCCGACGTGCGCTTCTGCGATCTCCCGGCGTCGATCTCGTTGGCAGCGGACCGGTCTCCGGAATCGGCGGAGCGCGCCGACCCCCTGGCGGCGCTTGCTTCCGCCGGAGGCTACGACGACTTCGAGCAGTGGTGGGACGCGGTGATCGAGCACGCGCCTCCCGGCGATTCGGAGGGCGCCGGAGCCGGAGCATTCGACGAGATCACCACGGCAATGGAGGTCCTGCGCACCGACATCGACCTCGACGAGCACACCGCCCGCCGCGAAGCACACATGCGTCAGGTGTTGCGCACCGCGGTAAAGGCCGGAGCCCGGAACATCGCGGTGGTGTGCGGGGCGATGCACGCCCCCGCGCTGACCGGCCCACTCGGACCCGCTGCACCGGACGCGCGGTTGCTCAAAGGACTTCCCAAGGTGAAAGCGGCGCTCACCTGGGTTCCGTGGACGCATTCCCGGCTGTCGGCAGCGTCCGGCTACGGCGCCGGCGTCATCTCACCGGGCTGGTACGACCACCTGTTCGCCCATCCCGACAACACCACCGCGCGCTGGTTCACCCGCGTCGCGCGGGTACTGCGCGAGGAAGACCTCCCTGTGTCCAGCGCGCACGTCATCGAAGCCACCCGGCTCGCCGACACGCTCGCGGCGCTGCGCGGTCGCGCACTGCCCGGCTTGTCGGAAGCGGTCGAAGCGACGCGCGCGGTGCTGTGCGACGGCGACGATGTGTTGCTCGACTTCGTGGCGCGCACACTCGTGGTGGGGGAAGCACTCGGGGCCGTGCCGGAGGACACCCCAACGGTTCCGCTGGACGCCGACCTGCAGGCGCTCTCGAAAAGCCTTCGGCTCAAACGTGCCCCGATCGCGAAGAAGCTCGATCTCGACCTTCGCAAGGACCTCGACCTGCAACGGTCCCGTCTGTTGCATCGGCTGTCCCTGCTCGGAATCGAATGGGCGCTGCCGGCCGAGAGCGCGGTGCGGTCCACGGGAACCTTCCGCGAAACCTGGTCGCTGCAATGGGCCCCGGAGATGTCGGTGGCGATCGTGGAGGCGTCCCGCTGGGGCACCACGGTCGAAGCCGCCGCCTCCGCGACCGTCCTCGATCGTGCCCGGAAGCCGGGGACCACGCTCGGTGAGGTCACCGACCTCCTCGAACAGGCGCTCCTGGCAGATCTACGCGATGCGGTGCCGCACCTGGTCACCGCCATCGACGCCGCCGCGGCGCTCGATCACGACGTGCTGCACCTGATGTCGGCGTTGCCCGCGCTGATCCGCACCGTGCGGTACGGCGACGTGCGCGGCACCGACCTGACCTCGCTCGTGCATGTCGCCGACGCGGTGCTCGCCCGCGTCTGTGCGGGTCTGCCGTCTGCCGTCACCGGGCTCGACAGCGACGCCGCCGATGCGGTCCGGCGGGCCGTCGACGAGGTGCACACGGCACTGGCGCTGCGGGACGATCCCGGCGCGGTAACCCGGTGGCTCGACACACTCGCCTCGGTGTGCGATCGCGACGACGTCGACGGCGTGCTGACGGGCCGAACGGTGCGGATGCTCCGCGACGTGGGCAGATTCGACGAGCACGCCACCGCGGTCCGTGTCGCCCGAGCGCTGTCCGTCGGATCTGCGGCCTCCGCGAAGGCACGCTGGATCGACGGGTTCGTCGGTGGGGGCGGGTTGCTGCTGGTGCACGACCGCGGGTTGCTGTCGCTGATCGACTCGTGGGTGTCGGGGTTGCGAGCCGAGGACTTCGTCGACGTCCTGCCCGTGCTGCGTCGCACTTTCGGGTCGTTCGCGCACGGGGAACGCGCGTTGCTCGGCCGGGCCGTGCGAGGGGATTCCGAGCATCGCTCCCCTGCGTCGCTCGACGCCGAACGCGGCCGCTGCGCACTCACGGCAACAGCACTGATTCTGGGAGTACCGGTATGACAACGGAGTTCGACGAGCGGATGCGGCGGTGGCGTCTGCTGCT
Source organism: Actinomycetes bacterium (assembly GCA_023417985.1). Taxonomy (GTDB): domain Bacteria; phylum Actinomycetota; class Actinomycetes; order Mycobacteriales; family Mycobacteriaceae; genus Rhodococcus. The sequence continues at coordinate 3,336 of JAEZDV010000323.1, read as the reverse complement.
GGGCGATGCCGCCGAGGAGTCCACCACCTCGCTCGGCGCCGGAAGCGACGCGGCGATGGATGCGGCGCTCGCCGCGCTGTACGACACGGACGCCGACGGAACGTCGGGTCCGCGCAGCGGCGGGCTCGGCGCCTCGGCGCCGAAGGTCGCGCGGTGGCTCGGTGACATCCGCACGTACTTTCCCACGTCGGTCGTGCAGGTGATGCAACGCGACGCGGTCGACCGCCTCGGACTCGCTCAGCTTCTGCTCGAACCGGAACTGCTCGAAGCCGTCGAACCGGATGTACATCTCGTGGGCACCCTGCTCAGCCTGAACAAGGTGATGCCCGAAACGACCAGGGCCACAGCACGCGCGGTGGTCGCGAAGGTGGTCCGGCAGGTCGAGGAACGCATCGCGCAGCGCACCCGGACCGCGGTGTCCGGAGCGCTCGATCGGTCGGCTCGCACCTCGAATCCCAAGCCTCGCGACATCGACTGGCACCGCACGATTCGTGCGAATCTTGCGCACTACCAACCCGAATACCGCACGCTGGTCCCGGAGCGGCTCGTCGGATTCGGCCGACGCTCGCAGTCGGTGCAGCGCGACGTCGTACTCGCGGTGGACCAATCCGGGTCGATGGCGTCGAGCGTGGTGTACGCGTCGGTCTTCGCCGCGGTACTCGCCTCGATGCAGGCGTTGCGCACGTCCCTCGTCGTGTTCGACACCTCCGTCGTCGATCTCACGGACAAGCTCACCGATCCTGTCGACGTCCTGTTCGGCACCCAGCTCGGTGGTGGCACCGACATCAATCGGGCGATCGCCTACAGCCGGTCGCTGATCACGCGCCCCACCGACTCGTTGTTCGTGCTGATCTCGGATCTCTACGAGGGTGGGATACGAACCGAGATGCTCGCCCGGGTGCGTGAGATGCTCGCCGCCGGGATACAGGTGGTCGTGCTCCTCGCCCTGTCCGACGACGGGGCGCCGTCGTTCGACCGGGACAATGCAGCCGCGCTCGGCGCCCTGGGGGTGCCGACCTTCGCCTGCACTCCCGATCGGTTCCCGGACCTCCTTGCGCTTGCGCTCGAACGCGGCGATGTCGGGCGCTGGGCGCAATCGGTGTAGTTCGTCGGCCGACATGGGGTGCCGCGCCCAGAGCCGTTCTCACACCTATTAGGATTGCCTAACCAATGCGCGACGTGCGCCGGCAAGCGAATCGAGGACACCCGTGAAACTCCGACTTGTGGCACTGGCCGCCGCCACCACGCTCGCCGTGGGCGCGTGCGGCTCGACCGACGACGGTTCGGCGGACGAGACCGGCACCAACGGAACCGGTGCCTTTCCCGCCACCATCGAGACGATGTTCGGCGACGTGACCGTCGAATCACAGCCCGAGCGCGTCGTCGCCCTCGGCTGGGGTGACGCGGAGACTGCGCTCGCGCTCGGTGTGCAGCCCGTCGGTGCAAGCGACTGGCTGGCATTCGGCGACGACGGCGTCGGCCCGTGGGTCGAGAACGGCTACTCGGAGTCACCGGAGATCATCGGGACCGTCGACCCGTCCTTCGAACAGATCGCGGCGTTGGCACCCGATCTCATCCTCGACACCGCCAGTGCGGGCGATCAGGGCCGGTACGACACGCTCTCGGCGATCGCCACGACCGTCGGCCCGCCGGAAGGCGCGACGGCATACCTGACCCCCCGCGACGAGCAGATCTCCATGGTGGCGTCCGCGCTGGGCGTCCCCGACAAGGGCGCCGAAGTCGTCGCGGACATCGACGAGCGGTTCGCCACCGCGGCGGCGGAACATCCGGAGTTCGCCGGCAAGACGGTCACCGTCGCGGCGTACACCTCGGACGGATGGGGCGCATACGTCTCCGGCGACGCGCGCGTGCAGTTCCTGCAGGACCTCGGATTCGTCAACAACCCGGCGGTCGAAGCCGTCGAGTCGGACAGCTTCTTCATCCCGATCTCGGATGAGAACCTGGGCATGCTCGACGCCGACCTGCTGGTCGTGCTGCCGATCTACGTCGAGACCTCGCAGGTCACCGGCAACCTCTTGTTCCAGCAGATTCCGGCCGTGCAGGACGGACGATTCCTCGTCCTCGACAGCGGCAGCGACATCGCCGATGCGATCTCGCTGAACTCGGCATTGTCGATTCCGTTCGCGCTCGAGCAGTTGGTGCCGCTTCTGAGCGAGCGCGTCGACTGATCGACCCACACCCCGAGTCGATCAGCGCCGGAACAGCTTGTTGCCCAGCCACACCACCGGGTCGTAGCGGCGTCCGGCCACGCGTTCCTTCATCGGGATGATCGCGTTGTCGGTGATGTGGATGTATTCGGGGCACACCTCGGTGCAGCATTTGGTGATGTTGCACAGACCGAGTCCGGCTTCGTCCTGAGCGAGATCGCGTCGATCTGCGACATCGAGTGGGTGCATGTCGAGTTCGGCGAGGCGGATGAAGAACCGGGGTCCCGCGAACGCAGGCCGGTTCTCCTCGTGGTCGCGCGTCACGTGACATACGTTCTGACACAGGAAGCATTCGATGCACTTGCGGAACTCCTGCGACCGTTCCACATCGATCTGCTGCATGCGGTACTCCCCCGGAGCGAGATCCGGGGGAGGCGCAAATGCGGGGATCTCCCGTGCCTTGGCGTAGTTACCCGACACGTCGGTGACGAGATCACGGATGACGGGAAAGCCCCGCAAGGGCGTGACGACGATCGGATCGTCCGTCTCGAAGAGCGACATGCGGCTCATGCAGGTCAGGCGCGGACGGCCGTTGATCTCCGCCGAGCACGAACCACATTTTCCGGCCTTGCAGTTCCACCGCACCGCAAGATCCGGTATCTGGGTGGCCTGCAGTCGATGGAGGATGTCGAGGACCACCTCCCCCTCGTTGACTTGCACGGAATACTCCCGCAGTTCCCCACCGTCGCGGTCTCCACGCCAGATCCTGAACTCGGCGGTGTAGCCCTGGTCGCTCTCGGCCATCTCAGTGCCTCCGTCCGGGGTGACCGGCGAGTTCCTCGTCGGTGTAGTACTTGGTGAGCTCCTCGATATCGAAGAGTTCGAGCAGTTCCGGATCCATCGGGGTCTGCTGTTCCCGTTCGACGGTCACCTCCGGGATGGTGCGGTCCTCTCCGGACTTGCGGCACACGAGCAACGTCCGCCGCCAGTTGGGATCCATCGACGGGTGGTCGTCGCGTGTGTGGCCGCCGCGACTCTCGGTGCGCAGCAACGCGGCCCGCGCGACGCATTCGCACACGAGCAGCATGTTGCGCAGATCCAGCGCGAGGTGCCAGCCCGGGTTGTACTGCCGGTTGCCCTCCACCGCGATGTCCGGGATCCGCGCGCG
>JAEZDV010000311.1 GCA_023417985.1 Actinomycetes bacterium | reverse complement strand
CGCTGAAACCCTGTGCCGTCCCGCTCGGTCAGCACGGTGCGCAGGCTTCCGTGGCGAGCGAGGACGTCCACCACGGCCCGGTGCATCGCGGTGGGGTCGACGTCTCCGTGCAGCCGCACAGTCAAAGGCACGTTGTAGGTCGGGCTGGGTCCGTCCAGCCGAAAGAGGAACCACAGGCGCTGCTGCGAGAACGACAGCGGGACGAGGTCACCGTGGTCCCTCGCGACCAGCCGTGGACGCGCAGGTCCGTCCGCGACGCCCGCGTACTCACACCGGACAGCGAGCCCGGCGACTGTCGGATGGTCGAACACCTCACGAAGAGCGAGTTCGACCCCGAGGCTGTCGCGTACCCGCGCGAGCAGCTTCGCCGCCGACAACGAATGCCCGCCGAGCGCGAAGAAGTCGTCGTCGGCACCCACCGTTTCGAGTCCCAGAATGTCGGAGAACAACTCGCACAGACGACGTTCGAGGGCGGTCGACGGTGCCCGAGACGATACGAGAGCGCCGAAATCCGGTGCCGGAAGGGCTTTCCGGTCCAGCTTCCCGTTCGACGTGAGCGGCAGTTCACCGAGTACGACGAGAGCGGCCGGCACCATCGCCGCCGGCAGGAATTCGGCCAGTTGTGTCCGGGCCGCCACGGGATCGACCGCGTCGCCGACGAGGTAGCCCACGAGTTGTGCGGTGCCCGCCGCGTCCGTGTGGATCGCAGAGACCGCGCGTGCCACCCCGGGCAGGCGCAACAACGCCGCGTCGACCTCACCCAGTTCGATTCGGAACCCGCGCACCTTGACCTGGTTGTCGACGCGTCCGCGATAGACGATGCGGCCCTCCGGGGTCCACATCACGCGATCACCGGTGCGGTAGAGCCTCGCGTGCGCGAGGTCATCCGAGTCGTCGGCGAACAGGTTCGCGACGAAGCGGGTCGCGGTGAGGGAAGGAGCGTCGAGATAGCCGCGGACGACCCCCGGACCGGACAGGTACAGCTCACCTTCGATTCCCGGCGGCACCGGCGCGAGACCCGAATCGAGGACGTAGGCACGGAGGTTGGCGACCGGACGGCCCACCACCGGGGTCTCACTGTCGTGAACCTCGGCGACGAGCGCATCGCAACTGCATTCGGTGGGTCCGTAGAAGTTGAACGCGGCGCCCCGGCGCGCCCGCAGGTTCTCCCACAACCGGGCGGTCGCTGCGTCGCCTCCGAAGCCGAGAGTGGAGACGGCGTCCTCGGGGAGCATCCCGTCCTCGACCACCTGGTCGAGCTGGGCAGGAGAGAGTTCCACAAAGTCCCAGCGCTCGCGGAGGGCCTGTTCGGTCAGCAGTGCCGGATCGCGTTGCGCGAGTTCGTCGACGATGTGGAGGGTATGACCGGCCAGCATCCACAACAGCGGCTGCACCGATGCGTCGAACGCCAGCGACCAGGCGAGACCGAGGTCGAGGTGCTCGTGGCCCGCTTCGTGCACGGCACGGGTGAACACCTGCTCGCGATGGCTGTGCAGGAGATTGACCAGACCACGGTGGGGAGCGACCACGCCCTTGGGCCGGCCCGTCGAGCCGGAGGTGTAGATGACGTACGCGACCGAGTCGGGGGTCGGTGCCGGCCGCCCGACAGGCACCCGTCCCGACTCCTCCGCGGTGAGGTCGGCCGCGGCGGTGAGGTCGATCTCGTCGAGCCGGATCCGCTGCACGGTGGTGTCGGCGTCCGCGACCCGCCCGTCGGTGGCCGGAGAGGTCAGCACGTAGGCGGGAGACGCATCGGAGAGCACGTGCGCGAGGCGTTCGAGTGGCTGATCGATATCGAGCGGCACGTACGCAGCGCCGGTTTCGAGGACAGCGAAGATCGCGACCACGGCCTCGACGGTGCGCGGCAGCGCGATCGCAATTCGGGGTTCGGTGGCGTCTCCGAGGCCCTCCGAAACGAGGTACCGCGCGAGTCGGTTCGCCCGCCTGCTCAATTGCGCGTAGGTCAGGGTGGCCGTCGCGTCCGCCACCGCCGGCACGTCGGGTGTCGCCTCCGCCTGCCGATGTAGCAGATCGACGAGAGTCAGGCCCGGTTCTACGGGAACGTCCGGAGATGCGCTCCAGTGCTGGAGGATCTGTTTCCGTTCACCGGAAGTCAGGATCGGGAGTTGCGCGAGTGGCGTCGCCGGATCGAGGGTACTCACGGCCTCGAACAACTGCTCGAGGCGCGCGACGTGGAGTCGCAGTGCATCGTCGTCGTAGATGTCGGCGTCGACGTCGACGAAGACTTCGAGTCCGGCGCTCTGGTCGAGAGGCCGCACGGTGATCATGAAATCCTGGAGTGGGCCGCGAGCGACCGAGTGCACGGCGGCGCTGATGTCGGCGAAACGGAACCGGTCGCCGAACGGTTTCACGTTGACGGACGGACCGATCACCCCGCGCGATCCGGCGGGTAACCGCAGGTCGCGCTGGATGTCCTCGCCGCGGTAGCGGTAGTGCGTGCGACACAGGGCAACCGCATCTCGGACCTGGCCGACGAGTTCGGACAAAGTGTTCCGTGCGGTGGGATACAGCCGCAACGGTACGACGTTGACCACGGTCATCGGCACGTTCAGTGCTGCGGAACCGAGCCTGTTCATCACCGGGAACCCGAGAGTGAGGTCCTCCCGTCCGGATGCGCCGCGCAGATACGCCGCCACCAGCGCCGTCACCGCGTCGCCCCAGCTTCCGCGGGCTGATCTGCCGAGTGCGGCAAGCCCGCTCTGATGACGTGCGTCGAGCGTGAACCGGGCCGCCCGGGAGCGCCGGGCGATCCCGTTCGCGCCGGACTGCAACGCGACCGCTTCTTCGACGTCTGCGAGATAGTCCGCCCAGAACGCACGGTCCTCGGCGAAGGCCTCCGAATCGCGGTAACTCTGTTCTTCGCGCACCACGGGTTCGACGGGGGCGAAGCGGTGGGCGGGGGGCTCCGCACCCGTGACGAGTGCGGTGTAGTGCTCCCCGATACGGCGGTTGAACAGGGAGAACCCGAAGGCATCGAAGACGAGGTGGTGGCCGCATACGTACAGGACGACCCGATCGTCCGCGAGTCGCAGGACGGCGGCGCGGACACACAGGTCGACGGCCGGGTCTATCGCGCGCGCCAGATCGTTCGTCATCCACTCGTGAGCGGCCGCCCACGCGTCCGGGGCGCCGCGCAGATCCACCACGGGAGGCTCCTCGAGGCGTCTGCGCCCGGGGAACTGGACGACCGTACCGTCGTGCTGCACCTCGAAGGAGGCGACGAGGGCCTCGCAATCGTCGGCCGCGGCACGAACCGCGGTGACCAGGGCGTTCGTGTCGACCGTTCCGTGCAGTTCGATGCATTCCGAAGTGTTGAAAATCGGGTTGTCGGGGGTCAGTTGCTGAGCGAACCATACGCCCGTCTGGGCGCGCGTGAGCGCCAGTCCCGTGGTCGACGGCCTGGAGGTGGGCACCGGCAATCCCCTTTTCCACATTCGAAAACTATTGGGCGCGAGTAGAACACCCGTGTTGCGCCGACTCTCGGCGATCGGAACAGTACCAAAGGTAAGGCTAACCGTATATGTTGCTGAGGCGATCTTGTGCGGCTTGCGCCGGATCCGCCGTCTCACTCAGCTACGGAGAGGTTCGAGCATGCAAACATCGGTTGTCGACACACCGGCACCCGACTGTGCCGAGCGGACCGTCACACGCCCGTTCGTGTTGTCCCGCCCCCACGGCACCGTGGTCGCCGAGGGAATCGAGGCCCGGTTCGACTCCGCCGACGCCGCGGCGGCCGCGCTGCGGACAGGGCGTGCGGGGGCACTCGCGGGTGCGCTCCCCTTCGATCCTGCCGATCCCGTCGCACTTACGGCACCGCACACGCTGCGACACACCTCCGCGCCGATCGGAATCTCGTCGGCGGCCGATCTTCCCGCCATCCGCGTCGTGCACGCGATTCCGGCGGAAGAGACACACGTCGACCGCGTGACCAGCGCACTGGCCCGGTTGCGCTCCGCCGACGACGATCTCGTCAAAGTCGTCCTCGCACGCGCACTCCGGTTGCGTTCCGAGCGCCCGGTCCTCCCTGCCGACCTCATCGCACGGCTCGCCGGAAACGACCCGGCCGGCAACGGTTTTGCCGTCGACCTCACGCCCGCCGGAAGGGCGTGGCACGGACGGCAGTTGATCGGGTCGAGCCCCGAGGTACTCATCCGGCGCCGAGGCGATGTCGTCACCGCCCATCCCCTTGCGGGCTCCGCACCGCGCCACGCGGACCCCGCAGCCGATCGCGCGGCCGCCGAGCGCCTCGCCGGGTCCGCGAAGAACCTGGACGAACATGCGCATGTCGTCCGCGCACTGCGCGCGGTGCTCGAACCGCTGTGCACCGACCTCGACATCCCCGGCCGGCCGTCGCTGACGAGTACCAAGCAGTTGTGGCACCTCGGTACGCCGGTCTCAGGGCGTCTGCGCGACCCGTCCACGACGGCACTCGATCTTGCCCTCGCGACGCATCCGACACCCGCGATCTGCGGAACTCCTACTTCCGCGGCACTCGAGTTCATCCGCGACGTCGAAGGTGACCGCGGGTTCTACGCGGGTGCGGTCGGGTGGTGCGACTCCGACGGTGACGGCGAATGGATGGTGACCATCCGGTGCGCCGTCCTCGACGCGGACGGCACCACACTCACCGCCTACGCCGGCGGCGGCATCGTCGCAGATTCCGATCCCGCCGACGAACTCGCCGAGACCAGCATCAAGTTCGGCACCGTCCTCGACGCGTTCGGAGTACGCCGATGAGCGCCCCCGTCACGCTCGTAGTCGGTGCCGCACAGGGCATCGGACGCGCCACGGCCCTCACCCTGTCGCGCGCCGGGCACCGACTCGCGCTGCTCGACCGCGACCCAGACGGCCTGCGCAAGACCGCAGCACTGATCGGCGACGACGACACCCCGGTGTATCCGGTCGACATACGCGACGCGGACGCGATCGAGTTCGCCGTCGGCAGCATCGAATCCGACCACGGACCCATCGAACGTCTCGCCCACGTGGCGGGCGTGTTCACCACCGGATCCGTTCTCGACTCCGATCCGGACGACTGGCAGCGCATGTTCGACGTGAACGTCACGGGGTTGCTGGCTGTGCTGCGTGCCGTGGGTCGCGTGATGCGGCAGCGCCGCTCGGGAGCGATCGTCGTGGTCGGGTCGAATTCCGCCGGGGTCCCCCGAATGGGTATGGGCGCGTACGGGTCGTCGAAGGCCGCCGCCGCAATGATCGTGCGGGTCGCCGGACTCGAACTGGCGCAGCACGGGATCCGCGCCAATATCGTCGCACCCGGTTCCACCGACACCGCGATGCAGCGGTCGCTGTGGGAGGACCCGGACGACGACGAGGGCGCGCGCAGTGCCATCGACGGCGACCCGGCACAGTTCAAGGTCGGAATTCCGCTCGGGCGCATCGCCGAGCCGTCCGACATCGCGGATTCGATCGAGTTTCTGCTCTCCGACCGTGCCCGGCACATCACCATGCAAGCCCTGTACGTCGACGGCGGCGCGACGCTCCGCGCCTGAGACCTGTTCACTTCCCGAAAGGAAATCATTCGTGACCTCCGGCCTCCAGCGCAGTGCGCTTGCCGACATCGCCCGCTTTCCCGAGGACTTCAGCGAGTTGTACCGCGGCGCCGGGTACTGGACCGAGGAGACGTTCGCGGAGTTCACGGCGAACCGAAGCGCGCGATTCGCCGACCGGATCGCTGTGGTGGGGCCGGACGCCACCGGGGTGCGCCGGCAACTGACCTACCGTGATCTGGACGAGTCCGCCGCGCGCATCGCCACCGGGCTCGGGCATCTCGGTGTCCGCCCCGGCGACCGGGTCGTGCTCCAGCTGCCCAACATCGTCGAGTACACCGAAGTCCTTTTCGCGGTCTTCCGCCTCGGCGCGTTGCCGGTGTTCGCACTGCCGGCGCACCGTGCCTCGGAGATCGGCTACTTCTGCCGTTTCGCCGATGCCGCCGCCTACGTCGTTGCTGCGGAACACGGTGGATTCGATTACCGCACGCTCGCCCGCGAGGTGACCGGCACGCTGAAAAACCCACCGGCCGTGGTCGTCGCCGGTGACTCGGGCGAATTCGTCTCGCTGTCGTCGCTGCGTGAGCAGGAACCGGAGGCGGTCGCCGCCGTCCCTGCGGAGTCCGTCGCGTTCCTCCAGTTGTCCGGCGGTACAACGGGCACACCGAAACTCATTCCCCGCACACACGCGGACTACCTCTATTCGGTGCGGGAGTCGGCACGGATCTGCGGTGTCGACGAGGACACCCGGATGCTCGTGGTCCTCCCGGCCGCGCACAATTTCCCGATGAGTTCACCGGGAATCCTCGGTGTACTCCACGCCGGCGGAACCGTCGTGCTGGCACCGGATCCCAGCCCGGACACCGCCTTCGCACTGATCGAGAGCGACCACATCACGATGGCCTCACTCGTGCCTCCACTCGCCCTGGCGTGGTTGTCGGCGCGGGCCCGCACCGACCACGACCTCTCGTCGCTCGAGGTACTGCAGGTCGGCGGCGCGAAGTTTCCGGC
>JAEZDV010000191.1 GCA_023417985.1 Actinomycetes bacterium | reverse complement strand
GCCTGAGAGCGGGCGGCGTCGTCCGGTACGGCCGCTATTTGGCTATTTGGAGCGTCTGTTAGGCAGGAACACCAGCACGGCTCCGATCACGACCGCAGCCCCGACCAGCACCCAGCCCCCGTCGAAGCTGGCGAGAACATCGAGCGAGAACGGTCCGAGAAGCGCCCATCCGCTCACCGCCAGCGCAACGAGACCGAACAGCAGCAGCAGGAGCGAGGGACCTCGGCGACCCGGCCCGGCGTGATCTTTCTGCGAGGATCCGGTATCGAATCCGGTGTCGTACTCAGCCACGACGCACCTCCAAGTTTCCGAAGTCCACAGCCGCGTCCAAGGTCAGGACCGGCCCCTTCTCGCCGTCGGCCCCAGCGTCGAGGCCGGGCTCGGGGCATTGCGTGATCGCACCCGCGTCGACCGAACACGTCGTGCGGACATCGAGGTTCTCGGGCAGCAGTACTTCGACGTTGCCGAAACTCCCGTCCACCTCGACCGTGTAGTCCTCAGTGAGTTCCAGGTTCCGCAGATCCAGATTCATCTGGCCGAAGTGAGTCGCGTATGCGGGCTGGAGTTCTGCCGCCGAGGTCGGCGCCCAGCTGCGGTTGCCCCAGTTCGAGTGGTCCATCGGGCCGATGATCGACGCCAGCACCACGAAGCCGAGCAACGGCCCGGTGACGACCAGCAAACCGTGGCCACGGTGCAGGAACGCGCCCACCAGCATGCCTGCGCCGATCACCGCGAGTGCGATGGCGCCGACCCGGGCCGGTGTCATCCACGCGACATCTCCCGACACGGCGACTGCTCCTGCAGCTGCTGCGGCAAGCACCGCGATCCCGAGCACCGTGGTGGTCAGCCGCGACCGCCGCTTGCGGGTGGGAACGAGATCACGGGTCGGTGTGGGTTCGGGGAGATCCCATGCGAACGGCGCGACGCCCAGCGGATCCCACGCCGGCGGTCCGCCGCCCACGGCAGAGGAAATGTCCGTCGTCGAAGGTCCTGGCTCGGCCGGTTCCTTGCGAAGGTCCGGTCCGGTGCCGGAGGGTGTGCCCGGCTGCGTTGTGCCGGCCGTGGCGCCCGGGGTGCCGGTCTTGAGGTAGTCCGGGTTGTCGGGAGCGAGCCCGCTGGGCGGGGAGGCCGGCGCGTTCGTCTGCGCGACCATGTTCCGCACGACCGCGTTGTGCATGAACATCCCGGGCGAGAAGATGCCGTTCTGGAAGGGCGGCTGCGGATGCGCGCACGAACCGGGCGCGTATCCGCCGTCCGGAACCGGCAGTACCGGAGCTTCGGGCTTGCGCTGGTAGAGCAACCACCAGCCCGCGAGCATGAGGAAGGCACCTATGAATCCGGACCCCCCGAAGCCTGCTCCGACCGGTCCGATCGCGCTCGCCGAGATCGCCAGCGCCACGAGGATCACGATCACTTTCGTGGACGTCTCCGAACTGCTCCCGCGCCCCATCAGGGACTCGAGTGGCGACACTTGGTCGCCGAGGCGCGTGAACAACACCCACGCCGCCAGGTAGAGCACGATCCCGGCGCCGCCGAATATCGCCGACACCGCGAAGGCGACGCGGATGAGCACCGGGTCCACTCCGTAGCGCATCCCGATACCGGCACACACACCGGCGATGTGCCCCTGGTCCGGCAGTCGCACCGGGCGAGTGCGCCACATGTCCGACAGTTGCTCGGGAAAGTTCCTCGTGGTCATGGTGACCATCTTGTCGCGTGGGAGCATTCGGCACATCGGGGACCAACCCTGATATCCGGCGGCCCCCGAGAGTCCGACCTCAGGGTCCGTCCCCGATGCCGCACGGGCGGTAACCGTGTCAGTATCGAAGTGTGCAGCCTGTAGCCGAATCACCTGCGACCGTCCCACGCCTCGAACGACGCATGGGCGGGCGTGTCGTGGGCGGCGTCGCCGGCGGGTTGGCAGACCATCTCGGCATCGACGTCACGAAGGTGCGGGTCGCGTTCACGGTACTGGCCGCGCTCGGCGGAGTCGGCATCGTCGCGTACGGCATGTTGTGGATGTTCGTCCCACCCGGATCGGACGATGTGCGTCCGGAACCGGGGGAACGGCGCCGCGCGGTGGGTCTCGCTGTGATGGGACTCGCCCTCGCCATCGGCCTGTCGTGGCTCTTCAGCGGTGGCGCGGCCTCGGTGATCACGCCGGTGCTGGTGGTCGCGGTGGGTGCGGCCCTGGTGTGGCGCGAATTCGACGCGGAAGGACCGAGGTCGGTCTTCGGTCTCCCGGCCAAACCGACGGTGCTGGCGTGGGCCCGCGTCCTCGGTGGTCTCACCCTCGTGGTGACAGGACTGGGAGTGATCGTCCTTGCCCAGGTGGATGTGGCTGCGCTGCGCTCGTCCCTTCTCGCCGTGGTCGTGACCCTGATCGGCGCCACGTTGCTGTCCGTCCCGCTGTGGATCCGGATGTGGCGGGCGCTCGAATCCGAACGGGCCGCGCGGGTTCGCAACGAAGAACGGGAAGAGATCGCTTCGCACCTGCACGACTCGGTCCTGCAGACCCTCGCTCTCATCCAGAAGCAAGCAGCCGACCAGCAGGAGGTACTCCGGCTCGCCCGCAGCCAGGAACGCGAACTGAGGCGCTGGCTGTTCGGTGGGGACGAGTCGCCGCGGACTTCTCTCGCAGAGGCGTTGAGGACGATCGCGGGCGAAGTCGAGGACCAGTACGGGGTGTCGGTGGTGCCCGTCATCGTCGGCGACGTGGCACCGGAAGACGACGACATTTCACCCGAAGCCGTCACCGCTGTGCTCGGCGCGACACGCGAAGCGCTCGTGAATGCGGCCAAGCACGCGCAGGTGGAGAACGTCGATCTGTTCGCCGAGGTCGAACCCGACCAGGTCAGTGTGTTCGTTCGCGACCGAGGTGTGGGATTCGATCCCGACACGGTGTCCGCCGACCGGCAGGGTCTCGCTCGATCCATCCGGACGCGGATCGAACGCCGGGGCGGGCGGACGGTGGTGAAATCCAATCCGGGCAAAGGCACCGAAATTCGCATTCATATGCCGCGCGCCGGACGTGAGCAGAGTGACGATACGACCTTAGAGTGGGAGGTGACCGACCCCCACCCCGAGGAGCAGACGCAGTGATATCGACTCCGGTGACAGCCGAGGTTTCCGGAGGCGCCCGCAGCTTCCGTGTGTTTCTCGTCGACGACCACGCGGTGTTCCGGTCGGGTGTGCGCACCGAGTTGGGGCGTGAGCACGACATGGACATCGTGGGGGAGGCCGGTGGGGTGGGTGAGGCCGTCGCCGGCATCGAGGCTGCTCGTCCCGACGTGGTCCTGCTCGACGTGCACATGCCCGACGGTGGGGGCGTCGCCGTGCTCAACCGCATCACGGACGGCCCGGTGTGCCTGGCTCTCAGTGTGTCCGACGCGGCCGAAGACGTCATCGCCGTCATCCGTGCGGGTGCGCGCGGATACGTGACCAAGACCATCTCCGGTCCGGACCTGGCCGATGCAGTGCGCAGGGTCGCCGGCGGGGACGCGGTGTTCAGCCCGCGACTGGCCGGTTTCGTGCTCGATTCGTTCACCGGCAGATCATCGGCGCCGGAACCCCCACTCGATCCGGAACTGGACTCACTGACCCCGCGTGAGCTCGAGGTGCTGCGGTTGCTCGCCCGCGGTTACACCTACCGGGAAATCGCCGAGGAACTGGTGATCTCGGTGAAGACGGTCGAAACCCACGCGTCGAACGTGCTTCGTAAGACGCAGCAGTCCAACCGCAATGCGCTGACCCGATGGGCACATCGGCGACGTATCGACTGACCGCTCAGTGCGTGGCGAGGCGCTCTGTGCTGCGGGTGGCGATCGCCGTCGCCACATTGTCGATACCTCCGAGAACGCCTGCCCCGTAACCGTCGTCCGCGAGTGCGTCAACGTAGCTCCGCGCCGCCGCGAGATGCTCGGCAGCGGAATCGAAGTCGCCGAGCCGGCGGTAGTCGTCTGCGAGATTGAGGTGCAACGACGGGTAGAAGCCGCGGACCTGGAGGGACTCGTGGTGTTCTCGGACGCGCTGGTCGTCCAAGTCGTCGGCGGCGGCCAAAGCCCTCAGGTCCCACTCGAGGGAGGATGCCGCGCTGTCGTGCAGATCGGCCAGATAGTGGGCGAGGGTGCAGCGATGCAGGGGATCGCCGTCGGGCCCGATCGTCGTCCACAGTTCTTCCAGTGCAGCGCGGGCGGTGGCGGTCTCTCCCGTGCGGCCCAGGGTCACGGCGTCGGTGATGGCCGTCATGGTCCGATCCGCTGGTGGAGTGCTCATGGTGTGCTCCCTGGGCTACTGGGTGGGAGCAGATCGTCGCATGGAGGTCCGACATGCTCGGCCGGACTCGGACCGCGATGCGAGCCAGGCGGGATCCGGACGAGTCAGGCTACGAGAAGGCTGATGACGAGGGCCGCCACGAGCGCGGCGATCAGCAGTGTCACCATCGCTGCCATCGCGAGCGGTGCGTAGGCGACGACCTTGTCCTGCATGGTGCTCGGCGTCGGGCCGCTCGGCAGGAGGCGGTCCAGCAGATCGGACGGATGGAAGCTTTTCTTCTTCGATCCCTGTTGTTTGTGTCCCGGAGGGATCTCGCCCAGCGGCCGGTCGACGAACGACCCGCGAAGCCGGAGGGGCTCGGCGAGAGAGGTGGAACGCTGTGCCCACGAGGGGACGGTGCCGTCCTCGGACACGATGGGGCGTCCGCGGAGTTGGGCTGCCGTGCCTCCGGCGCCGAGGACCACAGCGGCGAGCAGGTCGCGGGCGACAGCCATCGTGGGCCTGCGGGAAGGGTCGGGCTCGAGCATCGACAGGAGGATGTCGGTGAGCGGTCCCGTGTTCGTGGGCATGATGATCTCGGCACGCGCGACGCGGTGCAGCAAGGCGATCGAATCGGGCTCGAACCCGAACGGAGGCTGTCCCTCGATGGCGGTGTAGAGGGTCGCGCCGAGTGAGAAGACGTCGCTGGCTTCGGTCGGATCGTTGCCGCGCGCGACCTCCGGTGCGAAATATGCGGGCGTTCCGATGATCACGCCTGCCGGATCGTTGTCGCCCTTGACCCGGGCGATGCCGAAGTCGCTGATCTTCACGACACCGGAGTTGTCGCCGCTCTCGGCGATCAGGATGTTTCCGGGCTTGACGTCGCGGTGGACGATGCCGGCGGCGTGTGCGGCGGTGAGGGCGTCGGCGACGTTCGCCCCGATCTGAGCCACGATGTACGGCGGCAGCGTATCGACGGCGTTCATCACCTGCGCCAGACTCCGGGACGGCAGGTGCTCCATGACCAGCCAGGGCTCGCCGTAGTGCAGCGCCACGTCGTACATGGAAATGGCGTGTTCGTGTGTGAGCTGGGCTGCGACCCGGCCTTCGCGCAGTGCGCGTCGGCGGGTCTCCTCGGCTTCGGCGTGATCGAGGTCGGCGGTGGAGATCACTTGCTTGACAGCCACATTGCGGCCGAGCCTGGTGTCGCGGGCGAGCCAGACGGCGCCCATCCCACCGCCACCGAGCTTGGAATCGAGTCGATATCGCCCGGCCACGAGGTGGTCCGGGCCGACGACTCGTCCTGCTCTGTCCTGATCGACCACCTTGCCAAGGGTAATGGATGGGCACGGAGACTCCGGCGCCGAGACTGCGAAGGTGTGGCCGGTCGCTCACTTGACGACGAGTGACGGCATCGGGTCTACTGGAAATGTTCGAATAGGTGTTCGAATACGAATTCGGGCTGGGCCACGTCTTCCCCGTGGTCGGCCGGTCGTGTGCAACGCGGCAGGCGGATGACAGGGGTGCATGTTGGGTGAGGTAGCCGAATTTCCGGTCGGTGGCGGAACAAGCCAGGAACGGACGCGGCAGATAGAGGCGCTGCGACGGCGGATCGCTGCTGTGCCCTCGCGTGGTGAGGTCTCCCGGCCGACGCCGGTCTCGGAACCGGTCGAGGTCGCCTCCCACGGCGTGCTCCCGGTGCCCGCCCCTCTCGCCGGCCTGCTGCCGCACGGAGGTCTCGTCCGCGGCAGCGTCGTCTCGGTATCCGGTGCTGCGTCCCTGTTGCTGGGGGTGCTGGCCTCGGTGACCTCGTCGGGCGGCAATGCCGCGGTGATCGGCCAGCGGCGGCTGGGATTGCTCGCTGCCGCGGAAATGGGCGCCCGGCTGCAACGGCTTGCGGTGATCCCGGATCCCGGACCGGATCCCGTCGAGGTCGCAGCCGTTCTTCTCGACGGGATGGATCTCGTCGTTCTCGGATTGGGTGGAAACTCCGTCCCACCGTCCCGGGCACGTGCTGTCGCGGCCAGGGCGCGGAGCAAAGGGGCTGTCCTGATCGTCACCGACGGCCGGTGGGAAGGGGCACAGATCCGGCTCGAGGCGCAGGTCAGTGGTTACGAAGGCGTGGACGGTCCGGGCCTCGGACGACTGTGCGGGACGCGACTGGCAGTACGGGCACACGGCCGGGCGTTTCCTTTGCGCACCACCCAGGTCGACGTATGCGCCGAACGCAGCGGAGTGCTGTGGGAGTCCGGCCAACCCCGTCGCATCGGTGACGATGCCGGACGTCAGGTCGCGCAATGACCACGCCCGGGCAGGCTCCTTCCCGGGTGGTCGCCGTGTGGTGCCCGGACTGGCCGGCGGTTGCTGCTGCTGCGGCCGCCGATCTGCCCGCGACCACGCCGATCGCGGTGGTCGCCGCCAATCGGGTGATTGCGTGTTCTGCCACCGCGCGCGCCGCGGGGGTGCGGCGGGGTCTGCGTCGTCGGGAAGCGCAAGCTAGGTGCCCGGAACTGTATGTGGCACAGTCCGATACCGACCGTGACGCGACCCGGTTCGAATCGGTCGTCTCCGCGATCGACGAGGTTGCCCCGGGGGTGGAAGTGCTGCGCCCCGGCCTGGTGGTGCTGGCAGCACGCGGCGTCGTCCGGTGGTTCGGCACTGAGGAGACGGCAGCGGAAAGCCTGGTCGACGCGGTCGCTGCGGTCGGAACCGAGTGCCAGGTCGGCATCGCCGACGAGTTGTCCACCGCGGTGCTCGCAGCGCGGCGCGCCACCCTGGTTCCCGTCGGTGCCGGCGCCGGGTTCCTGGCGCCGCTGCCGATTTCGGAACTGGCGGTAGAACCCGCCCTTGCAGCCCCCGAACGCGGCGAAACGGTGGATCTGTTGCGTCGGCTGGGGATACGCACGATCGGAACGTTCGCCGCCTTGACCCCCGGCGAGGTGGCCTCCCGGTTCGGTCCCGATGCGGTCGCCGCGCACCGGAGTGCCCGGGGGGTGCCCGAACGGCCGCCGTCGGGACGGCCGATCCCTCCCGACCTGGTGGTGGAATACCCGTGTGATCCTCCGATCGAACGAGTGGACGCGGCCGCGTTCGTCGGCCGCACGCTGGCCGAACTGCTGCACGTGCGCCTCGCCGCGGCGGGCGTGGCATGCACGCGGTTGCTCGTCGCCGCTCGCACCGGCAACGGTGAGGAACACACCCGCACGTGGCGCTGTGCCGAACCGTTGACGCCGGAGGGGACCGCCGACCGGGTGCGATGGCAACTCGACGGATGGCTCACCGGGCGCAGCGGTTCCCGCCCCACCGCGGGAATCGTGCTGCTGCGTCTCGAGCCGGTCGAAGTGGTGGCCTCCGGTGCGCTGCAATTGGGCCTGTGGGGTGGGGTAGGAGACGAGGACGAGCGGGCCAGACGAGCCCTGGTGCGCGTCCAAGGGCTTCTCGGCGGCGACGCGGTGCAGGTGGGGGTGCTCAGCGGTGGCCGCGGTCCGGGTGAACGCGTCGTACTCGTGCCGGTGGGCGAGGAGGCGGTCCCAGCCTCCGATCCCAGCGCTCCCTGGCCCGGCCGGCTTCCTCCGCCCGCTCCGGCCATGGTCCTGCAGGAACCGCCCGTCATCACACTGGACGACGAATCCGGCACGCCGGTGACGGTCACCGAGCGCGGGGTGCTCGACGGACGTCCGGCCCGGTTGCGATGGGGAAGTCGCGATTGGGCGGTGCTCGGGTGGGCGGGACCCTGGCCGGTGGACGAGTACTGGTGGGATCCGGTGTCGGCGCGGAATGTCGCCCGGCTCCAGGTGCTCCTCGACGGCTCCCGCGCACTGCTGGTCGTCTACGGCGCCGACGGTTGGCGGGTGGAAGGGGTCTACGACTGAGTAGGCTCGGCGGACGTGGACAGCCTCCTGCGTACGGCCGAACCGAACGGTGTCGTGGTTTCGTATCGCGAGACCGCGCCGTCCGGCCGCGCGCATCCCGTTCCGGTCGTGCTGGTGCACGGGCTCGGCGGTGACAGTCGCACCTGGATCCGTTTCGCGCGGGTGCTGGCGAAAGCGGGGCGGCGCGTCGTCGCCGTCGATCTGCGGGGTCACGGACGTAGCGGACGCGCCGACTCGTATCGGTTCCACGACTTCGCCGACGACGTCGCGGGGTTGTGCGCCCACCTCGGGTTCGACCTGATCGATCTCGTCGGCCATTCGCTCGGTGGGCACACCGGCTCGCTGATGGCGCAGAAGCACCCGGGGCTCATCCGGCGTCTCGTGCTCGAGGAAGCGCCGTTGCCGTTGAGAACGGGCGATCCGGTTCCGCGCATTCCCGTCACCCGTCCCACGCCCGCCGAACTGTGGCACGCGGCCGGCAGCATGATCCTCAACCCCCGAGCAGTCCTCGCCTTCGATCGGTCGATGACCGAGACGGTGGTCGGTCAGTTCCATACTCCGAATCCTCAGTGGTGGCAGCAACTTCCCCATGTTCGGGCTTCGACAATGTTGCTGCGCGGTATGCGCCGCGGCAGTCTGGTCGACCCGAGATTGCTCGCCGCGGCGCTGTCGTCGCTTCCGAACGGAACGGTGCGGGAGATCGGGTGCGGCCACAGCATCCACCGCGACCGCGCCGACGATTTCACGGCTGCGGTCCTGCCGTTTCTCATGGACTGAGCTCCGGTCCCTACACTGGTTCTCCGTGCGTATCGCGACCTTCAACATCAACGGTATTCGTGCTGCGCAGCGCCGCGGATTCGAAGAGTGGCTCCGTGAGCGCCAGCCCGACGTGGTTGCACTGCAAGAAGTGCGCGCTCCTGCCGCTGCTGTTCCGCCGGGAGTATTCGGCAAGTATCACTTCACCTACGAAGAGGGTGTCATTCCGGGCCGCAACGGCGTCGCGGTCCTGACGATGGACCCTCCCGCCGCAGTACGGACGTGGAGCGGGACGGCACTGGTGCGGGCTCCCGGTGAAGATCACAGCGACACGATCACCCTCGAGCGCGGACCGCTGGCCCGTGGACTGAGGGAATTCGCAGACGAAGGCCGCTACATCGAGGTCGATCTCGCGGATGCGCCGATCACCGTCGCGTCGCTGTATCTGCCGAAAGGTGGCATCCCGGCACACCTGCAGAAACCTGGCCGCATGAGGGACGAACCGGACGGCGGGATCCGGTACGCGCGCAAGATGCGTTTTCTCGACGCCTTCGCACGACAATTGACGCGATCCCGTCGCGAAGCACGCGCGAAGGGCAGAGAACTGCTGCTGATGGGCGACCTCAACATCGCCCACACCCGGTACGACGTCCGGAACTGGCGGCGCAGCAATCAGGCCGAGGGATTCCTGCCGGAAGAACGGGAATGGCTCGACTCGCTGCTCTCGCCGCGAACCCTCGTCGACGTCGTCCGCACGCAGTACCCGGGTGTGGACGGCCCGTACTCGTGGTGGTCGTGGATCCCCGGATCGTTCACACGTGATGTCGGGTGGCGGATCGACTACCACCTTGCGACCCCGGGCCTGGCCCGGACCGCCGTCGCTGCGGGCACCGACCGGGAACCTGCCGAGGATCGACGGATGAGCGACCACGCACCGGTTGTCGTGGATTACGACATCTGATCCGTCGGTGCTTCATTCCTACGACCGGGAGAAGCGTGCGAGTCCATCCCTCCGACGGGCCTTTCCGTATCAGGAGCCATCGACGCGCTCGGGCCAGCCGGGAGCGGAGGGCTGGACAACGGGGGGCGTCTCGAGAGGATGGTCGCGGGGGAAACTTCCGTTGCTGGGCGGGTATCCGTGGTGGCAGTAGTCGACCCTGCGGAGAGCACCGAGAGGGTCGCGGTGAGTATCGCTGTTGTGTGGCGCATCGTCTCGGTTCGGTGAAGTGAAGTGAAGTGAAGTGAAGTGGAGTGAACGGTGTGGGCGACGTCGTGGTAACTCCTCCGGTATTCCTCGGTGTATCTGTCGAAATGGGCAAGTCCGAACTCGGCCCGCATAGCGTCTGTAATGAGTTCGTGCACCCTCTGAGGACTTCGGCTCGCGAGCGGATGGAGATCAGTCGGGAGCGTGCCGTCTGTTGCCAATATGCCGGTGGTCGTCAGATCGTCGATTGCCTTCGAGCTCTGAGGTTCCCAATCCGCTCCGACCAGCAACCTCGCGATCCGGACATCTTTGTCTGCGGTTATCTGCGACTCGTTCATCGTGAACGCGAAGTTCTCGGTTGGTGTTTCCGGAATTGTGAAGGTGTCGCGAACACTGGGGTTGAGCATGTCCAGGTCATGCCGACCGTGAAGTTGGCGGGAACGAACGACGCGACCGCATTGCACATCATCGTGTAACCGGTGTCGTAAGCTTGATTGCGCGTTCGGCAACCGTACTCGCGATCTTCTCCTGATCCCGCGACTGTTCGACGGCCGCGCCGTAGATGCCGGTGTCGACCAGAGCCTGGATGTGGGCCGCATTTCCGGCGGCCGTGGTGTCCGGGGGATATCTCGCCCCACTTGTCGGGGTCGAGGAGGCTGCGGACGAACGCGCGATCATAGGTCTCGTGGAACGCGAGGGCACCCCCCATGAAAGTTCTCGTAGTCCGCTGCGATCCGGTCGATGGTGTCGGACGTCGACCAGGCACGGTCGGCGAGGAGCGACACCGAGCGTCGCGACGCGGACTCGACTGCTGCAAGCGCCTCGACGATCGCAGGACCGCCCGGGAATCCTTCGGCGGCGCCCGCCGGGATCACCCCGGTGTCGACACGGGAGATCCGTCCCGCGATTCCATCGAACAGCATTGACACAGAGAATAATTCGTCGATATCGGCACTGATCGTATCCGTCGTCGTCCCCCGGACGTTCGGTAGCGCCGACACCATAACGCACAAATCCGACATGGGGGAATCGAGCGCTACCATCATGGGCATGGCACTGACCGAATCGGATCGCCGGCTCATCGGGTCGTCGTTGTTGTTCCTGGTGTCCCAGGCCAACATGGGTCGTGTCCTCGGCCCCACCGCCCTCACGGTGGGCAGGATTCAGGCCACCTTCTCGGCAGACAAGTACCGGAAGATCCTCGACAACCTGGGGCCGGACGAGATCAGCAGGTACCGGCAGCACTACTACTGGGACATGGTGCACCCATTGACATTTGCGATTGCCCTCCGGGACGGTGGCCGTGCCCTCGACGAGAAGCGTGCGCTGACACCCCGCACACGCAGGATCCTCGCGGCCGCGCCGGTAATCGCTGCGGCCGGGGATTACGCAGAGAACCTCACCGGGCTGTACCTGCTCGACCATCGCAGTCGCATCGACGACACCACGGTCCGCGCGGCGACGACGATCAGCCTCACCAAATGGGTGCTGGCGCTGGGGTGCTTCGGATACATAACGCAAGGTTTCCTGCGGGTGTGGGGCACCGCAGCGGTGCGGCGTGTGCGGGGACGCAGGGGGTGAAGAGCCGGCTCTCCGAGACCGCCGCTGCCACGGGCGAGGTGAGCGGCGACAATGACCCCGTGACGACCCCCGCTCCGACCTGCTCCGCGCTGTCCGCCCTCGACGAGCCGTTACCCGGCACCGCAGCGACAGCCCCGGGGTATGTCTGCCTGGAAGTTCCTTCGGGATGGGGCCGCGACGTTCTCGACGGCACGGCGCTCGGCGCGGAACTCGCTGCCGAAATCTCCGCCCGTGCCGATGCGGCGGGTGTGCGGTTCATGTTCATTCGCCGGCCGGGGCGCGACGTCGTGCGTCCCACCCGGACGGTCCTGCTCGCCCGCACCGAACCCGGCAACACCTGGTGCGAGCACCTCGAAATCGAGAACCCCGAAGAACTGCTCGACATCGTGCCGCGCGTGGTGGCCGGCGGGCCTCCCGGTCTCGGTACTCCGGTCGACGAACCGGTCGTGCTCGTGTGCGCGCACGGCAAGCGGGACCGATGCTGCGCGGTGCTGGGCCGCCCGGTCGCGGCAGCCCTCGCCGGCGAATTCGGCGATGCGGTGTGGGAGTGCTCCCACACCGGAGGGCACCGCTTCGCGCCGTCGATGATCCTGCTGCCCACCGGCTACACCTACGGCCGCCTCGACGCCGTGCAGAGCGCCGAGGCGGTGCGCGTCGTGATCGCCGGTCGTGTTTTCCTTCCAGGTCTGCGGGGGCGCAGCACCTGGAACGCGGCGGCGCAGGTCGCGGAGGTCGCGGTGCGCGAGTTCACCGGCGCGGACGGTCTCGACGACTTCACCGTCGACGCAGGAACCGAGCTGGTCGTGCATCACCGTGACGGCCGGGCATGGCGGGTCGAGGTGGACAGACGTGATCTGCCGCCGCGACCCGCGAGCTGCGGTGCCGCACCCAAACCGGTGCGTCCGATCGTCGCGTCCCGGGTGACGCCGGCCCCCGTTTCCGCACACTCCGGAATCTGACCCGAACGTGTAGCCGATCGGTTACGCTTCTGGCGTGGACGGAGCGCGTGCTATCGCAGACCCGGTGCGCCGGGAGATTCTCGAGTTGCTCCATGCTTCATCGCTGCCCGCCGGGGCGATCGCAGGGCACTTCGCGATCAGCCGTCCCGCCGTCAGCAAACACCTCCGTGTCCTGATCGAGTGCGGCGTGGTCGAGGTGACCGCCGACGGCCGTCAGCGAATCTACGCACTGCGTACCGAGCCGCTGGCGGAGGTCGCCGACTATCTCGGCCGTCTCCTCGGGACATCTCTGCCGCACCGACTCGATGCCCTGGCAACCGAGGTCGCGAGAACCCGGCGTGAACGAAGAGCGACGGCACGTGCGTCGAACTTCGAGAACGGAAGGAAGAGAGCATGACCACACCGAAACCGACCGGAAGGCTCGTGGGCGGTCCCGGCGGCCTCGACCTCGTCGTGACTCGCACACTGCCCGGTTCCGTGGAGGACGCATGGGCAAGCATCACCGAGCCCGATCGCACTGCGCGATGGGTCGGACGATGGGAAGGCACCGGCGCTGTCGGCGAAACAATCAGGGTCCAGATGGGTTTCGAGGACGGATCACCGTGGGAGGACGTCGAGATCACCGAATGCGACGCCCCGCACCGGCTGGGACTCCGGACGATCTCCGACCAGGGCACGTGGGATGTCTCCTTCGAGTTGTCCGGTGACGGGGATCGATCGGAAATCCGGTTCGTTCACCGTCGCGTCGTACCGGAAGAAGTCGGTGACGTCGGTCCCGGCTGGGAGTACTACCTCGATCAACTGGTGGCATCGGTCGCCGGCGAACCCCTGCGGACATGGGACGACTACTTCCCCGCTCAGCGCGAGTACTTCGAGGAACAAGCGCGGTAGCGCGCCACGACTGCATCCGGCAGCCCCCTCGGTCTCTACCAGTGCACGCCCGGAAGCAGTCGGCCGATGCGTCGCATGGTCGGACCTCCGATCAGTGCCGGAAGTTCGGCGAAAGGGAAGGGCGGCTTCGACTGCCGGCCCTCGGCCTCGCTGCGCGCCACATCGGAATCCGTCGATGCGTGGTGGAGCCTCGAACGGACACGATTCGCGGTCGACGGCGCGAAGAGACTGCCGAACTCGGCGAGGGTCGCCACCGGAACATCGATGCGGGTGGGCCGTTCGACGAGGGCTCGCACGATCATTGCCGCCGCGGCTTCCGGGCTCGCCGCGGGCGCCTCGGTGTACTCGTCGGTGGGGGCGATCATCGGGGTACGCACGAGCGGCATCCGGACAGTGGTGAACGTGATGCCGTCGCTCCGGGTTTCGCCGGCCGCGACCTCTGCGAACGCTTCGAGCGCCGATTTCGAGGCGATGTAAGCAGCGAAACGCGGGGTCCGGGCGGGCACACCGGCGCTGGTGATGTTCACGACGTGCCCGAAGTGCCGTCTTCGCATGTGCGGGAGGAGCGCCAGCACGAGACGCACGGCACCGAAGTAGTTGACGGCCATGGTCCGTTCGAAATCGTGCATCCGGTCGGTCGAGCGGTACAACTCCCGTCGGATCGACCGGCCGGCGTTGTTGACGAGCATGTCGACGTGACCGTGGTCGGCCAGGAGCGACGACACGGCGTGTTCGACCGACTCCGGGTCGGTGATGTCGCAGGGATAGGCATACGCGGACCCACCCGCCGCGTGGATCTCCGCGACCACGGCGTCGAGTTCCTCCTCGCGCCGCGCCAGCAGAAACACCCGCGCTCCCTCGTGCGCGACCGCGAGGGCGGCGGCCCGGCCGATCCCCGAGGAGGCGCCGGTGATGAGCACATGCTTGTCGACGAGCCGGCCACGGTGACCGGCACGCGGTGAGCCGTCCGGACCGAGGTGCTCGCGCCAATACCCCCACAGCGCCGGTGCGTACTCCGCGAGTTCGGGAACAGTGATATCGCTGCCGCGCAATGCCTCCCGGGTGCGCTTGTCGTCGAACACGGTGGGGAGGGTGAGATGGTCGAGCATCACCGGCGGGATGCCGAGCCGGTCGAGCGCGACGCGGCGGATGGCGTCGAGACCCGGCAACGCCGTCGACGACAGGAGCGGGCGGACGAGGCTCCCCGGAACGGTGGCGACGGGAATCGGTGCGCCTGCGGCGGAAGCGAACGCCGCGAACACTTCCCGAAGGGGTTGCGGTCGCGGAGAGACCAGGTGGAAGGTGCGGCGGTCGAGGTGCGGGCGATGCACGAGTTCGACGAGCGCGGCGGCGACGTAGTCGACGGGCACCAGGTTGGTGTCGCCCAGATCGGGGACGATGAGGGGGAGCCCGGACGGCAGCGCCCCGAGACGCGCGAGTGCGGGGAAGAAGAAGTACGGGCCGTCGATCTTGTCGATGGCACCCGTAACCGAATCGCCGACGATCGCCGACGGGCGATAGATCCGCCAGCGGATGTCGCTTTTGCGCACCGCGTGCTCGGCCTCGAACTTGGTGCGGTGGTACGGCGTCGGGAACCGCTGACCGAGGTCGAAATCGTTCTCGGTGAAGGTGCCGGAGTGGTCACCGGCGACGGCGATCGACGAGACGTGATGCAGCGTCGCGTCGAGTCGCCGCGCCAGCTCGATGACGTTCTCGGTGCCGTCGACGTTGGTGGACGCCTGCTCGTCGCCGGCGGTCTGGTCGTAGATCGCGCCGAGGTGGATGACGTGTTCGACCTCGGGAATCGTCTCGGGTTCGAGTCCCAGGTCGCTCGACGTCAGGTCGCCGATCAGGGCCTGCAGCCGCGCTCCGCCGGGCAGCGTCCCGGCGAGCGCGTCGAACTTGGCGAGGGATTCGCGGCGTACCAGCACGTGCACTTCGGCGTCCGGCCTCGTCTCGAGCAGTCGTGCGAGCACGTGCCGACCGAGAAACCCTGTTCCGCCCGTGACCAGGTAGGTAGCCATGCCCAGAACTTACTCCGAAGTAAGGAGAGTGGATCGCGAAACGCGACCCTCAGTGCCCCAGGCCCACCTTCGCGTGGACGCGCTTCATCCATTTCGGTGCCCACCAGTTCGCTTCACCCATGAGCTTCACCAGAGACGGCACCAGCAGCATGCGGATGATCGTCGCATCGATGATCAGCGCGATGATCATGCCGATGCCGAGGAAGCGCATGATCGACAGGCCGGAAATGGTGAAGGCGCCGGTCACCACGATCAGCAGCAGAGCGGCCGCGGTGACGACACGACCGGTGCGCGCAGTGCCGTACTCCACGGCTTCGACCGTGGTGGCACCCGCCGCCCGGGCCTCGA
Organism: Actinomycetes bacterium; assembly: GCA_023417985.1. GTDB lineage: Bacteria > Actinomycetota > Actinomycetes > Mycobacteriales > Mycobacteriaceae > Rhodococcus. The sequence goes on along the minus strand of JAEZDV010000191.1, from coordinate 19,718 downwards.
CCATCCGTGACATGAGGAATACCTCGTAGTCCGTGGACAGGCCGAACACGACCGCCAGAATCAGGACCACGAAGGTCGGTTCGAGCGGACTCGGCACCACCCCGATCCACGACGCTCCGTGTCCGAGCTGGAACACCCAGGTCAGCACACCGAATGTGGCGGCCAGGCTCAACCCGGCCATCAGCACCGCCTTGACGGGCAACACCACCGACCCGAAGGCGAGGAACAGCAGCACCAGGGTCGACGCCACCATGATCGCGATCATCCACGGCAGGGCGTCGGCGATCGCGGCGTTGGCGTCGTCCACGAGCGCGCGACCGCCACCGACGAGCAGGTCGGTCCCTTCCGGTGCGGGAACAGCACGCAGTTCGTCGGTGATGGCACTCGCCCGGGGGGTTCCGTCGACTCCCTGCGCGTACAGCGCCTGGAGCACCGCGACGTCGCCCTCCGAGCCCACGGTGACGGTCTGTTCGATGCCGTCGACGGACGTCGCCGCGCGGGACACCGCACGAATCTCCTCGGGCGACGGGGTCTGTCCGTCGTCGCTGCGAAGCACGAGGGTCGCGCCGTTGCCGCTGCTGGAGAAGTCGTCGAGGAGTTTCTGGGTAGCGGCGCGAGCGGGGCTGTCCTCCGGCAGTGCGGTGTATTCGATCTCGCCGAATCCGGCTTTCAGGACCGGGGTCGCGATCACCAGCAACCCGGCGGTGATGACGACCGCGATGACGGCGGGCCGTCGCATCACCTTCCGCACGACACCGCCCCAGAAACGCACGGCTCGGGCCTCGCTGCGAACCGAGGCTTCCTTGTCCCAGGTCCAGGCGTTGATGCGGTGGCCGAGCAGTGCGAGTACGGCCGGTACGGCAGTGAGAGAGAGGACCGCGGCGCTGAACACCGACGCCATGGCGCCCAGTCCGAGCGAGCGCAGCACTGCCTGCGGGAACACGAGCATGCCCGCGAACGCACAGATGAGCAGTGCTGCGGAGAACATGACAGTGCGTCCGGCGGTGAACATCGTGCGCTTGGTGGCGGCAACGACCTCGGCGCCGGCATTGAGCTCTTCACGGAATCTGCTGACGATGAACAGTCCGTAGTCGATCGCGAGGCCCAGCCCGATCAACGAGGTGATGTTGAGGGCGTACGACGACACATCGGTGAACATCGTGAGCAACCGCAGGGTCGCGAGCGACGAGAAGATCGCGAGGACGCCGACGAAGACGGGGACCGCGGCGGCAACGACCCCGCCGAAGATGAACACCAGCAACAGCAGCGTCACCGGAATCGCGATCGCCTCCGAGACGATCAGATCGTGCTCGAGGGTCGAGGTGAATTCGACGCCGACGACGGTTCCGCCTGCGAATTGCGAGTCCACTCCGGGGACCTCGAGCATCTCGAGGACGGCCGAAAAGTTCGCGTTGGTGACCCCTGAGTTCTCGCCCAGGATGATCGATGCCGCGACACTGCGTCGATCGGTGGAGACCAGGAGCTGGTCCATCGGGGGAGGTGCCGTCCAATGGGTGGTGATGGACGTGACCGGAACATCCTCGGCGAAGGAACCGAGTGTCTGCTCGACGTCGTCTCGGATGTCGTCGATGGTCTCGCCGTCGGGAGCGGTGTACATCGCGATGATGTCTGCGGTCTGCTGCCCGAAGGTGTCGTAGATGATCTTCTGGGCCTGCATGGACTCGCTGCCCGCCACGTAGTAGCCGGTGCCGGAGAGTTTTCCGAACACCCCGACTCCCCAGATTCCGGCGGCCAGGACCACCAGGAGGACTGCGGCGAGAACCCACCGACTTCTGGTCACCACGATGTCGGCCCAGCGGTTCATGCACACTCCCGGTTCGGTTGCCTCGGTTACCGAACGGCAACTGTACTGGCGGGAGGAGCAGGGGCCACAGCTGTACCACCCACAGGGGTTTCCAGAGGACCGCGACGAATGAAATCGGGCCGGGACCAGCCCCGTATTCGGACGAATCCCAGATTTGCGGGAGAAGACGAATCCCAGATTTGCGGGAGAAGTGGGGCGGACCGACGCGCCCGATGCCTCACGGCGTCTCGCGCAACGTGGCTCCAGCCGGACGGTATTCCACGAAGGCCGTTCATACTGGCTCCGGGGCGTACTGACGCGCCGATCCACACGGTTCCAACACAGGGGGCTCGGGAAGTATTCCCGCCCGTTTTCGCAGTTCAGCCGCTGTGGTCGCTGTACGCGCCCGGTGGTGAGGGCTCGACGCCTCCACCTGGACGGTCTGCATCCGGCTCGTCCACGACGACGAATTGCGCCATCATCCCGTCGTCCTCGTGCCGCAACAGGTGGCAGTGGTACATGTACGGCCTCGTCGGGTCGCTGTAATCGCCGAACTTTACGAGCAGTCGCACCGTGCTGTTCGGCGGAATGAACACGGTGTCCTTGCGTCCGGCGAGGAGAGGCTCGTTGACCGGCGCGCCCGCCGCGTCCACGACAGTGGACCGAACATCGTGAATGTGGAAGTTGTGGTGGATGGCGCTGACGTTCCGGACCTCCCACAGTTCGGTTGCGCCGACCGGAACGACGTCGTCGATACGGCTCGTATCCATCGTCCGCCCGTTGATCATGGTCGTACCGTTCAGGTCGATGCGGCGCACGGTGCTCGAGATCGGTCGTGCCGTTCTGCAAGGACAGGTCGAACACACGGGTACCGTCCGCGGCACGACCGGTCCGGAACCGGATCCTGCTCTCGGGGAGAACCCCGAAGATCATCCTTCGTGCAGTGGGAAATCTTCGGCCACAGGCCGCGCCCGACGGGGGTGTTCCGCCGCCTCCTTGACGGCCGCGAGGCGCCGATCCCATCCCGACCCCACGGCATCGAGCGTCCTGCCCACCGCACTCAAACGGGAGCCTGCTGCGGAGAAACGGACTTCGCGGCCCACGCGTTCCGATGTCACCAGGCCGCAGTCCTCGAGGATCGACAGGTGCTTGGCTATGGCCTGGCGCGAGACGGTGAATTCACCTGCCAGCCCGGACGCGGAAGCGGGGGAGAGCCCGAGTCGCTGCAGCAGGCGCCACCTCGTGTCGTCGGCGAGTGCTGCGAATACGCGGGTCGGATCGGCCTCCCGGATCGCGCCGGAGTCGTCGCGTTCGTCGGACGATTCCGATTCACTGTGCGGCAACGGATTCCCCGCTCTCGAGGTACTGGCGTGCCAGATCCAGTTCCACGGTCCACCCTTCGGCATTTCCTTCGTATCGGGTGCGGCGTTCGGCGGAGTCACCGGGAAGCGATTCGAATCCGGTTTCCGTCACCTGAAGAACGGTCGAGGACTCGGAGACTGCATCGATCCGGAATTCGACGAGTGTGGACGGACCGTCCGGGTCGGATGCGTCGGACAGCCAGCGGAACGCCGCATAGTGCGGTTCCTTCAGCGCCTCGGTTCGAAATGTGAAGGCGCCGTGGACAGGATCGTGGACGACGGTGAGATCGCCGTCGCGTTCGAGCCGATGTTCGGTGATCGTGTGGTCGTTGATGTACCAGCCGGGTTCCGCAATGAGCTCCCAGACGCGTGCGGCCGGGGCCTCGATGGTGATCTTCCGTTCGATGCGGTCGAGTTCGTCGGTCATGACTGCTCCTCGTTCTATGTGTGCGGAGTGCTTCGGCAGAATCGGAGTGCAACTCAATGGTTGCACTCCGATTCGCGGTCGGCAACCCCTCGGTTGCAGGTAGCGGAAAATGTCAGGTCATGACCGTGAGATGACGTCGATGGTGCCCTGGCAGACGGCGTTCTGCGGGTTGACGAACCACCACCCCGCGCCGGTTTGCAGCGTGACGGTGAAATCGATGGTTCCCGCGCCGGTCAGGGTGCGGTTGACCGGAATGCTGGGCTTCTGTCTCCAGGCTTCCTGATCGCTCACGCTGCGACCGGACTGTCCGGTGGTGGTGTTGCGCCAGTCGACGAGGACCTGTGTGCCGTACCAGTTCGGTCCGATGCTGGGGATGAGACCGCCGGGGGGAGTGGGCAGTTCGTTGCCGCCGCTGAGCAGAAGGGAAGGTATGAACTCTCCCACGCCATCGGGGCGGGACTCTCCTGACGAGGCAGTGACGGTCCAGGTGAACGGCGGCGCCCAGAAGAGTGGGTTGGCGCTCGCGCACGTCATGGTGGTGGAGGTGGGTGCGGCCTGCGCGGCGCCTCCGCTGCCCACGATCATCGCAAGTGCCATCCCCGCTGCCGTGAGTACAGACGCACTCACGCGACGAAATGTTCGTTCGGCCATGTAAATACTCCATTCGAGTCGAAGGCGAGAGAACTCCCCGTTCATACCGGATTCGCGAGCGCGCCGGGGTGCATTCGTCGAAGTGCGGTCTGTTCGGCGAATGGTGGGTCAGGGAAATCCGCAGCAGGAGGGCCGATTCCGTGTCCGTCGCAATCCGGGGTGAAACTCACCGGCCGACAAGGAAACTCGTGACGACCCGATTCAGGTCGCCGGCCGAGGGTGAGTTGTGTGATCGGTTCGGGTGCGTTGCAGGTAACGCCTTTCGGCGTAAGCGAGGTCGTCGCGCCACAGACGTCTTGCCGCACTGCGGAGCACCGGAGCCAGCGCGCGCTGACCACGGCGTGCTGTGCCGAATCCGTCGCGGGGGGAGTAGGCGATGACGGCCTCGATCACGGCGGTGCGGGGGTGACCGTCCGGGCCCGGACCCAGAGGCGTTGCGTGCGTTTCGATGACACTGTCGGTGCCTTCACCGTCGATGATTCGCATGACGACGGTGCGGGGTTCGGGGCTGGTGAATTCGGCGAGGACCGGGACGCCGATCCGTCCGGCGACGCGGAAGGTCACCGCGACGACGAAACGGTCGTCCTCGTCACCGGTTCGGTCCAGGGTGGGCGCCTCGACGACCTCGAGATGAGCGAAGGAATAGGGGTGGAACCACGCACCGTGCCACGGGTCGAGACGATTGGCGACGATGTCGGCCGGTTCGCAGACTCCGGTGAGGGTTGCTACCGCCGTCAGGTGGGCGTCGGCAGGTGGCCTCGCCGGGACGACAGGTGTGTCCAACGGCGATTCTCCGCCGATCCGGTCGAGGCGGACCCACGTGAGGACCCCGTCGTCGTGACTGGGATAGAGCGGCCACCCGCGTTCGCCGTCAGGCCCCAGACGTAGACCGTGCCATCGGCATACCAGTGCGCCGCAGTCGAGAACTGCCGACGCCAGGGGTGCGCCGAGGTGGGGGCAGGCGCCGGGACCGACGCGAAGTTGCCGCCCCGAGTCGCGCCAGGCGACGAGTTCGACGCCGGCGACGGTGGCGGCAGTGGGGCGATCGGTGCGAATGTCGCTGCTGGCCGCGAAGACGTACCAGTTGCCGGAAGGCTGCTGCTGCGTTCGATCGAGGATCGTCCGGATCAGGCGAGGGTCGGCGGCTCGATAGGTCGGCTCCTGTTTCGTCCAGGTGCTCGGCGCAACGGGTTGCAGCGGCCAGGTGCTCGGCCACCGCCGGTACAACGGTTCCAGGATGCTCATCACGGTCAGCTTTCCTGAGTCGCCAGTCGCCGGAGCAGTGCCGACCGGCCTCGGTTGGGCACGGTGTACAGATCGTGGCCGCGAATACCCCATTGGCCCAGCAGGTGATTGGCGGCCGACCAGCCGGTGGTGGCGGCCCGCTCCATCAACGCCACCGGCAGGTCGATTCGGATTCCGTCCCCGGCCAGCGCCAATCCGCGGTGCGGAGTAGCCACGGTGGGTCGCTCGGCGAAGTCTCCGGGGCCGAGGCGGGGGCAGTCCCGCCGATACAACAGCCGTTCGCCGAGGACGCGGGCCTGGGCGGTTTCGGGATACAGGGCGTGCAGTCGCGCGACGATCTGCTGTTGCAGTGCACCCCGGTCCGGGTCGGAGGCCGGGGGCTCGGGCAACGCGTAAGCGTGGAGTTCGACCACCGAGCCTCCGTGCCGTTGCGCCCATTCGCGGGCCTGGCGTTCGTAGCGGTCGACGATGCTGATGTTGTCGAGTGGGTGGAGACTCCCGGTGCCGAGAAACGCCGGCCGGTCGTCGTCGACGGGTCGGTCGAGCCAGAGCCGATATACGAGGAATTCGGGTGCAGCGTCCAGCTTCCCGATCCGGGTCTGCCAGGCGGTGTCGCCGAGGGTGGGTGAGGCGGCCACGATCCGGCCGAGTGCGGTGGCATCGGTGGCCAGAACCAGTCCGTCGGCATCCATGCCGGCACCGTTGCTGTCGAAGAGCCGAAACGGGACGCCGGTGCTGGTGTCGACGGAGGAGATCGTGACACCGGTGTGAAAGCGCACGGTGCCCGTGCGGGACCCGGTCGGTTCGGCCTCCAGGTACTCACGCAGCGGCAACCAGAGTTCGTCGAAATTGGTGTCGGCAACGTCGAAGAGCAGGCCCTCGCTCGAGCCGAGAAAGTAGATGTGGAACATCGCGGCCAGCTCCGCGGCCGACATGTTGCCCGGTTCGGTGAAGAAGCTGCGTGAGAACACTTCGAACGCAAGGTGTCTGGCGGCGGTAGGGAAGTTGATCTGCTCGAGAAAAGTCTCGGCGTCGAGGTGGTCGAGCCGATGGTAGATCTCGGGAACCGAGACGGCGGCCAGCGGCGCGGCAGCTCGCGGATCGACGCGAATCAGGTCGAGCAAGCTGAAAGTGGGGCTGCGCAGTGCGAAGCCGAGTGCGTTCCACGGCGGTGTGCGCGGAAGACCGCGGAAGCTGTCTCGCCGACCGTGTGCATCGATCAGGGGATAGTCGTCGAGCGGGGTCAGGACCGAGAGTTCGGGGTCGCCACGCCGCAACAGTGCCCGCAGGTTGTAGTACTGGCGGAAGAAGGCGTGGAATCCTCGGTTCACCGCGACGGGGGTGCCGTCGGCAAGCTGGTCGGTCCAGCCGCCGACGCGGCCGCCGATGTGATGTTCGCGTTCCACGATGTCCACGTTCACGCCGCGTTCGGCCAGGCCGGTGGCGGCTGCGAGTCCGGCGATACCGGCGCCGACGACAACTACGTGCGGGCGGGCCGGAAGGAATGCGGCGTCGTCGAGCCCGGGAGGTGCGCGATGCTGCGTGCGCCGCGGATCGACGTGAGGGCGGGTCGTCATCGGGGGCCGGCGTGGCCGCCGGCCGACCCGGCGGGGATCCGGCACTCCGCTGTGTACCGGGAAGGGAACCTGGAAGTCGTGGTCATCGGGCGGGTCTCCCTCCGGGTGATCTTTCGTCGCCGGCGCCGTACGCGCCCCGCGAACACAGCCAATCACGACATCGGGGCGGCCACGCCCGAACCGCGTAGACGAGCACGCGGAGGAGATCCGAAGTGGACGGATCTGTGCCAGGATGGCCCAGCCGACCACGCCACGACCTGCACGGGGGTTCACGAATGCCGACCATCGAGGACCGATTGGCGCGACTCGAAGCCCTCGAAGAGATCCGGATGCTCAAACACCGGTACTTCCGCGCCTGCGACGCGAAGGACCCGACCGCTATGCGTGCGTGCTTCGTGTCGAAAGGTGCCGACATCTACTACGGCCCGGCGCTCGGCAGCTTCGACGATGCAGACGGACTGGTGGCTGTGTACTCCCGGATCGCGCTCCAGCGCGTCGACGATCGATTCGTCGTCCTCGACATGCATCACGGGATGCATCCCAGTATCCGGCTCACGGGTTCGGGCACCGCGACCGGTGCTTGGACGTTGCGGTTCCGCCAGGTGGATCTGAGCGCTCGGACCGAACGGGTCACCGCACTCGACTGCGACGACGACTACGTGGTGGAGGACGGCGAGTGGAAGATCGCGAAGTGTCACGTGCGCGTCCTGTGGTCCATCGAACGCGCTCTGGCCGACGACGTGAAAGTGGTGCAGTGACATGACGGGAACCGGGGACATGCCGGACGCTGAGACGGTTCGAAAGGTAGCTCTCGTCACCGGCGCCAGCCGCAGTGTCGGCAAGGGCATCGCCTGCGCGCTCGGATCCGACGGCTGGACGGTCTACGTCACGGGCCGCGGACCCGTCGGTGTGGACGGGCCGTTGGATCGCACCGCAGAGATCGTCACCGAGCGTGGTGGTCACGGCATCGCGATGCAGTGCGATCATCGCGACGATTCCCGGATCCGCGATGTCTTCGCTGCCATCGCCCGTGAGCAGAACGGCCGGCTCGACGTGCTCGTGAACAACGTGTGGGCCGCGCCGAAAGGTTTCGCCGGGTTCACCGAGCCGTTCTGGCAGCGTCCCGTCGACGATTGGGACAGCCTCATCGGTGTGGGTCTGCGTGCTCACTATGTGGCTTCGGTCGAGGCGGCCCGGATGATGGTGCCCCGGAGCAGCGGAATGATCGTCAACATCTCGTCTTTCGGGACGCGTGGTCACCTGCACTCCGTGCTGTACGGAATGTCGAAGGCGGGCCTCGACAAGATGGCTGCCGATATGGCGGTGGAATTGCGTGGCACCGGCGTCACCGCATTGTCACTCTGGCCGGGGCTGGTCAAGAACGAGGCCATGCTGGCTCGCGGACTCGACAACTTCCAGGGATTTCCGCTGGCAGATGCCGAGACTCCCGAGTTCATCGGTCGCGTCGTCGTCGCGCTGGCGTCGGATCCGGATGTGAACGACCGGAGTGGCTCCACACTCATCACTGCGGAGACGGGCCCGGAATACGGCGTTGTGGACGTCGATGGGAATCAGCCGATTTCGCATCGAGCCTTTTTCGGTGGCGGTCCGCTGTTCGGAGTCTGAGGGCACATCAGCGACCGAGGCCCACCGACCGACGCTGCGCTTCTACCAAGTATCGAACATACGTGCGATAATCTGGGTGGATACATGCAGCTGGAGGTGCTCCATGGGATGGGGAAACGGCCCACCGACCTGGTCGGAGATGGAACGTGTCCTGTCCGGTCGCCCGGCGCCCGGCAACTCGCGGCGTGATCCCGTCCACCCCGGCGACGGCAACGACAGTCCGGCATGGAGTCGCACCCGAGGTGAGTACGAGGGCAGTGCTCGGCCCCCCGACGGCCCGTTGGTGCCCTATGCGGAACTGCATGCACACTCGGCGTTCAGCTTCCTCGACGGCGCTTCGACCCCCGAAGAACTCGTCGAAGAGTCGGTGCGCCTCGGTCTCGAGGCGCTGGCGGTCACCGACCACGACGGCCTGTACGGGGCGGTGCGTTTTGCCGAAGCTGCCCGTGAACTCGAGATGCGGACGGTGTTCGGGGCAGAACTGTCGCTCGACGACGCCCACCTGCTGGTGCTCGCCCGCGGCCAGGAGGGATATCGCCGGTTGTCACGGCAGATCGCCGATGCGCACCTGGTCGGTGGGGAGAAGAACGAACCCCGCTACGACTACGACGCGCTCACCGCGGCCGCGGGCGGTCACTGGCAGATCCTCACCGGGTGCCGTCGAGGGCACGTACGTGCTGCTCTCGACCGCGGTGGTGCAGGAGCAGCCGAAACCGCTCTGCTCGACCTCGCCGACCGGTTCGGACCCGACCGCGTCACCGTCGAACTCACCTGGCACGGAGATCCTGCCGACTACGAATGCAACGTCACACTCTTCGAAATCGCGAAGCGGCACGGGATTTCGTCCATAGCCAGTACGGCGGCACATTTCGCGCAACCCGGTCGCCGACGCCTCGCCATGGCGATGGCCGCCATTTCCGACCGGCAGAGCCTCGACGACGCAGCGAGTCGCCTCCCGCCGACCGGAGGCGGACATCTCCGATCCGGAGCCGAGATGGCCAGGCTGTTCGCGGCTTTCCCCGGTGTCGTGCACGCCGCGGCGGAACTCGGCCGGGAATGCGCCTTCGACCTGCGCCTCATCGCCCCGAAACTGCCCCCGTTCGACGTGCCCGAGGGGCACACCGAATTCACCTGGCTGCGTGCCCTCACCTATGCCGGCGCGCGTCGCCGGTACGGTCCTGCCGAGCGGAACCCGGCGGCCTACCGGCAGATCGAACACGAACTCGGCATCATCGGCAGTCTCGGTTTTCCCGGCTACTTCCTGGTCGTCCACGACATCGTCGAGTTCTGCCGGGCCAACGACATCCTCTGTCAGGGAAGAGGTTCGGCCGCCAACTCCGCGGTCTGCTACGCCATCGGCATCACCAACGTCGATCCCGTGCGCAACAGTCTGCTGTTCGAGCGGTTCCTGTCGCCGGAACGCGACGGCCCACCCGATATCGATCTCGACATCGAATCCGACCGGCGCGAAGAAGCCATCCAGCACGTCTACGCGAAATACGGCCGCACCCACGCCGCGCAGGTCGCCAACGTCATCACCTACCGAGGCAGATCCGCAGTGCGGGACATGGCGCGAGCACTCGGCTACTCGCAGGGACAGCAGGACGCGTGGAGCAAGCAGATCAGCAGATGGGGAGGGGTGAGCGTCGAAACCGACGTGGACATCCCTGCCCCTGTGCTCGATCTCGCGCAACAGATCGAAGGGTTGCCACGCCATCTCGGGATCCATTCGGGGGGGATGGTGATCTGCGACCGGCCCGTCTCCGATGTGTGTCCCGTCGAATGGGCGCGGATGCCGGGACGCACCGTCCTTCAATGGGACAAGGACGATTGTGCATCCGCGGGACTTGTGAAGTTCGATCTGCTCGGATTGGGCATGCTCTCGGCGTTGCACTACATGATCGACCTCGTCGCCGAACACGAAGGCGTCCGGGTCGACCTCGCGCAACTCGATCTGGCCGAGGAGGGCGTCTACGAGATGCTGCGCCGCGCCGATTCGGTCGGCGTGTTCCAGGTGGAGTCGCGCGCGCAGATGGCCACTCTGCCGCGGCTGAAACCGAGGCACTTCTACGACCTCGTCATCGAAGTGGCACTCATCCGTCCCGGGCCCATCCAGGGCGGGTCCGTGCATCCGTACATCCGTCGGCGCAACGGCCTCGAACCGGTCACCTACGATCACCCCTGCCTCGAGCGGTCGCTCGAACGCACCCTCGGCGTCCCGTTGTTCCAGGAACAGCTGATGCAGATGGCGGTCGACGCTGCCGGGTTCACCGCGGCCGAGGCAGACCAGTTGCGGAGGGCGATGGGATCGAAACGGTCGCCCGAGAAGATGGAGCGTCTCCGCGGGCGCCTCTACGAGGGGATGCGCGAGTTGCACGGCATCACCGGTGCCGTCGCCGACGGCATCTACGAGAAATTGCACGCCTTCGCGAATTTCGGTTTCCCCGAAAGTCATTCACAGAGTTTCGCGTCGCTCGTCTTCTATTCCGCCTGGTTCAAACTGCATCATCCCGCGGCCTTCTGCGCCGGTCTCCTCCGGGCGCAGCCGATGGGTTTCTACTCCCCGCAGTCCCTCGTCGCCGACGCGCGCCGGCACGGGGTGATCGTGCACGGTCCCGACGTGGGGGCGAGTCTCGCGCATGCCACGGTGGAGAACGGCGGACAGGAAGTGCGGCTGGGTCTGGCGTCGGTGCGCCACATCGGCGACGACCTGGCCGAGCGCATCGTGACCGAGCGGCAGGAGAACGGCCCGTACACCTCGTTCCTGGACCTCACCGCCCGGATCGAGTTCACCACTGCGCAGGCCGAGGCCCTCGCGACCGCGGGAGCACTCGGCGGGTTCGACGTGACGCGGCGGGAGGCGCTGTGGGCCGCTGCTCCCGCGGCCACGCAACGCCCGGGCCGCCTGCCCGGCGTCGGAGCGACCGCCGTGGCGCCGGCCCTTCCGGGCATGAGTGCGCTCGAACTCGCTGCCGCCGACGTCTGGGCAACCGGGGTGTCCCCGGACAGCTACCCGACACAGTTCCTGCGCGAACGGCTCGACGCGCTCGGCGTGGTTCCGGCTGCGCGCCTTCTCGACGTTCCGGACGGAACCAGGGTGCTCGTCGGAGGAGCCGTGACGCACCGGCAGCGACCCGCGACCGCCGCCGGGGTCACGTTCATCAACCTGGAAGACGAAACGGGCATGGTGAACGTCGTGTGTTCGGTGGGCCTGTGGGCGCGGTACCGCACGCTTGCGCACACCGCGTCGGCGCTGCTCGTTCGTGGACGGCTCCAGAATGCCGACGGGGTTGTCACGCTCCTCGCAGACCACCTCGAGCCCATGGATCTGCGGATGCCGGGAAAATCGCGCGACTTCCACTGACCTACCAGCAACGGCACGCACCGGGTGCCTCGGCCGTCGCTCGCGGTCTCGCGCTACCGTGGTGGCGTTCCGGACCCTACCGAGAGGACCCGCACCGATGCGTGAGGTCGACCTGGCTGCCTTCGAATCCGCACGCGCCGACGGAGCACCCGTCATCGACGTGCGCGAGCGTGACGAATACGCCCAGGTGCGCGTGCCCGGCGTCACGAACATCCCGCTCAGCGAGTTCGTCGCCCGGATCGACGAGATTCCCACGACCGGGACCGTGTACGTGATCTGCGCAGTCGGTGGACGCAGCCTCCAAGCTGCCGACTACCTCGCGGGACGGGGCATCGACGCGGTCTCGGTCGCCGGCGGCACCGACGGGTGGGCACGCTCCGGCCGGCCCACCGAGAGCGGCGCGTAACCACCTCGCGCAGACAGTTCAGACGGCGCCTTCGAAGCCGTTCTGGCGCCAGGCTTCGTAGCTGACCACCGCGGCCGCGTTCGACAGATTCAGCGATCGCCGGCCCGGAAGCATCGGAATGCGGACCTGTGCTGTGATGTGCGGGTCGGACAGGGCCTCGTCCGAAAGCCCCGTCGGCTCCGGTCCGAACAGCAAGACGTCACCCGGGCGGTACTCGATCTCTGCGTAGCCGGTGGTGCCGTGCGCAGTGAAGGCGTACACGTGTTCGGGGTTCAGCGCTTCCCATGCGGCAGCGAGATCGGCGTGGACGGTGACCGACGCGAGATCGTGGTAGTCGAGCCCGGCGCGCCGCAGTTTCGGCTCCGAGAGATCGAACCCGAGAGGCTCCACGAGGTGCAGTTCGGCGCCCGTCGCGGCGACCATCCGAATGGCGTTGCCGGTGTTGGGCGGAATGCGTGGTTCGTGGAACATCACTCTGAACATAACGAGAGAAAGATAGCACCACGTCGGCAAACGTCCTGGGTGTGGGAGGTCGCCGCAGCAGAAGGCAGGCGTCGGTGGGCTCGGGTCGGTGCGGGCCGACCGGGGGAAGAGTGGTGGTCGGGAACCGTGGCTTTCGCGAGCGTCGAGAGGTCCTCTCTCGCAATGCTTTCGAACGCGACACCGGTCCGATCGCCGGCGTCGCGAGTCAGGGCGGCGATCGAAATGTGCAGCCGGTGACCCGCGCACGCGGGCTGGCGATCCGCGACGCGCGGTCGCCTGGAACAATGGACCTGTGACTGCGACGATCCTGGACGGCAAAGCGACCCGCGACGAGATTTTCGAGGACCTGAAGGCCCGTGTGGCCGCGCTGAAAGAGCAGGGCATCACGCCCGGCCTCGGGACCATCCTCGTCGGTGACGATCCGGGATCGGCAGCATACGTGCGCGGCAAGCACAGCGACTGCGCCAAGGTCGGCATCACGTCGATCCGCAAGGACCTCCCCGCCGACATCACCCAGGAACAGCTCGAACAGGCCATCGACGAACTGAATGCGGATCCGGCCTGTACCGGATACATCGTCCAGTTGCCGTTGCCTGCGCATCTCGACGAGAACGCCGCTCTCGAGCGGATCGACGCGGACAAGGACGCCGACGGACTGCACCCGATCAACCTCGGACGTCTCGTCCTCGGCAAGGACGCTGCTCTTCCCTGTACCCCGCGCGGAATCCTCCACCTCCTGCGCCGCTACGACGTGCCGATCGCCGGGGCACACGTGACGGTCGTCGGGCGCGGCGTGACCGTCGGGCGCCCGATCGGCTTGCTGTTCACGCGTCGCAGCGAGAACGCCACGGTCACCCTGTGCCACACCGGCACGAAGGACCGCGCCGCCGAGGTCCGCCGCGCGGACATCGTGATCGCCGCGGCAGGTGTACCGGGACTCGTCACCGCAGACATGGTCAAGCCCGGTGCTGCGGTCCTGGATGTGGGTGTCTCCCGCACCGCCGACGGACTCCGAGGTGACGTCGCCGAGGACGTACGCGAGGTCGCGGGCTTCGTTTCCCCGAATCCCGGCGGTGTCGGCCCCCTCACCCGTGCCTTCCTGCTCACCAATGTGGTGGAGCGGGCAGAGCAACTCGCGGCGCGCTGAGCGGGCCGGGCACCCGGTCATGGGACGAGCCTTGCGGTTCGCGCGCCTGAACCTGCCGCTCATCGCCGTAGGGTTGGTGATCGCGGTTGCGGTAGCGCTCGTGCTTGCGGATCGGTGGCGGCGCGGTGCGTTCGTGTTCGGGGGCGCCACCATTCTTGCGGGTGTGCTGCGGTGGGTTCTCGACGAGAGTCGGGTGGGTGTCCTTGCGGTGCGCAGCAAGGGTTTCGACGTCGGTGCACTCCTCGTCGTCGGCGGCGTGATCGTGGCGCTGGCCGCCTCCATCGACCCGCTCGGCACCGGGTAGAGCGAACCGGAAAGACAGCCCGGGCAGGAGTCGCGGAAAGACGAACGCCGACGGCCGCGAGTTCGCGGGACGCCGGCGGTCGTCGGTATTCGGGGTCAGAGGCGGAGATCCTGCTTACGGATCAGCGCGGTCGCGACCACGCTGACCGCAGCCGTCCCGACGAGATAGGCGCAGGCGATCCAGGGCGTGCCGCCGCCGGCGGCGATCAGCGCCGTGAGGATCATCGGCGTGATGCCGGACGCGTAGATGCCGGAGAACTGGTAGACCACCGACAGCCCGGTGTACCGGATCTCGGCCGGATACAGGCTCGCGTACAGGGTGCCCTGTGCCCCGTAGAACAGGGCGTGAACGATGCCGAACACCACGACCATGGCGCCGGCGAACCAGATCAGGTCGTTCGTCCCGAAGAGGCCGAACGCGGGGAAGACGGCGAAACCGTACGCCGAGATACCGATGATGTAGATGCGTTTCGCGCCGTACCGGTCCACCAGCACCCCCGACAGCGGCAGCAGTGCCGCCATCACGAGCGCGGCGAGGGTGACCACGAGCAGCACCGGCACCTTCTCGAAGTCCAGATCCTTCGTGGCGTAGGCGATGGCGAACACACCCCACGTGTTGAACGCGGCGCCTTCACCCCACCGCGACAGCAAGCCCAGAACCGTGCTGCGCCGCACGCCCGGACGGAATACATCCACGAGCGGTGCCGCCGACTTCCTGGCGAGTTCCTGCACCTCGCGAAACGCAGGTGTCTCGTCGACTTTCAGCCGGACGACGAAACCGACGGCCACAAGAACCAGGCTGAGCAGGAAGGCGATGCGCCAGCCGTACGACAGGAACTGCTCGTCGTCGAATATCACCTGAAGGGCGGCGAAGACTCCGGTGCCCAGCGCGAGGCCGAGCGCGAGACCCACCTGCGGGATGCTCCCGAACAGGCCGCGCTTCTTCTCGGGGCTGTGCTCGACGGCGAGAAGCACGGCACCCGCCCATTCGCCACCGAGGGCGAAGCCTTGCAGGATCCGGAGCAGCAGCAACAGAATCGGGGCGACGATTCCGACCTGCTCGTGGGTGGGCAGGACGCCCATCAGGGCCGTGGCGATGCCCATGATGAACATCGTGAGCGCGAGCGTCTTCTTACGGCCGATGCGGTCGCCGATGTGCCCGAAGACCACACCACCGATCGGGCGGACCACGAATCCGACGGCGAACGTTGCGAATGCGAGCATCGTCCCGACGAACGAACTCCGGTCGGGGAAGAACAGCTGATTGAACACCAGGCTGGCGGCCGTGGCGTAGAGGAAGAAGTCGTACCACTCCACGGTGGTGCCGAGCAGACTTGCCGCGACGACGGTGCGTAGTCGCTTGCGGCGCTCCGGGTCCGATTCGGTCTCGGGAGCGGAACTGGGCTGGGACAGCGTGGTCATGGACTCGATCCGTCGGTGTGGGGTGTGGAACTCGGCGACGCTAACCATCGCTGCGGCTGTCACACACGTATTCCGCTCACGCTGATTCGAACTGTCGCCTCGTGCCGCCCTGCCTTGATCTACTGCCCCCCGGTTCCATGTCTGTCGTCGACCCGAGGATGTCGCGTGTCTTTGCACCTGCACTGGTTTCTCCCCACCTACGGGGACTCCCGGAATCTGATGGCGGGAGGTCACGGCAGTTCGATGTCGGGAGACCGGCCTGCCACGTTGCGCTACCTCAACCAGATCGGGGCGGCTGCCGAGTCCAGCGGATTCGAGTCGGTGCTCACGCCGACCGGAGCCTGGTGCGAAGATGCGTGGCTGACGACGGCCATGATGATCGACACCACCGAAACCCTGAAGTTCCTCGTAGCGTTGCGTCCCGGTCTCATCGCCCCGACCCTCGCCGCGCAGATGGCGGCGACCTTCCAGTGGCAGTCGCGGGGACGGTTGCTCCTCAATGTGGTGACCGGCGGCGAAGATCACGAGCAGCGCACCTTCGGTGATTTCCTCGACAAGAACCAGCGCTACGCCCGGTGCGGCGAGTATCTCGACGTCCTCCGTCGGCTGTGGGCGGGTAACGGACCGGTCGACTTCGACGGGGACTACATCAAGGTCGAGAACGCTCAGCTCCAGCGCATCCCCGATCCGACGCCGCCGTTGTTCTTCGGCGGTTCTTCTCCCGCCGCGGGAACCGTCGCGTCCCGGTACTGCGACACCTACCTCACGTGGGGTGAGCCGCCGAGCGCAGTCGCGGACAAGATCGCCTGGATCCGTGGTCTGGCCGATATTCAGGGCCGCACCCTCGACTACGGCGTCCGCCTGCACGTCATCAGCCGGGACACTTCGGAGCAGGCATGGGCGGAAGCCGACCGGCTGCTCTCGGGGCTCGATGCCGCGACCGTCGAGAAGGCCCAGCAGAGCCTGGCGCGGTCGGGGTCGGAAGGGCAGCGGCGGATGGTGGAACTGCACGGCGGCGGCAGCAGTTATGCCGCAGGTGGCGATTCGCGCAGCCTCGAGGTGTCGCCGAATCTGTGGGCGGGCGTCGGCTTGGTACGCGGCGGCGCGGGCACCGCGCTCGTCGGCTCGCACGAGGAGGTCGCCGATCGCATCGCCGAGTATGCGGCGATCGGGCTGGACCACTTCGTGCTCTCGGGCTATCCCCATCTCGAGGAGGCGTACCGCTTCGGAGAGGGTGTGCGGCCGATCCTCGAGCGTCGCGGCCTCGTGGCGCCCCCCGCGCGGGCGGCGGACCTGTCGGGCGCGGCGGCGTTCCTTCCGTCCACCCGTCAGGGAGCCCGCTAGCCCTGCGCGAGCACCATCAGTTCGTCGAGCAGCTTCGCGACGGCTTCAGCCTCGGTGAGGAACCCGTCGTGGCCGTTGCGGGAGACGAGGACGCGCAGCCGGTCGGCTCCGGGCAGCCCGTCGGCGATCTCCTGCTGCAACCGCAGCGGATAGAGGCGGTCCGAGTCGACGCCGGCGACGCTGGTCTTAACCGGCGTGGAACGGAGGGCGGCTTCGACGCCGCCGCGGCCCCGGCCGACGTCGTGGCGGTTCATCACTTCGGACAGCACGACGTAGGTGCCCGGATCGAACCGTGCCACGAGCTTGTCGGCCTGGTGCTCGAGGTAACCCTCCACCGCGTACCGGCCTCCGCGCCACGGGTCCTCGCCGTCCTGCGGCTCGTTGGAGAAGCGGGCGTCGAGCTCGACTTCGGTGCGGTAGGTCAGGTGCGCGATACGACGCGCGATACCCAGCCCGGTCGCCGGGATGCGTCCTGTGCCGTAGTAATCGCCGCCCTGCCAGTCCGGATCGGCGGTGATCGCCGCGATCTGTGTGCTCTGGGTTCCGATCTGGTCGGCGGTCGCGCGTGCGCCGGTCGCGAGCACGAGTGCGGCACGAACCCGGTCGGGGTGCGTGATGATCCACTCGAGCGTGCGCATACCACCCATCGAGCCACCCGTCACAGCCGCGAGCGTGTCGATGCCGAGCGCGTCGAGCAGTGCTGCCTCGGCAGCGACCTGGTCCCGCACGGTGATCTGCGGGAAGCGCGAGCCCCAGGGCTTGCCGTCGGGAGCGATGCTTCCCGGGCCGGTCGTGCCGCGGCAACCGCCCAGCACGTTGGTGGAGATCACACACCACCGATCGGTGTCGATCGGCGCTCCGGGACCGACCATGCCCGACCACCAGCCCGGCGACGGATGGTCCGGTCCGGCCTGGCCCGTCACGTGCGAGTCGCCGGTCAGGGCGTGCTCGATGAGGACGACGTTGTCCCGGGCGGGGGACAGCGCACCCCACCGCTGTACGGCGACGGTGACGTCGGGTAGCGACTCGCCACTCTCGAGTGGCAGGGAGCCGATGCCGATCTTTCCGAGGCGACCGTCGGCGGGCGGCAGTTCGACGTGCACAGGCTCCGTGTCCGTGGTCAAGGGGTGACCGCCTCGGCGCGGAGCGAGAGCGGGGTGAATCGGGCGCTCGGGCGCGACTCGACGGCCCGGCTGCTCGCGGGGAGGATGTTCTGGGTGTCCTTCATCGTGTCCTTAACCACGGGGGAGGGATGAGCTCGAAGCTGCTGGTGACAGCTCGTCATCTCACCCTCCCGAAACCGGCTTGCCGTCGGCGTTCCGACGACCGTGTCCTCACCCGGAGCACCCCACCCTGGCTGGAGGGTTGCCGGCCAGCAAGCCGGGGCTTCACGCTGGCACTCATGACCTCGCGCAAAGTCTAGCGACTGTCGCGTGACGAGGGGCACGGGGCCTCGCAGTGGCTGTGACCAGCGGCAAGGTTACCGGTCGGTAGTTGCCGCAGGGCGGTATTGCCGCTTTGCGGACGCCACGAATAGCAGTACGCTTGTCATGTTTGGTCGCTGTCAGTAAGTGGGCAGGGCCATGCTCGCTCGTACCGAGCCGAAGGCGACTGCGCTCACGAAGCGCGGTCGATTGGGGACCAAGTAAACGTCCTAGGAGGACAAGAAGCGCACATGTCCAAGATCAAAGTTGAGGGTAAGGTCGTCGAACTCGACGGCGACGAGATGACCCGCATCATCTGGCAGTTCATCAAAGACAAGCTGATCCATCCGTACCTGGATGTGGATCTCGAATACTACGACCTCGGTGTGGAACACCGCGATGCCACCGACGATCAGGTGACCATCGACGCGGCCAACGCGATCAAGAAGCACAACGTCGGCGTCAAGTGCGCGACGATCACGCCGGACGAGGCCCGGGTCGAGGAATTCGGCCTGAAGAAGATGTGGCGGTCGCCCAACGGCACCATCCGTAACATCCTCGGCGGCACCATCTTCCGTGCGCCGATCATCATCTCGAACGTGCCGCGTCTGGTACCGGGCTGGACCAAGCCCGTCATCGTCGGCCGCCACGCTTTCGGCGATCAGTACCGTGCCACAGACTTCAAGGTCGATCGTCCGGGCACTGTGACGATCACCTTCACCCCCGAGGACGGCAGCGAGCCGATCCAGCACGAGGTGTGCCAGATCCCCGACGACGGCGGCGTCGTCATGGGTATGTACAACTACAAGAAGTCCATCCAGGACTTCGCGCGCGCATCGCTCTCGTACGGTCTGCAGCGCAACTACCCCGTGTACCTGTCGACGAAGAACACGATCCTCAAGGCCTACGACGGCATGTTCAAGGACGAGTTCCCGCGGATCTACGAGGAAGAGTTCAAGGCAGAGTTCGACGCCGCGGGCCTCACCTACGAGCACCGCCTCATCGACGACATGGTCGCTGCCGCCCTGAAGTGGGAGGGCGGCTACGTCTGGGCCTGCAAGAACTACGACGGCGACGTCCAATCCGACACCGTCGCGCAGGGCTACGGCTCGCTGGGCCTGATGACCTCCGTCC
>JAEZDV010000157.1 GCA_023417985.1 Actinomycetes bacterium | reverse complement strand
CCGCTGCTGCGGCGGTCGCGGTTTCCAGTTACGTGGTTGATTACGCGCGGCGCTGCCGGGCGATGTCGGCGAGGACCACGCCCGCCGCGACGGAAGCGTTGAGGGACTCGACGTCACCGGCCATCGGGATGGAGAGGATGGAATCGCAGGTTTCCCGCACGAGCCGCGACAAGCCCTTGCCCTCCGAACCCACCACGACGACCACGGGATCGGTGCCGTCGAACTCGTCGAGCGTCGTGTCTCCACCGGCGTCGAGACCGACCACGCGCACACCCTGCGCCTGCCAGTCCTTGAGTGTGCGGGTCAGGTTCGTGGCGCGCGCGACCGGCAACCGCGCCGCCGCGCCGGCGCTGGTGCGCCAGGCAACAGCGGACACCGAAGCCGAACGCCGCTGCGGAATGACCACGCCGTGACCGCCGAAGGCAGCAACCGAACGGATGACGGCGCCGAGATTGCGCGGATCCGAGATGTTGTCGAGGGCGACCAGCAACGGCCGCTCGTGGTTCTCCTTGGCCCGTGCGATCAGGTCTTCGGGATGCACGTACCGGTACGGCGGCACCTGGAGGCCGATGCCCTGGTGCATTCCGTTGGTCGACAACCGGTCGAGTTCGGCGCGCGACACCTCCAGGATCGAGATGCCCATGTCGGCCGCACGCTGCACGGCTTCCTTGAGTCGCTCGTCGGCCTCGGCTCCGACCGCGACATACAGCGCGGTCGCGGGAACCTCGGCCCGCAGGCATTCGACGACGGGGTTGCGGCCCAGCACCATCTCCGGGCCGTCCTCGGGCTTGCGACCGGCGGGACGTCGTCCGCCACCGCGTGAGGTGTCGGTCGCCTTCGCGGCGGCGCGGGAGCGCCGGGCCGCGGCGTGGTACGGACGATCCTCGGCCTTGGGGGTCGCGCCGCGCGGTTCCAGACCACGACGGCGCTGCCCGCCGGAGCCGACGACCTGCCCCTTCTTGGTTCCGCCCTTACGAATCGCGCCGCGGCGCTGGGAATTGCCTGCCATCACTGTCCTGCTTTCAGAGACCACTCGGGTCCGTTCGGCGTATCGGTCACTTCGATACCCGCCGCTGTCAACCGGTCGCGCACCTCGTCGGCGATCGCCCAGTTCTTGTCTGCCCGCGCGTTCTGTCTCCGGACGAGATCCGCGGAGACGAGCACGTCGAGCGCTTCCAGGGCCGCCGATCGGTCGGCGGTGGAGTCACTCCAGTGTGCATCGAGCGGGTCGACTCCGAGAATTCCGAGCATTGCGCGAACCTGCGATGCGATCCGGACGGCCTCGTCGAGATCACCGTTGTCGAGCGCCTTGTTGCCCTCGCTGCGTCGTCGGTGGATCTCGGCGAGCGCCTTGGGTACCCCGAGATCGTCGTCGAGCGCGGCCGCGAAGGCGTCCGTCCACGGACCGACCGGAACCTCGCCCGCACGATCACGAGTCTTGAGGACGAACGATTCGAGCCCCCGGTAGGCGGCAGCTGCTTCCTGAAGCGCCGCCTCGGAGTATTCGAGCATCGAACGGTAGTGCGCGCTGCCCAGGTAGTACCGCAATTCCTGCGGCCGCACCTTGGTGAGCACGTTGGGTACCGCAAGCACGTTGCCGAGCGACTTGGACATCTTCTCGCCGCCCATGGTCACCCAACCGTTGTGCAGCCAGTACCGGGCGAAACCGTCGCCTGCCGCCCGTGCCTGCGCAATTTCGTTCTCGTGGTGCGGAAAGACGAGATCCATTCCACCACAATGAATATCGAAGGTGTCGCCCAGATAGAACGTCGCCATCGCGGAGCATTCGAGATGCCAGCCGGGGCGGCCGGGCCCCCACGGGGTGGGCCACGAGGGCTCACCCGGCTTCGCTGCCTTCCACAAGGTGAAGTCGCGCGGGTCGCGCTTGCCCTGCCCCGCGCTCTCGCCCTGGTGTACGTCGTCGAGTTTGTGCCCGGAGAGGGATCCGTACTCGGGGTAGCTCTTCACGTCGAAGTAGACGTTGCCGTCGGAGGGATACGCATGACCCGCGGCGATGAGCCGTTCCATCAGGTCGACCATCTGCGTGATGTGCCCGGTCGCACGGGGCTCGACGGACGGAGGGAGGACGCCGAGCGCGTCGTACGCCCGGTTGAACGCCCGTTCGAAAGTGGCCGCCCACTCCCACCAGGGACGGCCCGCCTCCTCAGCCTTACGGAGAATCTTGTCTTCGATGTCTGTGACGTTTCTCACAAACGCGACATCCATACCCTGGGCCGCGAGCCACCTGCGCAGAACGTCGAACGCGACGCCACTACGCACGTGGCCGATATGGGGTTCGCCTTGGACGGTGGCACCACACAGGTACACCGAGGCACGGCCGGGGACGAGCGGCACGAATTCCCGCACATCCCGAGTTTCGGTGTCGTAAAGGTGCAAGGTCACGACCGTCGATCCTACCGGTCGTCGCTCTGCGGCAGGACGAGCGCGGTCGCGACAGCCGCCACACCCTCGCCTCGTCCGGTCAATCCGAGGCCGTCGGTGGTCGTCGCGGACACCGAGACGGGGGCACCGAGCACGTCGGACAGCACGCGCTGCGCCTCGTCGCGCCGCGGTCCGATCTTCGGGCGGTTGCCGATCACCTGGACTGCCGCGTTTCCGATCGTCCATCCGGCATCGGCGAGGAGTCGGCGTACCTCCCCGAGCATGGCCGCACCCGAGGCACCGGCCATCTCCGGGCGGTCGGTACCGAACACCGATCCCAGGTCACCGAGACCCGCGGCAGACAGCAGCGCGTCGCACAGTGCGTGCGCCGCGACGTCGCCGTCGGAGTGCCCGGAACATCCGTCGGCGTCCTCGAAGAGCAGTCCGGCCATCCAGCACGGCCGGCCCGGCTCGATGGGATGCACGTCCGTTCCGATTCCGACACGCACGACGGTTCAGCGCTCCTCTGCGATTCGAGCCCCCGGCGCGAGCAGTGCTCGCGCAAGGACGAGATCCAATGGTGTGGTGATCTTGAAGGCGAGCGGGTCGCCCGCGACGGTGTCGACACGCTCCCCGAGCCGCTCGACGAGCCCGGCGTCGTCGGTGGCGTCGGCGGCGCCGCTGTTCGCGCGGGCCAGCAATGCGACGTCGAAACCCTGCGGGGTCTGTACCGCACGCAGGGTCGAGCGGTCGGGAGTGCCGGTGACAGCGCCCCGCGCGTCGACACTCTTGATGGTGTCGGTGACGGGCAGGACGGGAATCACGGCATCGCTTCCGCCCCGCAGTTCCGCCACCACGCGCGCGAACATGCCGGGGGGCGTGAGCACCCGCGCGGCGTCGTGCACGAGCACGAATCGCGCGCCGGATGCGCAGGCCAGCCCGGCGCGCACCGAATCGGCGCGCTCGGCACCTCCGGCGACGACGGACACCCGCTCCGAGAAAGGAGCGCGCACCAGTTGTTCCGGTGGTGTCGCGGCAAGCTCCGGCGGCACCACGACGACGACCCGGTCGACCTCACCGGAGTCGAGCATCGCTTCGACGGCGCGATCGAGCATGGTCCGGCCGTCCAGTTCGACGAACGCCTTGGGCAGTTCTTCGCCCAGACGAACGCCGCGGCCGGCCGCCGGAATGATTCCGACGACCGGCCCGTTGCGATCGTTCACCTGCTGTGTTCGGGGTTCTTCACGCGGCCCGCCACTCAGGACGCAGCTGCGAGAACCTCGTCGAGCATGCTCGCTGCTCGGACGTCGTCCGTGCCCTCCGCGAGAGCGAGTTCACCGACAAGGATCTGACGAGCCTTGGCCAGCATTCGCTTCTCACCTGCGGAAAGGCCGCGGTCCTGCTCCCGGCGCCACAGGTCGCGAACAACTTCCGCGACCTTGTTGACGTCGCCGGAGGCCAACTTCTCGAGGTTGGCCTTGTACCGCCGCGACCAGTTGGTCGGCTCTTCGGTGTGCGGCGCGCGCAACACCTGAAAAACCTTGTCGAGACCCTCTTGTCCAACAACGTCGCGAACTCCGACGTACTCTGCGTTATCTGCAGGAACTCGCACTGTGAGGTCGCCCTGCGCGACTTTCAGAACCAGATATTCCTTCTGCTCACCCTTGATGGTGCGCGTTTCGATAGCTTCGATCAGCGCCGCACCGTGGTGGGGGTATACGACGGTGTCTCCGACCTTGAAAATCATGTGTCCCGTGCCCCTTTCGATTCACCGAGTTTAACACGTGACTACCTCGTCCTCCCATCAACGGTGCAGGTCAGGGGCATCGATACGGGAGCGCAGGGGTTGACAGGCAGTCGGTTCCGTGCTTTATGTGACGTGTGTCACCCTTGGGGAGTGGGCATGTCCGGGCTTTCGGGAGGCGACAGCAAAAGTTGCGAGTTCCGGCCCCGCCGTACACAGGTCGCTCGCTGACTACTACTCTGCCTAGTGGATTGCGAGCCTTACTCGATGGAGGAACCCGTGACTGCTCTCAAAGCGCCGACTCGGCGAGTCGTGACCGCCCTCGCCCTGGCGGCCGGAGCGACGCTCACGCTGTCGGCGTGCGGTGCCGGCCAGATCAGCCAGACCGCCGTTCAGGTCGCGGCGATCAACGGCAACAACGCCGAGGTCGGATCGATCGCCCTGCGGAACGTGCACGTGATCTACCCGAACTCCGAGGAGTACAGCATCGAACCGGGCGGCACTGCGCTGCTCGGCTTCACGGTGGTGAACCTCGACCCGTACACGTCGGATGTCCTCACCGACATCTCCACCGAGTTCGCGGACTCCGTCAATGCGGACGAGATCGAGATTGCACCGCAGTCGTCCGTCGTCGCCGGTGAGTCCGAAGAGACGGCCGCCCTCGACGAGGCTCCTCAGCCCGCGCAGACGCAGGAGACCCCGCCCGACGCCCCGAGCGTCACCACGGTCGAACTGGTCGGACTGAACGAACTCGTCCGGCCGGGACTCACCGTCCCCGTCACCTTCTCCTTCGCAGAAGCGGGCGACCTGACCGTGTCCGTGCCGATCGACGCAGGGCCGACCCTTCCGCGCGACGAGTCCGACATGTCGCCGATCGTCGGCGAAGCGCACTAGCGCACCCACAGTCCGAAAG
>JAEZDV010000142.1 GCA_023417985.1 Actinomycetes bacterium | reverse complement strand
AAGATCGGTGAGGGTGGCGATGAATTGATCGATGCGCTCGCGTGCGGATTCTGGCGTCCCCGCGGCTTTGCGGGCGTAGCCGGCGGCGAGTTGTCGGGCGGACTCGCAATCCCCGAAACCGTGGGTCTCGATGAGTCCGTCAGCGATGTACGCTACGGAACTGAGTTCATCAAGCATCGTGTCGCATATGGCGACAATCTCTTGGATAACCTGCGGATCCAGTCGTACAAACTCGGCCATCCCGATCCTGCCTCCTCGTCACCCATGTGGTCTGTCGGCACCGACGAGCGGCGCTATCTTTGTCGCCAGGTCTGCCAATCCCACGCACCATTCACTTTGGGGAACGTCTCGCGTGTGGTCCGGCCAGTACCGTCGGTTGAGCATTGTTATTCCAAAGCTGGTCTGCAGAACGATCGCGCACGAGTTCTTGTTGCGCGGCCCAACTTCTAGGAGCGCACGGTGACCATCGATCTCTATCTCCGAGGCGATGTCTGCATCCTTGAGCAGCTCTTCTTCGATAGTGACGTTGCCGGATAAAATGCTCAACCCATATCGGCGAAGCACCCCTGGTATTCGGACAGTGCCCTCGTAACGGCATCCCAGGAAGCTGTAACTCCCCATCGGATAGTCGGCTTTCTCTTTGCTCCGGGGGTCGTATCCAGCATCGACCAGCAGACCGTCCGGGATATCGAGACAAGGATCGAACGTGATCTGTGGGCGACCCGAGTCGTCCACAACCCGCGGGGTCCTCGTCGTCGAGGTGGGGGTTTCGACAGTCTCCGCCTCGCTCGGCGTTGCCGCTCCGGGTGCGCATCCGGTAACTGTCACCACGACAGTGAGCGATACGACCGCTCGCACGACACGATTCCACCCACCCACGCGACCCCCCGATCCGCTGATTGCAGCAGACGCTAGCACAGGGATCGCACAGCCGTGTCGCGGCGATCTGCGCGCTGAATCGTGATTTGCTCACGCAATAGCGTTGGCAGATAACAATTTACCGCGCAGATTCGGGGCGTCACTCGTGCTGATCACCCGGACGAGTAGTCATCGAGAGCGTTTCCGCAGCAGCCGGGTTGTGCGTGCCGCCTTCGACTACTCATGGTCGATGCGGATGTCCCGGTACACGAGGTCTCGTCGCCGGATAGGGATCCGTACTTGCCGCAACTCGTCCGGAAAGACCTTCGTGAATTCCTTTTCTCGCGTGTCGAACGGGCATCCCAATGAACGTCCGGAGGGAAGCAGGTGGCCGACTCTGCGAGCGCGCCCCCCGAGGCTGCCCGGTTCGGCGTGGCTCGACCGCGGCTCCTCCTTCGCCGGGGGTCGCAGCAGCGTATCGCCACGGCCGCGCGGAGTGTGCGGGTCGGGAATGCGGGTATCACGACAGCGACCAGCCGTTCGAGGAGGACCCACGATGGATACCGTCAAGAAGTTGCTCGATCGCGCCGGACGGACCTACGCGGAGGACGCCGGCATCAGGGTCAAGGACACACCGAAACCGCTCTTCCAGCTACTCGTTCTCGCTCTGCTGTCCAGCACGCGCATCTCGGCCGGTATCGCCGTTGCCGCCGCGAGAGAACTCTTCGAGGCGGGCTGGCGTACGCCGGAGTCGATGGCGAAGGCACCGCGTGCGGAGGTCATCGCCGCACTCGGCCGTGGTCACTACGCGCGGTACGACGAGAGCACGGCCACCCGATTGCACGAGATGGGCGAGCGGGTCGAAGCGGAGTATCAGGGCGATCTGCGCGAACTCGCGCGACGCGCTGGTGGTGACCCAGCGGCCGCGGTCCGCCTGTTGGAGGAGTTCGACGGGATCGGACCCGTGGGAGCACAGATCTTCCTTCGCGAAGTCCAGGACGTGTGGACGTGGCTGCGGCCCTATGCCGACAAACGCACGCAGCAGGGCGCCGAAGCACTCGGGTTGCCCACCGACCCCGACCAACTGGTCAAACACACCGAAGGAGACGCGTTCGCACCGCTTGCGGCGGCGCTCGTGCGC
Source organism: Actinomycetes bacterium (assembly GCA_023417985.1). GTDB lineage: Bacteria > Actinomycetota > Actinomycetes > Mycobacteriales > Mycobacteriaceae > Rhodococcus. The sequence goes on along the minus strand of JAEZDV010000142.1, from coordinate 1,858 downwards.
GTCTCGCTCGACCACGGTTTGCTGGAGGAAGTGAGAGGCTGAATCGTCACGCGCCTTCGACAGCTGCAAGTAGCATCTGGGCCGCCATCGTGATCAGTTTTGCTCGGTCGGCCCGTGCCGGTCGGAGCAGCGCGATCCGCGAACACAGGCTCGCCGTCGCACCCATGACGATGAAGATCAAATCGTCGATCGCGTCCTCGTCGAGGTCCGGGCGCAGGCGCGTGGGGATGATGCGGGCCAACGGCCGCAGTGGGTCTTCGATCTCGGTCCAGGCAAGTCCGAACTGGGTCTCGTTGGAGGTCTGAGAGACACGAAGGACGGCGGCGTGCGTCTCGAACGCGGAGGTGAGTCCCTCCACGACCGTGACCATCGAGTCGAGCGGGGCCTGGTCCATTGCGCGAGCGATAGCGGTCGACAGCGCGGTGGTGATGTTGTGGACCGCCGTCATTCGCAGTTCGTCGACGATGGCGTCCATGTCGGGGAAGTACCGGTAGACGGTGCCGATGCTGACGTGTGCGTGTTCGGCGAGAGCGGTGGTGCTCGGACGTACTCCGGGCCGGCGCTCCAAAAGGTCGTAGGCAGACGTGAGCAGGTGCGTCCGCATCTCTCGACTGCGGCGTTGGATCGGAGACTTTCGCGCCCCTTTACCTGCCGAGTTACCGTTCTGTGCGGTGCTCACAAGAAGTGAATAGTAAGTGAGGAATTCTCGTGTTTGCATGGAATGTATGAATCGACGCATTCCGAGCGCACTGGTCAACGCCGATCTCGCCGTGCGCCGGTACGGCGATCTCGGCACTCGATGGCTCGACGGGATGTGGGAAGCCGACCCACTCGCCGACGCTGTGGTGGCTGACGAATTCGGTTCGTCGTCGGCGACGGTCGAAGTGCGTAAAGTGCTTGCCGACGGGATCGACGCTTTTCCGGATGCACCCGAATCTCTTCGAGCCCTGTTCGCGTTTCTCGACGACGAACCCGAATGGCTCGATCACAGCCGGCTGGACAACGCCGCCGACGCGCTCGTCCGCCACACCCCGGTTATGGGCATGGTGCTCGGTGCCGCATCGCTCCTCCGCGGTGCCGCCAGCGAGATCGCCGGTAAACCTCTCGCGCTGACCGGACGCTACGTCAGTCAGCCCGCGGTGCGTTCGGTCGAAGTAGGGGAGTGGCTGCGACACGTCATCGCGCGGGGCGGAATGCGCTGCGACGGTGCAGGTTTCGCGTTCACCGTCCGTGTCCGGCTCATCCATGCCCACGTGCGACGCGGAATCGTCGCGAGCGGTCTGTGGGACGAGGATGCGTGGGGCGTGCCGATCCCGCAACCCTACATGGCTTTCACTATCGCCGAGTTCGGGCACATCTGTGTGGAAGCGATGCAGATGCTCGGCGTGCGTTTCACCGATACCGAACTCGACGACATCTATCACCTGTGGCGCTACGTCGGGCACGTGATCGGTATGAGCGACGAACTCAACCTCTGCAAGGAAGCCGATCACGTGCTCGTCGAGGAGTTGTACCGCTTGACCTCGCCCGGACCGAGCGACGACGACCGCGCCTTCGTGGCAGCACTCACCGACGACTACCTCGTCCCCGAACTATCCAACCTGCTGCCGGGACCGGAGAGCGTACGAAAAGCCCTTGCACTCAAGGTGATGCAGAGCCTGCAGAGGGTCTTCGTGGGGGATGAAGAGGCTGATGCGCTGGGTATCCCCGACAGTCCTATCAAACACGTATTGCGTCGGGTCGGGCCTGCGCTCGCCGTGGTCAACCGGATTCAGGACCGTCGGTATCCCGACCGGGCGCGTAGCACGCTGCGTGCGTACAAGGTCCGCGACGTGGCGATGGATCGCATGCGCGTGGA
>JAEZDV010000106.1 GCA_023417985.1 Actinomycetes bacterium | reverse complement strand
CAAGAAGTCCATCCAGGACTTCGCGCGCGCATCGCTCTCGTACGGTCTGCAGCGCAACTACCCCGTGTACCTGTCGCCGAAGATCACGATCCTCAAGGCCTACGACGGCATGTTCAAGGACGAGTTCCAGCGGATCTACGAGGAAGAGTTCAAGGCAGAGTTCGACGCCGCGGGCCTGACCTACGAGCACCGCCTCATCGACGACATGGTCGCCTCCTCGCTCAAGTGGGAGGGTGGCTACGTCTGGGCCTGCAAGAACTACGACGGCGACGTCCAGTCCGACACCGTCGCGCAGGGCTACGGCTCGCTCGGCCTGATGACCTCGGTCCTGATGACCCCGGACGGCAAGACCGTCGAGGCAGAGGCTGCGCACGGTACCGTGACCCGCCACTACCGCCAGCACCAGCAGGGCAAGCCGACGTCGACGAACCCGATCGCGTCGATCTTCGCCTGGACCCGCGGTCTCGAGCACCGCGGCAAGCTCGACAACACCCCCGAGGTGATCGAGTTCGCACAGCAGCTCGAGGACGTCGTCATCAAGACCGTCGAATCCGGTCAGATGACCAAGGACCTCGCACTGCTCGTCGGCCCCGAGCAGGCCTGGCTCACCACCGAGGAGTTCCTCGGTGCGCTCGACGAGAACCTGCAGAAGGCTCGCGCCTGACCCGGTTGTCTTCACAGCGGTACGACCACGGGACGCCCTTCGGGGCGTCCCGTGGTGTTTCCCCGACCGTCGCACGGGCGTGGCCGTATCCGGAGGTGGTGCACGCCACGCACGGCACGCCGCGCGCCGGAACAGTCCGATGCGTCGGATACGGTGACCGGCGTGCCGCTCATCATCACCACCGTGAACGTCAACGGCGTACGCGCCGCCGCCGGCAAGGGGCTGCTGGACTGGCTGGCCGGGTCGACGGCCGACATCGTGTGCCTGCAGGAGGTCCGCGCGACCGAGCAGCAGTTCCACGCCGCGATCGCACCCGCGCTGGACGCCGGCTGGCATTGTGTCGGCGCCGAGTCGTCGGCCAAGGGGCGAGCGGGCGTTGCGATCCTGTCGCGCATCCCCGCCGACGCGGTGCGTGTGGGGTTCGACGCCGAGGAATTCGCGGCCGCGGGAAGGTACATCGAGGCGGACTTCGGCGACGTGACGGTCGCGAGCCTGTACCTGCCCACCGGCGAGGCGCAGACGCCCAAGCAGGACGACAAGGAGCGCTTCATGAAGGGCTTCGCGGCGTACCTGGCGGATCGCTCGGCAGCCGTGACGGCGCAGGGCAGGGACATGGTCGTCTGCGGTGACTGGAACATCGCCCACACCGAGCGCGACATCAAGAACTGGAAGGGCAACGTCAAGAAATCGGGCTTCCTTCCGAACGAACGCGCCTGGATTACGGACCTGCTCGACGCCGGATGGCGGGATGTGGTCCGCGACGTCCACGGCGACGTGCCCGGGCCGTACTCGTGGTGGTCGTACCGCGGCAAGGCATTCGACACCGATGCCGGCTGGCGGATCGACTACCACCTCGTCACTCCGGCACTCGCTGCGCGGGCGACCGATGCGCGCGTGGAGCGGGCGGCGAGCTACGACCGGCGGTGGTCGGACCACGCGCCGGTGACGGTGACCTTCGACTGAGCGCCCGCTCGCCGGGGCACAGGCGGACCTCGGTCGCATCGGCGGAATCGATTCGTGAAATTATCGATCCCATGTCGAGCACTGCAGTTCCGAACACCACGAAGCCCAAGGCGCGCCCGCGGGTGCTGTCCGGCATCCAGCCCACCTCGGATTCCTTCCATCTCGGGAACTTCCTCGGTGCGCTGGCACAGTGGGTTCCCGCGCAGGACGAGAACGACGCGTTCTACTTCATCCCCGACCTGCACGCGATCACGGTTCCGCACGAACCCAAACTCCTCCGCAAGCGTGTGCTCGTCTCCGCCGCGCAGTTGCTCGCCATCGGCATCGACCCGGAGAAGTCGGTCCTCTTCGTTCAGAGCCAGGTGCCCGAACACGCCGAACTGTCGTGGGTTCTGAGCTGCATCACCGGATTCGGTGAAGCGTCGAGAATGACGCAGTTCAAGGACAAGGCCGCCAAGCAGGGCACCGACCACGCCGGTGTCGGGCTGTTCACCTACCCGATCCTCATGGCCGCCGACATCCTGCTCTACCGCGCCAGTCACGTGCCGGTCGGTGAGGATCAGCGTCAGCACCTCGAACTCACCCGTGACCTCGCCCAGCGATTCAACTCTCGCTTCGGGAAGACCTTCGTCGTCCCGGAGCCGATGATCGTCAAGGAAACCGCCAAGATCTACGACCTGCAGGACCCGACCGCGAAGATGAGCAAGTCCGCGGCAACGGATGCCGGTCTGATCAATCTGCTCGACGACCCGAAGGTGTCGGCGAAGAAGATCCGGTCCGCGGTCACCGACAACGAGCGCGAGATCCGGTTCGATCGTGAGAACAAGCCGGGCGTGTCGAATCTGCTCACCATTCAGGCGGCCCTGTCCGGACACAGCATCGACGATCTCGTCGCGGGCTACGAGGGCAAGGGATACGGCGATCTGAAGGCCGACACCGCCGAGGTGCTCACCGAGTTCGTCACACCCATCCGCGCTCGCGTCGACGAGTACCTGAGCGACGAGGCGGAACTGCTGCGGATTCTCGAGCACGGCGCGGATCGGGCGCGTGAGGTCGCGTCCCGCACGCTCGCGCAGGTCTATGACAGGGTTGGCTTCCTGCCCCGGAAGTAGACGAAGGAGTGCCCTGATGGCCGGCGAGCCTGAAGGCGAAAAGAAGCCGAGTTTTCTCGAGCGTCAACGCGCCGCACATCCTTTGTTCGACCGTCTGATGCGGGCTGTGGATCGCTATCAGAGCCAGAAGGGGGACTACTACGCCGCCGGGCTGACCTACTTCACGGTTCTCGCGATCGTGCCCATCATCATGGTCGGTTTCTCGCTCGTCGGTTTCGTGCTCGCCGGGCGGCCCGAGTTGCTCGACGAGGTGCGCGACGCGATCGCTCAGAACATGCCGGGGGAACTCGGCGGCACGGTCCAGAATCTGATCGACTCCGCGATCAATGCGCGCAGCACGGTGGGTCTCATCGGCTCCCTCGCCGCGGTGTACGCCGGCCTCGCCTGGATGTCGAACGCCCGGGACGCTCTGACGGCGATGTGGGACTACGCCCGTGACAAGCCGAACTTCGTGATCGTCAAGCTCAAGGACGGCGCGGCTCTGCTCGGCCTCGCCCTGGCCATGGTGGTGTCGCTGGGCCTGTCCGCCGTCAGCAGCGGACCGATCATGCGCCGGGTGGTCGAGCTCTTCAATCTCGAGAACATCGTCGGCATCGGAGTCGCCCTGCGCATCGCGGCGCTGCTCTTCTCCATCGCCGCGACCGCGGCGGTGTTCACCTGGGTGATCGCGCGCCTGCCGCGCGAACCCGTCGCGTTCCGCAGCGCGATCTTCGCCGGAACGCTCGCCGGCATCGGATTCGAGATTCTCAAGCAGGCCGGCTCGCTCTATCTCGAGAGGGTGCTCGTCGGGCCCGCCGGTGTCGCGTTCGGTCCCATCCTCGGTCTGCTCGTGTTCGCCAATCTCACCGCGCGCCTGGTTCTGTTCTGCACCGCTCTGGCTGCGTCGTCGCGCGCGAATCTGGCACTGGCGCACCGTCCCTCGCCGCACACCACCGTCATCACCCCGCGCCTCGAGGTTCGCGACGGACTCGATGCGCGACGGGGGATCGCCCTGTTCGCCGCGGGAGTTCTCGGCGGTGCCCTCGCGGCGGTGCGCCTGCGCCGCCGGTGACCTCTGCGCGTCCTCTGCGGTGCGGGCTTCGGCTGCGGAGGGTGCTACGGCTGCGGAGGGCTACGGCGAGACCGACCGGACGAACGACAGCGCGGGCCCGACTCCCCGAGGGGAGCGGG
>JAEZDV010000062.1 GCA_023417985.1 Actinomycetes bacterium | reverse complement strand
GCGGAGAGGACCGCGCCGCCGGAGACACCGTCGAGCACGGTGTCCTGCTGGCTCTCGGTGGCGAGCGCGAGAACCGGGAGGATGCCGAACCCGATCGTCGCGAGCGCGGGGATCCGCGCCGCCGCACGTCCGACCTCGGTGAGCACGGTGGCCGCCTCGGCGACACCGAGACCCGATCCCCCGAGTCGCTCCGGCAGGGCCAGCGACAGCAGATCCGCGCCGGCCATCGCCGTCCACAGGTCTTCGTCGCCCAGGTCGCGGGCGAGCAGGTCGGCCGCGACACCGGCCACGTCGTCCTGCGTCTCGTCACGTGCGAAGTCCACCGTTACCACCTCTTGCTAGAACGTGTTCCAGTTGTAGCACTTCGCGGTGCCCCGCGGGAAGCGCCCCTAATCCCGGGGTAGACCGAGGAGTCTTTCCGCCGCAACCGTCAAGAGGATCTGTTCGGTGCCGCCCGCGATCGTCAGGCACCGGGTGTTGAGGAATTCGCGGGTCAGCGCGCCTTCCACCCAGCCCGACTCGCCGGCGAGATCCATCGCGAGTTCCGCGGTGTCCTGTCGCTGACGGACCCCGACGAGCTTGCGCACGCTCGAGGCAGCCCCCGGATCGTGGCCACCCAGTTGCGCCAGCGTGGTGCGCAGGTCCAGCAGCGATCCGGCCGTCGCTTCGCCGATCTGGACGGCGATCCGGTCGTTCGCGACAGTGTCGCCGGGTGCGGACAACTCGAGCAGTTCTTCGATGGCCGCGCCGAACGACGACTTGCCACCCATGGCTACACGCTCGTTCGCGAGGGTCGTGCGGGCGAGCTTCCATCCACCTCCGAGCGGTCCGACGACGCACTCGTCCGGCACGAAGACCGAGTCGAGGAACACCTCGTTGAACAGGGCGTCGCCCGTCATCTCCCGCAATGGCGACACGGCGATGCCCTCCGACTTCATGTCGACGAGGAAATACGTGATGCCCTTGTGTTTCGGGGCGTCACGATCGGTGCGTGCCAGGCAGATCGCCCAGTCGGCTTCGTGCGCGAGCGATGTCCACACCTTCTGTCCCCGCAGTACCCAGCCGCCGTCCACCTTCTCCGCGGTGGTGCGGAGCGCGGCGAGGTCGGAACCGGCACCCGGCTCCGAGAACAACTGGCACCACACGATGTCGCCGCGCAACGTCGGCAACGCGAAACGTTCGCGCTGTTCCGGAGTCCCGTGCTCGAGGATCGTCGGCACGGCCCACGAACCGATCACCAGGTCGGGGCGGTCGATCCCGGCTTCGCCAAGTTCCTGCTGAATGAGGATCTGCTCGGCCGGGCTCGCTCCGCGCCCGTACGGCGGGGGCCAGTGCGGGGCGAGATAACCGGATTCGGCCAAGGCGGCGCGGCGCCCGGATTCCGGCTGCCGCGCGATGTCGGCGATGTCGGCGCGGATCCTCGCGCGGTCGTCGTCGTACCCGGACAGATCGATCCCCAGGTGCCGGCGGGCCCCACCGCGAACCAACTCGGTGACGCGGGCACGCCAGGCGGTCGACCCGCCCAGCAACTGACGTGCGGCCACGGCACGGCGAAGGTAGAAGTGCGCGTCGTGTTCCCATGTGAAGCCGATGCCGCCGAGGACCTGGATCGCATCCTTCGCGGTGTCGACAGCCGCGTCCAGTGCGACGGCGGCCGCGACCGCAGCCGAGACGGGAAGCTCGCCGGGGTCGGTGTCGACGGTGCGTGCGACATCCCACGCGACAGCCCGGATCTTCTCTGTGCGGCAGAGCATTTCGGCGCAAAGGTGCTTGACGGCCTGGAACGCGCCGATGGGCTTGCCGAACTGTTCACGGATCTTCGCGTATTCGACGGCCGTCGTCAGTGCCCATCCGGCGATGCCGGCGAGTTCGGCCGCGGCGAGCCCGGCAGTGACGTCGCGAACGAATCCCGCCGGCACCTCCACGACCCGGTCCGCCGTCACGGTGACACCGTCGAGCCGCACTCGCGCCAGGGCGCGCGACTTGTCGATCGTGTCCAGTGCCTCGACGTGCAGACCGTCGGCGTCGGCGTCGACGAGCGCCCAGCGTTCGCTGTCACCGGCGAGGCGGACGAGCACCGCCACACCGCGCTCGGCGCCGATCGCCGGGCCGGCGTCTCCGGTGAGGACGAACCCGTCGGTCGCGGGTTCCGCTGCGACGTGGGAGTCCAGTGCGAGGGCGGTCGGCACCGCGCCTTCGACGAGTTGCGCGGCGATCTTGGCGGTCGTGTCCCCGGCACGCCCGAAGACGAGTGCCGCGGCCGCGGTGGTCAGCACCGGCCCCGGCGCGAGTTCGTGCGCGGCCTGCTCGAGCATGACCGCGAGGTCGACCGTGGTGGCCCCGAACCCTCCCGAGGACTCCGGAACAGCGACACCGAAGAGCCCGAGTTCGGCGAGCGACGACCAGCCGTCACGCCACGCGCCGTCGGGGTCCCGTCGTATGGTTGCCAGTGGAGTTGTGGCCCGTGACCAGGCCTGTACGGACGCCTGGACGGCCCGCTGCTCTTCGGTGGTGGCGATACTCACAGCGGGTCTCCGCCTCTCGGAATGACATGGTTACCTAGAACGTGTTCTAATATGACACCGGTTCAGAGTCAAGGCGTGAGGATACGAAGTTATGGCCATCCCGTCCCGCTCGCGTTCCCACGGCAACGGAACGTTGACCGCCCTCACCGAGGACGATCTCAGTTCCAACGCCCAGAAGGAACGTCGCAAGCGGATTCTCGACGCCACCCTAGCGCTGGCGTCGAAGGGTGGATACGAGGCCGTCCAGATGCGGGCCGTGGCCGAGCGAGCCGACGTCGCCGTGGGCACGCTTTACCGGTACTTCCCGTCCAAGGTGCACCTGCTGGTCTCGGCCCTCGGCCGCGAGTTCGCACGGATCGAAGGCAAGGGCAAGATCCCGCCGGGACACAGCCCCCTCGAACGGATGCACCTCATCCTCGGCCTCATCACCAAGGCCATGCAGCGCGACCCGCTGCTCACCGAGGCGATGACCCGCGCGTTCATGTTCGCCGACGCATCCGCGGCCGCCGAAGTGGACCAGGTCGGCAAGCTCATGGACCGGTTGTTCGCCAGGGCGATGAACGACGGCGAGCCCAACGAGGAAGAACTCGCGATCGCCCGCGTGATCAGTGACGTGTGGTTGTCGAACCTTGTCGCGTGGCTGACCCGCAGGTCGTCCGCGACGGATGTCGCGCGTCGCCTGGAACTGACGGTGGACCTGCTGCTCGGGGAGGGTGCTCGCTCGTCCTCCTCTGCCGCCGCCGGCGCCTGATGTAACGGGAAACACGGTCGCTGAGACGGTTCCGGCGGCGCCTCGTGGCTCTTCTTCGCTTACCTTGGTTCGAGTGAGTGCCCACGACCTACCGCTCGACGTCCGACGAGCCCTCGGCGCCGCGGCGCGTACGCCGCGACTGCTGGTGGCGACCGACTACGACGGCACCCTCGCGCCGATCGTCGCAGACCCGGGACAGGCGTATCCCAGCGCGGACGCCGTGCGCGCGCTGCGTGGACTCGCCGCACTCCCCTCGACTTCGGCCGCGGTCATCTCCGGCCGGTCCCTGAAGGATCTCGCCGCGCTGTCGCGGCTTCCCATCGAGGTGAAACTCGTCGGCAGCCACGGCTCCGAATTCGACATCGGATTCATCAACGAGATCGACCCCACCGCCAAGCAATTGCTGGCCGTGCTGGTCGACGGGCTCTCGTCGGTCGCCGAGCGGTTCGACGGCGTCCACGTCGAGGTCAAGCCCGCGAGCGCCGCCATGCACGTACGCAGAGCGACCGCGGAGGACGCCGAACGCGCGCTCGAGATCGTGCGCAGCGACCTCGCGCTGAGGCCGGGCGTACAGGCGACCGAAGGCAAGTCGGTGATCGAGTTGTCCGTGGTGCCCACGGACAAGGGCGCAGCGCTCGACATCATCCGGCACCAGGACGCCGCGACCGCGGCGGTCTTCTTCGGAGACGACGTCACCGACGAAAAGGCATTCGAATCGCTGCACGGCCCCGACGTGGGCGTGAAGGTCGGCGACGGCGAGACCGCTGCGGAGTACCGCGTCGGCACCACCGAGGACGTCAACTCGGCTCTCGCGCTTCTCCTCGAGGAACGCCGCACCTGGCTGTCCGGTGCGAGCGCCTCCCCCATCGAGCGGCTCACCATGCTGGCGAGCCCCCGCTCCAAGGCGCTGGTGACCCCCGACGGCACCATCACGTGGATGTGCCATCCGGAACCGGATTCGGCAGCACTGTTCGCACACCTGCTCGGTGGCGAACCCGCCGGTCATTTCACCATCGGCCCGACTCGCGAATCGCTCCCGCTGAGCCAGCGCTACGTCGATTCGACGATGACCGTCGTCACTCGCTGGGCTGCGCTCGCGGTGGTCGACTACCTGCCTCACGACGTCGAACCCGGCCGGACCGACCTCACCCGTGTGATCACCGGACGGGCGACGGCACTGGTGACCTTCGCGCCCCGCCCCGAGTTCGGGCAGGGGCAGGTGACCTTGGAGGTCACCGACGACGGAATCCGGGTGATGGGCTTCAACGAACCGTATGTGCTGCGCTCCCCCGGAGTGCGGTGGGACATCAGCACCGACGGTGCGCATCAGTCCGCGCACGCCGTGGTGGATCCCTCACAGGGGGATGTCATCCTCGAATTGCGTTGCGGTACGGATGATTTGAGCGAACATCCGGTCCCCGAGCAGGAGCGTCGCGCACAGGCGGAAGCATACTGGCGCGACTGGGCGAACGGCCTCGAACTTCCCCCGCTCAAGCCGGATCTGATGAAGCGCTCGGCGCTGACGCTACGTGGGCTCGTCCACGCACCGACCGGTTCGATCCTCGCAGCGGCGACCACGTCGCTGCCCGAGGAGATCGGCGGCGTCCGCAACTGGGATTACCGCTACTGCTGGTTGCGCGACGCGGCGCTGACCGCGCAGGCACTGGTGCGCGTCGGCTCGCTCGACGAAGCCGAGGACTATCTCGACTGGGTGCACGGGGTGCTCGAGACGCTGCCCGGCCCCGAGCGACTGCATCCGCTGTACACGCTGACAGGCGGCGCGCTGCCTCCGGAAGCCGTCCTCGACAGCCTGCCCGGCTATGCGGGGTCACGCCCGGTGCGCGTCGGCAACGCGGCCAACCAGCAGGTCCAGCTCGACGTGTTCGGTCCGATCGTCGACCTGATCTCCGAACTCGCCCATCGCCGCGAGGAACGGGGCATCAGCCACGCGGATGCGTTGACCGATCGCGACTGGGAACTGGTCTGCGCCATGGTGCTCGCAGTCGAGCGCCGCTGGTTCGAGCCGGACCACGGCATCTGGGAGATCCGCGACAACCCACGGCACCACGTGTATTCGAAGGTCATGGGCTGGCTCACCGTCGACAGGGCACTGACCCTCGCGGAGAAGTTCGGCCGCCCCGCCGGTGAAGGCTGGGCCGAGCTGCGCCGCGACATCGCCGAGGAGGTCAAGATCAAGGGCTGGAACGAGGACGTCCAGTCGTACACCGCGGCCTACGACGGCACCGACCTCGACGCGGCGACGCTGTTCATCGGCCTGACCGGGCTGGTGGACCCGGACGACAAGCGCTTCCACGCGACCGTCCAGGCCACCGAGGCAGAGCTGCGCAGTGGCTCGACGGTGTACCGGTACCGGCACGACGACGGCCTGCCCGGCACCGAAGGCGGCTTCCACCTGTGTGCCGCATGGCTCGTCGGGGCGTATCTCCTCGTCGGCCAGCGCAACGACGCCGAAGCGCTGTTCACCCAGCTCGTCGCGGCTGCGGGACCGACCGGGCTGCTCAGTGAGGAGTACGACCCGGTGGCTGAACGCTCGCTGGGCAACCACCCGCAGGCCTACAGCCACATCGGCCTGCTGCGGTGCGCTCAGTTGCTCTCGGAGCAGCCGCGCTGAGAAGCGGTTACTCCGCGTACCACTCGCGTTCGACCGCGCCCGAGGTCTTGCCGAACCAGAGTTGCGTGTCGAGAGTCTCGAGCGCAGGAACACCGGAGTGGGGCGGGCGCGGGCGCCGCCGATAAGACGCCCCCCCCCCCCACG
>JAEZDV010000361.1 GCA_023417985.1 Actinomycetes bacterium | reverse complement strand
ATTCCGGTGGCGATCAGGTTGTCGGGATCGTTGGATGTCGATGCGTTGCAGGCGGCGGTGTCGGATGTGGTGGCGCGGCACGAGTCGTTGCGGACGGTGTATCCGGAGGTCGACGGGGTCGGTTTCCAGGAGATCCTGCCTGTATCGGAGGCGGTCGTCGAGGTACGTCCGGAAACTGTCGCGGCCGGCGAGGTCTTGGCACGTGTCACGGAGGTTGTGACTACCGGTTTCGATGTCACGCAGCAGGTTCCGATCCGGGTGCGGTTGTTGCGTGTTGCGCCGGACGAGCACATTCTGGTGGTGGTGGTTCATCACATTTCGGGTGACGGGTTCTCGATGGGACCGTTGACTCGTGATGTGGTGACCGCGTATGCGGCGCGGGCTGCGGGTGCGGTCCCGGAGTGGTCGGCGCTCGAAGTCCAGTACGCGGATTACACGTTGTGGCAGCGTGAGGTTCTCGGCGGCGAGTCGGATCCGGAGTCGTTGCTGGCGCGGGAAACCGAGTTCTGGCGCCCGACTCTCGCTGACCTTCCCGAAGAGTCCACTCTGCCGTCCGATCGACCCCGCCCCGCCGTCTCTAGTTACCGGGGTGCCTCGCACGGTTTCGTGATCGATGGTCGCGTCCGGGCGGGTATCACCGATCTTGCACGTCTCAGTGGTGCAACGGAATTCATGGTTGTGCATGCTGCGTTGGCGGTGTTGCTGTCGCGGTTGGGTGCGCAGTCCGATGTTGCGATCGGGACGCCGATCGCGGGTCGTGGTGAGGCTGCGCTGGACGATCTGGTGGGTATGTTCGTCAATACGTTGGTGTTGCGGACGTCGGTTGATGGTGGGGTGTCGTTCGGGGAGTTCCTCGATGAGGTCCGCCGGGTGGATCTCGACGGGTTTGCGCATGCGGATGTGCCGTTCGAGCGGTTGGTGGAGGTGCTCGATCCTGCGCGTTCGCAGGCGCGGCATCCGTTGTTCCAGGTGATGTTGACGTTCCAGAATATGGCGGCTGCGGAGCTCGAGTTGCCGGGGTTGAGTGTGTCGGGTGTCGACTTCGATGCGCAGGTCGCGAAGTTCGATCTGCAGGTGACGTTGTCGGAGGGGTACGCCCAGGACGGTTCGCCGGTCGGTTGGAGTGCGGAGTTCACGTATGCGACCGAGCTTTTCGATGCCGCAACGGTGGAGGGCTTCGCGGAGCGGTTCGTGCGGATCCTCGAAGCGGTGGTCGCTGATCCGTCGTTGCGGGTGGGGGATATCGATCTGCTGGGCGCTGATGAGCGTAGTGCGGTGCTCGAGCGGTGGAACGATACGGCGCATCCGGTGCCGGAGTCGACGTTGCTGGACCGGTTCGATGCGCAGGTCGCGTCGAATCCCGATGCGGTGGCGGTGGTGTTCGAAGACGAGTCGTTGACGTATGCGCAGTTCGATGCGCGGGTCAATAGGCTTGCGCGGTATCTGATCTCGCGGGGCGTGGGTCCGGAAACCATGGTCGGGTTGGCGGTGCGCCGGTCGTTGGATCTGTTGGTGGGGATGTATGCGATCGTGCGGGCGGGTGGGGCGTATGTGCCGATCGATCCCGACCATCCGGCCGATCGCATCCGGATTCGACGCGACCTGCTCATCGAACCGGTCCAGCAACGTCCCATCCGGCACCGGATGCGCCGTATCGTTCCACCGCTCGAGCACCGCACTACGCTCATCAGCGCCCAGCAGATCGATATCCCCCACCCGCAACGACGGATCGGACACCACCGACTCGAGGATCCGCACGAACCGCTCCGCAAAACCCTCCACCGTCGAAGCATCGAAAAGCTCGGTCGCATACGTGAACTCCGCACGGAGACCGTCCGGCGAACCGTCTTGGGCGTATCCCTCCGACAACGTCAACTGCAGATCGAACTTCGCGACCGCGGTGTCGATTTCGAGCAGGTCGAGGGTCAGACCGCGAAGTTCGACGTGCGCTGCACCTAGATTCTCGAACGAGAGCATGACCTGGAACAGCGGGTGCCGTGCCGTGGACCGGGTGGGGTTGAGAACCTCGACCAGACGCTCGAAGGGGACATCCGCGTGCCCGAAGGCACCCAGTGCTGCTTCGCGTGCCCGTGCGAGATGGTCGGTGAACTGTGCGTCCGGATCGACGTCTGTTCGGAGAACCAGCGTGTTGACGAACATACCGATGAGGTCGTCGAGCGACTGCTCGCCACGTCCGGCCACCGGCGTACCGATCGTGATGTCGCGCTGACCGGACAATCGTGCCAGCAATATGCTCAAGGCCGCGTGCACGACCATGAACAGGGACGCGTTGCGCGTGCGCGCGAATGCCACGAGGTCTCGATGCAGGCTCGGATCGATCGAGAAATCCACGGTCGCGCCGGCGAACGACTGCGTCGCCGGGCGGGGACGATCAACCGGAAGATCCAACTGGTCGGGAACGTCGGCGAGCGTGCGACGCCAGTAGTCGAGCTGACCGGAGATCAGTGACTGCGCATCGTCCTCGGAGCCGAGGACTTCCCGCTGCCACAGGGTGTAGTCGGCGTACTGAACGGGAAGCGGTGCCCACGAGGGTTCTTCCCACTCGGTGCGTGCGGCGTACGCGACCATGATGTCGCGTGCCATCGGTCCGGTGGACCATCCGTCTGCGGCAATGTGGTGGACCACGAGCGCAAGAATGTGCTCGTTGCGGTCGAGTTCGTAGAGTTCGGCGCGGATCGGTACCTCGGAGGTGACGTCGAAACCGGTGGACGCGAGTCGCCGCATCGCGCCGGCCAACTCGTCCCGGTCGATCCGGAGCGGGGTCAGATTGGGTACGACTTCCGCGGCCGCCCGTACGACCTGGTGGGGTCCCTCCGGCGAATCGGGGAAGACGGTGCGCAGCGACTCGTGGCGGTCGATCACATCCATGATCGATACCTGAAGTGCCGCTACGTCGAGGGCTCCGGTCAGCCGCAACGCCATCGGGAGGTTGTATGTCGCCGAGCGGGAATCGAAGCGGTTGAGGAACCACATGCGCTGTTGCGCCAGGGACAACGGAACACGCTCGGGCCGCGGCATTTTCGCCAGTGCCGCACGGGCACCGCGCCCGGCCTCCTGCTCGACGCGAACTGCCAGGGCGGCGACGGTGCTCGATTCGAACAGTGCACGCACGGGAACCTGCGCGTCGAGTGCCACACCCAGTCGGGACACCACCTGGGTCGCGAGGAGCGAGTTTCCGCCGAGTTCGAAGAAGTCGTCGTCGAGTCCGACACGTTGCACGCCGAGCACCTCGGCAAAGACGGCAGCGACGGTTCCCTCGATGGGCGTCGTCGGCGCGCGGAATTCGCGATAGCTGATCCCGAGTTCGGGATCCGGCAGTGCTCGGCGGTCGAGCTTTCCGACGGGCGTCAGCGGGATCTCGTCGAGGACGACGATCTGCGAGGGGACCATGTACGACGGCAACGACCGGGCCACGTGGTCGGACAACGCAGACGGGTCGATACCCGGAGCGCCGTGCACGTACGACACGAGTGCGGTCTGTCCCGACGGCATGTCGTGGCCGACGGTGGTTGCGAAATCGACGAGCGGATGCGTCTGCAAGGCAACGTCGATCTCGCCCAGTTCGATCCGGAATCCGCGGACCTTGACCTGAAAGTCGGATCGTCCGGCGAACACGAGGCGGCGCTGATCGTCCCAGCGAACCACGTCACCGGTCCGGTACATGCGGGTACCCGGCGCTCCGAACGGGTTCGCGACGAACCGATCCGAAGTGAGCGCAGCACGTCGGTGATAGCCCCGCGCCAGAGCGTCGCCGGCGAGATACAGCTCGCCCGACACTCCTGCGGGGACCGGACGAAGACGGCCGTCGAGCACGAGTGCCTGGACGCCCGCTGTCGGGCCGCCGATGGTGATCGGTCCCGAGGCATCGAGCAGAGCGCGGGTCGACACGATCGTGGTCTCGGTCGGTCCGTAAGCGTTGAAGAATCGGCGGCCGGGCGCCCACCGGGCCACGAGTTCCGTCGTGGAGGCCTCGCCACCGACGTTCAGGCTCTGGAGCGAGTCGAGGCCCGCGGGATCCACGGAACCCAGCACCGCAGGCGTGATGGTCGCGTGGGTGACACCGGTCTGCTGGATCAGCGCCCGCAGTTCGACTCCGCCGTAGATCGTCGGCGGAGTGATCACCAGTTCGGCACCGGTGTAACCAGCCATCGCAAAGTCGAGAACCGAGGGGTCGAAACTCGGCGAACAGATCTGCAGAATCCGAGACTCGGAAGTCACCCCGTAGAGGTCGACACAGTCGCGGACGAGGCCTGCGAGGCCACGGTGGGTTACCGCGACGCCCTTCGGACGCCCGGTGGACCCGGAGGTGTAGATGACGTATGCGAGGTGATCGACCCGGAGCGGAGCACACCGCTCCTCGTCGGTGACCGGTGCGCCCGAGTGCGCCAAGCACGCGGCGACGAATGCCGGGTCGTCGAAGCGAACCCATTCGACGGCGGGCGACAGACCGACGGCGTGTTCCTCCGTCGTCAGGCCCAGCAGAGCCGACGAGTCCTCGAGCATGTGGGTCACTCGGTCGACCGGGTATTCCGGGTCGACCGGAACGTAGGCTGCTCCCGTCTTCGCAACGGACCACACACCGAGCACCATCTCCCACGAGCGAGGGAAGGCAAGCGCGACAATGTCTCCGGGCCCTACGCCACGCTCGATCAGATAACGCGCGATCCAGCTCGACCACGCGTCGAGGTCGCGATACGTCAGGACGATGTCACCGTCGCGAACGGCGGTCCGCTCCGGGTGGGCGGCGACACGCGCGGTGAGCAGGTCCACGAGCGTGGCCGGTTCACCCGCATCGGGACCCGTCGTGGTGAGCAGCAGCTCGGCTTCGCCGGGAGAGAGGATGGACAGGTCGCCCACACATGCCGACGTGTCCGCGACGATGCCGTCGAGGATCCTCACGAAACGTTCTGCGAAGACGGCGACCGTTCCGGCGTCGAAGAGATCCGTCGCGTACTCGAAGGTGGCACCCAAGCCGGCGGGTTCATCGTCGCTGCCGGTCTTTTCGGTCAGCCACAGCTGGATGTCGAACTTCGAGATCGGCATCTCCAGTTCGGTGCCGACGGCGTGGACTCCGGCGAAGGACACCTCACGTGCTGAACCGGGCTCGAGCGACAACGCCGCCTGGAACAGCGGATGACGCGCTGTGGATCGTGCCGGGTTGAGCACCTCGACGAGACGCTCGAAAGGCACGTCCGCGTTCGAGAATGCGGTCAGGTCGATTTCACGGACCACGTCGAGGAATTCACCGAACGAGAGTCCGGGATCGACGCGCGTGCGCAGCACCAGCGTGTTCACGAACATGCCGATGAGGCCGTCGAGCTCCTTTTCGCCGCGTCCCGCGACCGCGGTGCCGACGGCGATATCGTTCGATCCGCTCAGTCGTGAAAGGAGTACCGCGTATGCGGCGTGGACGACCATGAACAGCGAGGCGCTGTGTCCGCGAGCAAGTTCGACGAGTCCACGGTGTGTCTCGGCGCCGATCTCGAATCGGTGCTTGGCGCCGCGGTAGCTTGCGACGGCAGGGCGCATCCGGTCCGCCGGCAGATCCAGCTGATCCGGGAGGCCGTCGAGCTCCCGAACCCAGAAAGAGATTTGTTGCGCAGCAGCCGAACCCGGATCGGACTCGCTTCCGAGAGCCTGTCGTTGCCACAGGGCGTAGTCGGCGTACTGGATCGGCAGGGGCGACCAGCGCGGTTCGTGTCCCTCCGCGCGCGCCGTGTAGGCGGCGACGACATCCTGTGCGAACGGTCCGAACGAGGATCCGTCGGCTGCGATGTGGTGCAGCACCATCGCGAGCACATAGGTGTCGGGAGCGAGCCGGAACAGCGCGACTCGGAACGGAACCTCGATCGCAACGTCGAAACCGCGTCCAGCGAGTTCGACGACCGCTGCCCGTAGACCGTCCTCGTCGACATCGACCGGTTCGAGCGGCGAGACGGCCTGCTCGAGCGGCAGGATCACTTGATGGGGGTCGCCGTCCACTTCGGGGTAGACGGTGCGCAAGCTCTCGTGCCGGGCCACCACGTCCGAGAACGCATCGGACACCACATGAGGGTCCACCGCGCCTGTCATCCGCACGGTGAAGGGCAGGTTGTAAGCCGCAGTGGTGACATCGAACCGATTGAGGAACCAGATCCGTTGCTGTGCAGTGGAAAGGGGCAGAACATCTGGTCGCGTGGCTGCGGTGAGCGGCGCTCGGGCACCGGATCCGACCTGCTTCGCGATACGTGTGGCGAGTCCCACTACAGTGGATGCCTCGAACAGCGCGCGTACAGGAACCTGCGTATCGAGTGCCGCGCCGATGCGTGAGACGACCTGGGTCGCGACGAGCGAATTGCCGCCGAGCTCGAAGAAGTCGTCGTCGAGACCGACGCGCTCCGCGCCGAGTACGTCGCCGAAGGCTGCGGCCACGACGCGTTCGGCAGGGCTGCAGGGCTCGCGGAAGGTGCGGGTGCTGCTGAATACGGGTTCCGGCAGCGCTTTCCGGTCGAGCTTTCCGCTGGTGTTGAGCGGGAGCGCGTCGAGCACCATGAGCGACGCGGGCACCATGTACGACGGAAGCGAGCGGCCTGCGTGATCTGCAAGGTCGGTGACATCGATCGTCTGCGCGGGCGCGGCCACCAGGTAACCGACGAGCTGGTCGCCTGTGGGGGTGGAGACCACGAGAACGACTGCCTGCGAGACGGCGGGATGAGCGAGCAGCACCGCCTCGATTTCACCGAGTTCGATGCGCTGTCCGCGGAACTTGACCTGGAAATCGGTCCGGCCGATGTACTCGAGGATTCCGGTGCCGTCGGGCCCGGCTTCCCAGCGCACGAGGTCGCCCGTGCGGTACATCCGTTCGCCGGGTGCTCCGAACGGGTCCGCGAGGAAGCGATCGGAGGTCAGGTCCGGACGATCCAGATAACCACGTGCGAGCTGAACACCCGCCAGGTAGAGCTCGCCTGGTCGCCCGACCGGAACCGGGCGCAAACGCCGGTCTAGGACGTACGCGCGGCTGTTCCACTGTGGGACACCGATCGGCACACTGTGGACGTCGGCAGGGTTCGCGCGGTGGTAGGTGATGGACACCGCTGCCTCGGTGGGTCCGTACAGGTTGTGCAGACCCGCCGGACACAGCTGCGCGAACTCGGCTGCCGTCTCGGCCGGCAGCGCCTCGCCGATGACGAACACGTGTCGCAGGGAGTCGCAGCTCCCGTCGGCGGCGTTGGCCACGAAGACGGTGAGCATCGACGGCACGAAATCGGTGATCGTCACATGGTGCTCGGCGATCTTGTTCGCCACGTAGACCGGGTCGCGGTGCCCGTCGGGCGTCGCGATCACAAGGGTCGCGCCGACACGCAGCGGCATGAAGAATCCCCACAGCGACACGTCGAACGTCGTTGCGGTCTTCTGCAGGTACACATCCTGGGATGTCACGCCGTATTGGTCGTTCATCCACTGGATCTGGTTGTCGATGGCGGCATGGCTCACAGCCACGCCCTTGGGCCGACCGGTCGAACCCGAGGTGAAGATGATGTACGCGGTGGTATCGGGCAGGACCGGACCATGCCGCTCCGCGTCGGAGATCGGACGTGCGTCACGGTGCGAGTAGTCGAAGGTGTCGATCTCGAGCGTAGCGGTGCCTTCCGGCAGGTCCACGTCGTCGCGCGCCGTGGTCAGCACTGCAACCGGTTTCGCCGTCTCGAGGATGTAGCCGGTCCGGTCGGCCGGATGGTCGGGATCGATCGGCACCCACGCACCGCCGGCTTCGCCGATGGCGTACATGCCGACGACCAGGTCGAGCGAGCGCCGAATACACAGCCCGACAAGCGATTCGGGCCCGACGCCAAGTTCGATCAAGGTGCGTGCGAGAGTGTTGACACGGGAAGCGAATTCGCCGTAGGTCAGCGACTCGCCTTCGAAGATCAGCGCTGTGGCCTCTGGCGTTTCGGCCGCCTGTTCACGGAACTGGGCGAGCAGATCGCGCTGCCGGACGGGATGGTCGGTGCGGTTCCACTCGATGACCGCACTTTCGAGTTCCGCGCGTCCCGCAAGGGGGATATCCCACACGCGCCGTTCCGGATCCGATCCGACGAACCGGTCGAAGAACTCGATGAAACGAGCGTGGTCGGCGCGGGACTGCTCCGAGTGGTACAGATTGGGATTGGACTCGAAGTCGATGTGCGTGTGAGCGCCGCCGCTGCGGTAGACGTTGACACCGAGATCCTCGATCAGGCCGGTCGACAGAATGTTGATGCCGCCGACCATGTCGCCGAGCCGGACCTCGTTGTCGAACAGCATGATGTTGACCCACGGCCCGAAGAACGTGGACTGCCCCACCGAACCCGCGCCTCGGTCACGGACGATGTCCTCGTGCCGGTAGCGCTGATGGCGCAGCGCACCCGAGACGGCCGCCGCCGAGGCGGCGATGAGGTCGTGGACGGTCGTGTCGTCGGTGACGCTCAAGCGCAGCGGTACGACGTTGGAAACCATGCTGCCCGAACGACGCAGGACCGCGTTGGTGCGCGCAGCTACGGGCAAGCTCAGCACCACGTCGGTCTGTCCGGTCATCTGCGCGAGATATGCGGCGAAGGCAGCGACCACCGCGGTGGCAAGGCTCGTGCCTTCTCGAGTCGCGAGTTCGTCGACCCGCCGTTCGGTGTCCGCGGACAGTGCGGCGGTGTCGATACGGCTGACCGGGGCGGGCGCGGCGGCGCGCCCGGAGAGGCTGGTGGGTTCCTCGATGCCGTCGATCTGCCGGGCCCAGTACTCGCGGTCGTCGAGGTACCGCTTGGAGCCGCGGTACTCCATTTCGACGTCGTAGACCTTGTGTAGGTCCGACGCGCGATTCGGAGACGGCTCGACGCCCTCGACCGACGCGGTGTACAACTCCGCGATACGAGTCATGAAGGTGGCAGCGGCGAAACCGTCGAGTGCCAGATGGTGGACGCGGTTGTACCAGAAGTAGCGTCGTTCACCGATGCGAAGCACGGTCGCGGCGATGAGGCGGTCGCGCAATACATCGACGGGACGACTGCGGTCGTCGCGCATCCAGTCGAGCGCAGCCTGCCGGGGGTCGTCGGCCCCGATCAGATCCACGAAGCCGAGCGGCGCTTCCAGCGAGGGGTCGACAAGCTGATACGGCTGTGCCCCGACCTCGATGAAACGGAGGAACCCGGACCCCATTTCGAGCGCAGCACGGGCACTGGATGCGCGGAGCAGATCGACGTCGAGGTCACCCTCGAGTTCGACGTATTGAGCAATGTTGGCGGGCACTGTCGGGTCGACGTGCTGGGCGAACCACATCCCCAGCTGCGCAGGCGAGAGCGGGAACGCTCCGGGCGGCACTGCGCCCCCCGCGTTCGTCGCCTGCGATCCGCCTTTCCCGAGCGAGTCCAAATCCCCCAACCTTCCTCTCACCATCGGGCAGTTGCCCGCACTCCCGACACGAACTTGCACGCAACCTCTTGGGGTATCTGCGCATCAGGGAGAGATCGTTACGGCGTGGCCGGGCGGGGAGACATTCCGCAGGACCGGACGCAGCAACGGAACCCCGCCTGGCGGCCGACGCGCCCGAAGCATGTTACTTACCGGTCGGTACCGGAGCCCATGTCGTACATCGGGAACAATCTACAGGGTGCCGACGGGGCTCCGGCTCACCGTAGAGGGCCCTCCGAGTTCACCGGGCCACGGCTGGGTCACAGGCCGCGGCTGTTACCGGGCCGCAGGTATTACCAGCTCACTGCGATGATCACGTTGACGATCCCGAGGATGCCGGCGGTATGCGCGAGCACTGCGGTCGAACCGGGGCTCTTCTTCTCCTTCTTCAGGCCGACGATCGCGACGACCAGGATCACCAGCGCTACGAGGAGCTTGATGCCGATTTTCATGTGGTTCACTTCGACGACGTCCTGAGCTTCACGCAGGCCGACCAGGGCTATACCGGTGACCACCTGCAGGATCGCGCCGTGCAGCATGCCGACGACCACGCGCGGCTGCTTGAGCACCGAGAGCCAGGAGCCGATGATCGCGGCGAGACCGATGAAGTGCAGGATGAGAAGAATCTTGATGGCGATGTCCATACCGGCAATCCGACCATTCCAGACGGTGAGAGTCCAGTTAGGCCACGCTTACCGTGTGGCCTCCATCACCGCTGATGGTGATACCAATCGATCAGGTCGGGCGCGTCGATTGCCGCGCGGTCGACGACTCCCGCCGGATCTGCCCCTTGCAGAATCCGTTTGAGCGGCACCTCGAGTTTCTTCCCGGTGCGAGTGTGGGGCACCCCAGGTGCAACGATGATCTCGTCCGGTACGTGCCGCGGGGACAGTTGCTCGCGGATCGCGGAACGAATCCGTTCCGCCACGCTGTCGTCGAGTTCGGTTCCCTCTGCGAGTACGACGAACAGTGGCATCCGGTACGACCCGTCGGCCTGCTCGATTCCGAGTACGAGCGCTTCGGTGACCTCGGGGAGGCTCTCCACGACCTGATAGATGTCGGCGCTGCCCATCCGCACTCCCTGGCGGTTGAGCGTGGAATCGGAGCGTCCGTGCATGACGAACGTGCCCCGGTCGGTGATGGTGACCCAGTCGCCGTGACGCCACACCCCCGGATATACGGAGAAGTAGGAGTCGCGATACCGGTTGCCGTCCGGGTCGTCCCAGAAACAAACGGGCATGGACGGCATGGGCGCGGTCACGACGAGTTCGCCCACCCGGCCGCGGACGGACCGACCGTGCTCGTCGTAAGCGTCCACCGCCACGCCGAGGCACGGGACGGAGATCTCCCCCGGCCACACGGGCACCGTCGGCACGGCGCCCACGAAGGCGGTCACCACGTCGGTACCACCGGAGATCGACATGACCTGTACGTCGGCGCCGACGTTCTCCGCGAGCCACAGTGATCCCGTCACGGGCAGGGTCGAACCGGTGACACCCACACGGCGCAACTCGGACAGGTCGTGGTCGACGCGGGGCACGACGTGCGCCTTACTGCAGGCCGCTACGTAGGCAGGACTCGTGCCCAGCAAGGTGACGCCTTCGTCCGCGACGATCCGCCAGAGCCGATCCACCTCGGGATGAGACGGGGCACCGTCGTAACAGACAACGGTCGCGCCGACGAGAAGGCCGGAGACGAGGAAGTTCCACATCATCCAGCTCGGGCTGGTGTACCAGAGGTAGCGGTCGCCCGGCCCGAGGTCGAGATGGAGCGACAGTGCTTTGAGGTGTTCGAGCAGTACCCCGCCGTGGCCGTGAACGATCCCTTTGGGTGGTCCCGTCGTTCCCGACGAGAACACCACCCACAGCGGGTGGTCGAAGGGAACCGCAACCGTTTCGAGGGGATGATCCGTCGTGAACGCGTCGTCCCAGATCAGCAACGATCCGTGCGGCGCGTGCCTTTCCGGCAGTCCGTCTGCCGACCCGCGGGGTACGACCACGGTGAGCTCGAGCCCCGGCAATCGGTCGCGGAGCATGTTCATCTCGTCCGTGCGGTCGTGCCACTTGCCCGCGTAGCGGTATCCGGTGGTCGTGACGAGAACCCGGGGCCCGAGCCGCCCGAGCCTGTCGAGTGCGGCCGGCGCGGCGTAATCCTGCCCGCATGCTGCCCATGTCGCTCCGACGGCCGCCGTGCCGAGCAGTGCGACGACGGCTTCCGGAA
This sequence comes from Actinomycetes bacterium, assembly GCA_023417985.1. GTDB lineage: Bacteria > Actinomycetota > Actinomycetes > Mycobacteriales > Mycobacteriaceae > Rhodococcus. The sequence continues at coordinate 6,853 of JAEZDV010000361.1, read as the reverse complement.
TGTTGGGGAGGTACCCGACGACCCGGTCTCCCGGCCCGATTCCGTGCGAACGCAGGACTGCGGCGAACGACGCGGTCTGCCGCCGGAGTTCCGACCACGACAACTCGGTTCGGTGCCCCTCTTCGTCGAGGTACACGACAGCCGGATCGTGGGGAGGCCGGTCGCGGAAGACATGCTCGACGAGATTGAGGCGGGCTCCGGGAAACCACACCGCCCCGGGCATCGCGTCATCGGCGAGAGCGGGGCCGGGATCGGCGTGCGACAGGATCTCGAAGTTGTCCCACACGGCTTTCCAGAAGTCGTCCGGAGCATCGACCGACCATTGCCACAAGGACCGGTAGTCCGGCAGATCCAGTCCGTGCCGTCGTTCGACGAACCGCGCAAATCCGGTGACGTTCGCGTGTTCCACCACGGACTGTCCTGGAACCCACTGCGGCTGCAAGGTAACTCGCTTTCCTCGACTGGATCGCACCGGCCGCCCGGACCCCGCCCGGAGTTGCCGGACGGGGCCGCGCGCCGAGAGACTACCGCCGCTCGCGGGTCACAGAGGTGTAGATCAGGGTGAGGACCACGGCCACGATGATGCTGATGATCCAACGGATCCAGTCGATCCCACTCGTGTTTTCATTGCCCTCGGAGGCGATCAGTCCCCACAGCCAGTAGCCGATCAACGCTCCGATGATGCCGATGACGACGGTGACGATCATCCCCATAGCCTGCTTGCCCGGGATAACCAGCCGAGCCAGGATCCCGATGACCGCACCGAAGATGATCGTGCCGATGATTTGTCCCATGGTGAGCCCCTCTTCTTCGGCGCCGCCTCGTGGCATGCGCGTCTTCGACGACTCGGTACCCACCCAGTGTCTGCCTTGGGACAGGCGAAAGGAACCGGTTCGCGTGGGTAGGGTCGAATTCCTCGCCCTACAGCGGGTCGAATACCGCTACTGCTCCTCCGTCCCTGCGGCGATGATGGCGCGTGATCGTTCGCGCATGTCGACCTTGCGTACCTTTCCGGTGACCGTCATGGGGAACTCGTCGACGACGTGCACGTACCGGGGAATCTTGTAGTGAGCGAGCTTCCCGTCGCAGAACGCCCGCAGCGATTCCGCGTCGAGGGCCCGCTCCGCTCCGTCGCGCATCCGGATCCAGGCCATCAGTTCCTCGCCGTACCTCGCGTCCGGCACCCCCACGACCTGGGCGTCGAGAATGTCCGGGTGGGTGTAGAGGAACTCCTCTATCTCGCGGGGATAGATGTTCTCGCCCCCGCGGATGACCATGTCCTTGATCCTGCCGGTGATCGACACGTAGCCGTCCTCGTCCATGACTCCGAGGTCACCCGTGTGCATCCATCGGGCGACATCGATGGCCTCGGCCGTCTTGTCGGGCTGCTCCCAATATCCGAGCATGACCGAATATCCCCGGGTGCACAGTTCACCGGGGACGCCTCGCGGCACCGTCGATCCCGTATCCGGGTCGACGATCTTCACTTCGAGGTGGGGACCCACCCGGCCCACGGTCGACACCCGCCGCTCGATGCTGTCGTCGCTGCGGGTCTGCGTCGACACCGGCGAGGTTTCGGTCATGCCGTAGCAGATCGACACCTCACGCATTCCCATGCGGTCGATGACCTGTTTCATCACTTCCACCGGGCACGGCGAACCTGCCATGATCCCGGTGCGAAGGCTCGACAGGTCGTATGCGTCGAATCCGGGATCCGCCAGTTCGGTGATGAACATGGTCGGCACGCCGTACAGCGACGTGCATTTCTCCTCGGCCACCGCCGTGAGGGTCGCGGCGGCGTCGAACGCTGGTGCCGGTAGAACGATGGCGGCGCCGTGACTCGTGCACGCGAGGTTGCCCATCGTCATTCCGAAGCAGTGGTAGAGCGGCACAGGAATGCACACCCGGTCCTCTTCGGTGTAATGGCAGAGTTCGCCGACGAAGAACCCGTTGTTGAGCACGTTGTGGTGGCTGAGCGTGGCGCCCTTCGGAAATCCGGTGGTGCCCGAGGTGTACTGGATGTTGATCGGGTCGTCGGGCGTCAGGGCGGCTTGCGCCTCGGCGAGCACCGACCGGTCGTCGGCGAGTGCCCTTCGTCCGGTCGCCACGAGGTCGTCCCAACGCGGCGACCCGAGCAACACCACGTCCTCGAGATCCGGGCAGTTACCGCGCACGGTCTCGATCATCTGCGCGTAGTCGGACGTCTTGAATGCGGCCGCGGACACCAGCATCCGCACGCCTGCCTGTTCCAGGACGTACTGCAGTTCGTGCGATCGGTACGCAGGGTTGATGTTGACCAGGATCGCGCCGATCTTCGCGGTCGCGTACTGCACCAGCACCCATTCCCAGCAATTCGGCGCCCAGATGCCTACCCGGTCACCCTTCACGATTCCCGATCCGAGCATGCCCAGCGCCACCGCATCCACGTCGGCGACGAATTCGTCGTAGGTCCAACGTTTTCCGGCGGCGCGATCGACGAGTGCCTCACGATCTCCGAATCGGGCGGCGGTGCGATCGAGGTTGTCGCCGATGGTGTCTCCGAGAAGCGGGACATCCCAGGCGCCCTGGGAGTAGCTCGGCAGACGGTCGACGGTGGTGCCGGACATCGTGTTCTCCTTCGTGGTTCGGGGTGACGACCGCAGAGCGGCCCGAATTGCTCGGTGCCGCTCCGCGGTCGGGGTGTGCTGTGCTGCTGCGCCGTCGGGGTGCGATGTGCAGCTGCGCGGTCAGAGTGCTCGGTGGTGTGTTTCGACGAGCGCGGCGGTGCAGAGCAGACTCAGGACACCGAGCGCGGCGAGCATGACGCCGATGGCGATACTGCCGAAGGATGCCGCGAGTGGCGCCGCGATCAGCGGCGGGATCGCTCCCCCGAGAACACCGGCGAGGTTGTACCCGAGCCCGGCTCCCGTGTAGCGGTAGCGGGTCGCGAACATCTCCGGCAGCAGGGCGCCGCACGGACCGTAGGCGATACCGAAGATCGCGAGGGTGACCATCATTCCGATCACGAACGCGACCGGCGACCCGCTGTCGAGCAGCGGGAACAACGCCAGAGCCCAGACGATGGAGAAGGCGCACGAGACCATGATGACCCGTCGGCGTCCCACGCGGTCGGAATACAGCGCGGACAGCACGATCGCACCACCGAACACGAACGACGACGCGATACCAACGACGAGGACGAACGGCCGGTCGTACCCCAGGGTGGTGGTGGCGTAGCTGGTCAGATATGCGGTGCCCATGTAGAAGAACGCGAACATGATCGCCAGTGCTCCGGCGGCGAGCAGGACCTCCCGGGACTGGAATCGCAGGACCTCGAGGAATGGCAGGGTCTGCTTCTCGGCGGGGTCACCGCTGCGCACGAGGCTCTTCTCCTGTGCTGCCATCTCGGCGCGGAACACCGGCGTCTCCTTGATGGCGAGTCGCATGTAGAGGCCGATGCCGACGAGGACGATGCTCAGGACGAAGGGGATCCGCCAGCCGTAGTCGAGGAATGCCTCGTTGGTGTCTCCGAATGCCATACCGGTGAACAGGAACGTGCCGCTCGAAAGTGCGAAGGCGATGGCCGGACCGAGTTGCGGGAACATCGCGTAGAGCCCTCGCTGACCCGGCGGCGCGTACTCGGCGGTGAGCAGTGTCGCGCCGGCCCACTCACCCCCGACGGCGAATCCCTGGGCGAAACGCAAGAGCACCAAGATGATCGGCGCAGCCACGCCGATCGTGTCCGCTCCGGGAAGCAGTCCGATGAGGAGTGTGGAGATTCCCATGAGAAGCAGGGTGGAGACGAGGGTCTTCTTACGGCCGATGCGGTCTCCGAAGTGACCGAAGAGCATCGCACCGACGGGCCGGGCGATGAAGGCCACGGCGAAGGTGGCGAAGGACGCGACCGTGCCGGCCGTCGCTCCGAGGGCGGGGAAGAACACCGTCGGGAAGACGAGTGCTGCCGCAGTGCCGTAGATGAAGAAGTCGTAGAACTCGATCGTCGTGCCGATGCAGCTCGCGACGGCGACGCGGCGGACTCCCGGCCCGGCTTCTGCGGGGGTGGCTCCGGCAGAGCCCGGGCGCTCCGCCGGAGCTACACCCGTGGGTTCACCCGGTCCAGATCTCGGCACACTGGTCACGTCGGTCCTCCGTCTTCCGTTCGCGGGCGGGTTTGCCGCGAGGTAGGAAGGAAGGTAAGTGACCTCCATCACTCGCCACCACCCCCGAAAAGGGGGGTTTCGTGACGGGCATCACATAGTTCGGCGAACGAAGTATCCGGTCAGCGCCCGGCCGCGGAGGTGAGTTCCGCGCGCATCTCCCGCCACACGGTGGCGTAGGAATCGATATTGCCTGCGGTGGCCCACGCCAGCGCGCCGCCCTTGATCTTCTCCAGCGCCTCCGCGAACAGGTCCCGGTAGCGCGAAAGGCGCGGAACGAACGCCGAGACGTCGTCGAACAGCGCCTGCGCGCGGCGGTCGAAGTCGAGGAGCGTATCGACGAAGTGATCCGCCTCCGGCTCGGTCAGCAGCGTCGCGAGTTCTTCGTCCATCGGCACGAACCGCTCGTACAGCTCGGCGATCGAATCTTCGTCGATCGAGACGCGCTCCGCCTCGAGCTGATGGGTCAGCTCGAGCATCCCCTTGTCGGTCAGCTCGATGCCCTCACCGGCGTGTTGCGCTTTGCCCTGGGAGAGAAGGGCATCGACCGCAGCCTGACCCGCCGCCACCGCCACACCCAGGTGCGCAGCCACCACTTCGGCCGTGACCTGATTCTTCAGGCGCACCGTCTGCAGCAGAGCCAGTTCGTCCACGTTGCCCGCGAAGGCCATCGTCCACTCCTCACCGCCCACCGGGCGACGAACATGCAGGGCCCATGCCCCGCGAATCGCGGAATCCGGTCGGATCCCGCTCCGATTCTGGCGCACCGACCAGCTCGACGGATGAACCACCCGGTTACAGATGCACCCGAGGCGGGCGAGCAGACCACCGACGGGTCGGGTGAGCGAACGAGTCAGGCGAGCGAATCGATATGCGCTTCGAGGACGGTCACCGCCGATTCCGGGGTGTCGCCTCCCCCGACGAGCACGTGCATCGCAAGACCGTCGACGAGGGCGTGCAGACGCGTTGCCTCGACTTCGAGGTCGCGGCCGGCCGCCACGAGCCCCGACCCGGAGAGCCCCCGCACGATGTTCGTGCATCCCCCACGGAAGGCGATCTGTGCGTCGGCCGCGATGACGCCGAGTTCCGGATGGCCGGGCGCTTCTGCGATGAGCGCGAGATTGACCAGCATCTCGCAACGGCGGAGATCGTCGAGGGGCAGGAACTCGCACAGGATCGCGAGTGCGCTCTTCCGGACGTCCGCCATATCCGCGTGCGACGCGGCCCGCATCGCCACACGCTCGTGCACCAGTCGCATCGAGTACCCGAGCAGCGCCGACTTGCTGGCGAATACGTGCCGCACGGAACCGGTGGACAGGCCCGCTTCGGCCGCGACTTCCCGGATCGACACCGCCCCGACTCCCTCCCGGAGAATGAGCCGCCAGACAGCCTCCGCGATTTCCTGCTGGCGGGCGTCGTGATCGATCAGTTTCGGCACTGGACCATATTAACACGCTCGTGTTAGCATCCTTTTGTAGGCACGCTCGTGCTACTTAAGCTCTGCATCCCATGGAAGGGATTTCCATGAGCACTACACCCCGATATGCGGCGCTCGACATTCTGCGCGGGATCGCAATCCTCGGCACTCTCGGCACGAACATCTGGATCTTCACCAACATGGAAGGGTTGGTCGGCTACATCAACGGAACCGGACGGGCGACCGGCGGATGGAGCTTCGTCCAGGACGTGCTGCAGCAGGTGACCCAGGGAAAGTTCCTCGGCCTCCTGACGATCATGTTCGGCATCGGCCTTGCGATCCAGCAACGTTCGGCGGCCGGACGAGGTCTTCCGTGGCCCGGTAAATACCCTTGGCGTGCAGCGCTTCTCATGCTCGACGGAGTGCTGCACTACTTTCTGTTCACCGAGTTCGACGTACTCACCGGGTATGCGATCACCGGACTCGTCGTCGCCTTCGTCCTGTCCACCGGAGTCCGGTCCCAGAGATTATGGATCGCCTGCGCACTCGCCCTGCATGCCGCGATGCTCGCCGTAGCGATCGTCGCGCTTGCCGCGCTGCCCCCGAATCCGGGCAACCGGACACTCTCTCCGAATCCCTATTCGGACGGCACGTTCTGGGATCTCGTCGTCTTCCGCGCCGAGAACTTCGCGCTGTTCCGGCTGGAGACGGTATTCATCCTTCCCCTGTCGATCGCCCTCTTCCTGATCGGGGCGCGACTCTATGCAGGTGGCATCCTCGATCCGCGACGCGCCGGACTCCGTCGCGCACTCATGATCGCCGGTTTCGGTGTTGCTCTCCCGCTCGACTTTGCGCTCGGACTGTTCGGGTCCGACGCGGGACTCGTCCTCGGCCGCTACGGCACAGCCCCGATCGTGGCCTTCGCACTTCTCGCAGCCGTCGCCCACCACTATGCCGACGGCCGCGCCCCCGGCAGCATCGGCTCGGCGCTCGTCCCCGTGGGACGAATGGCGCTGAGCTGCTACATCTTACAGAACATCATGTGCTCGATCGTGTGTTACGGCTGGGGGTTCGGCTTGGCCGCACGCCTGGACGGCACCACGATCGTCCCGGCCACCGTCGCCCTGTTCGCCGTCGTGTCCACGACACTCGTGGTCGTCGCGCGACTGTGGCTGACCCACTTCGAGCGCGGACCCGTGGAATGGCTCTGGAACGTGAGCTACCAGGCATTCGCCGGCGGCTCGTCCGCTCCCGCGGCGGTCTCGCCACCTCGGGTGCCGGTCGCCGGCCGTTGAGGTAC
>JAEZDV010000354.1 GCA_023417985.1 Actinomycetes bacterium | reverse complement strand
CTGTTGGGCTGCACGCTCACCGGGCCGGGCGGATCGACGGTGGCGACGGTGAGCAGTTCGGAGGTCCACGCGACCCCGAAGGTGCGCGACAACATCCGCGTGGTGTCGGCGGTGCTCGTCCCCGGTCCCAGATCGCGGGGGAGCAGCGACACCGCGTCACCGACGGTGAGGACCTTGCCGAGCAGCGCCTGCCGCAGAGTCGAATCGGAAATCGACTGTCGTGCGAGGACGGACCCGGTGACCGTGACACTGCGCGCGCCGTACACGGTGACGGGTTCCACGACGAGCGTGGCGTCCTCACGCAGTCCGGTGTTGGACAGCGTGACGTCGTCGAGCAGGATCGTGCCGGTGGGTGTGCCGACGGGCGCGAGTCCCGCGACCGCGGCGGTACGCCGCGCTCCCACCAGTGCGATCGCGTCCCATTCGCGCAGCCCCAGCGCGGCGAGCGCCTCCGCGTGAAGGCGGACGACGCCGCGCCGCGCATCGGCTGCGGATGTGTTGAGTCGGACGGTCAGCGCGAGTTGGGGAGAAGTCACGCGCCGAGCCTAGAACGTGCTCAGTCTCCGCGGGGGCGACGCAGGCCCAGGCGAGTCGCCGACCGCGCAGTCGTGGTCACCCGGCGGGCACCTGCGCGGTAGGGACGTGCGGCCCTGCTGCGTGCCCGCATGGCACGTCGCTCCGACGGTTTGATGTCCCACGTCTCCGGCCGCGCAGCGACCCACCGCTTGGAACGGATCGCGAACGGAATGTGCAGGAGATAGCCGCCCACGAGGACCAGCATCAGCACGAACGGGTACGTGACGAGCGCGGCGGCCGCGACGGCGATGAGTGCGAGGAGCACCACCGCGAGACGCGCGGGCACCGACGCCGACTTCATCGCGAGTGTGGGCACCCGGCTGACGATCAGTGCTGCCGAGATCAAGGTCCACGCGGCGACCAGCGGCATCGACGACCACCAGCCGTCACCCCACTGGATGTACGCGGCGACCGGGGCGAGCGCGACGAGCGCTCCCGCAGGAGAGGGCACCCCGACGAAGTACTCGCGTGCGTACGCGGGCACGCTGTCGTCCTCGAGCAGGGTGTTGAACCGAGCCAGCCGCAGCACGATGCTCACCGCGTACAGCAGCGCGACGATCCAGCCGAAGGCACTGCCGTCGAGCAACGTCACGTACAGCACCAGGGCGGGCGCGACTCCGAAGGCGACCGCGTCGGACAGAGAATCGAGTTCGGCGCCGATCTTGCTGGTCGCGTCGAGCATTCGCGCGATGCGGCCGTCGAGGGAATCGAGGACGGCGGCAGCGCCGATGAGACCGATCGCGATGCCCAGTTGTCCGTCGAGCGCGAACTTCACCGCCGACAGACCGGCCGACAACGCAAGGATCGTGATGCCACTGGGAAGGAGACGCACTACCTGCGGCCGGTTACGGGTCTTCCGGACGGCAGCCGGGCGCGCTGCTGAGACGGGCGGGTTCACGACAGCGGCGAAGTCGGCAACTGCGCAATCACCGTCTCGGCGCCGATCGTGCGCTGGCCTCGCTCGACGAGCAGCGTGGTCCCGGGCGGGAAGTAGGTGTCGACGCGCGATCCGAACCGGATGAGGCCGTACGTGTCGCCGATCGGGATGGTGTCGCCGATCTGCGCGTCGCACACGATTCGCCGTGCGAGCAGGCCGGCGATCTGCACCACCGCCACCTCGCATCCGTCACGCGTTTCCAGCAGCATGCTGTTGCGTTCGTTGACCTCGCTCGCGTCGGCGAGGTCGGCGGAGAGGAAGCGGCCGGCCGAGTGCACGATCTTGCGGACGGTGCCGCCGACGGGACTGCGCTGCACGTGCACGTCCAGAACCGACAGGAAGATGCTCACCCGGGGGCGCGGTTCGGTGCCGAGGCCGAGTTCTGCGGGAGGCGGCGCCGTGTCGACGAGCGCGACCTCGCCGTCGGCGGGCGCCACCACGACTCCGACCCGGTTCGGGGGGACCCGGTGCGGGTGACGGAAGAACGTCGCGGTGGCGGCTGCGGACGCCAGTCCGGCGCGGCGGATCCATTTGTGGCGACGTCCGAGGGCTGCCACCGCCAAGGGCGCCGCGACGAACGGGACGCCTCCGGGGTGGAGCGGCGGGATCACGTGCCGAACCAGATCGACTAGGTGGGCTACACCGCTGGTGGGGGGTGTTCCGGCGGGGGTCGGCTTACGTGCCACGGCTCCTCTTATGTGTCGCGTTCGTTGTGTCGCCCCGAACCGCGAGGCCCCGGAGCTGCCTCGGCCGCGAGGGCCGAGGGCTACCACAGAGTACGTGAGCGAGGTCCCGGATGCGCGAGTCGAAGTGTCAGGCGGTGGCTCCGGCCTCGACCTCGCTCTTGATGCGCGCGAGGGTGGCGTTCATTCCCTGCACCATGTCCTCGTCGAACGGCTCTTGCCCTCCCAGAACATATTTGACGAGTGTCTGGGAAACCTTGCTGGTGCCCTGGGGGGCCTCGCGGCGCTGCACGATCCGCGTGCCGGTGGCGGTGGGTTCGAGGACGAACGACCAGATCGAGCGGTTCTCGTTGATACGGAACCGCAGTTCACGTCCCGGTTCGAACGCGATCACCTGGGAAGTGGTGGGCCATACGAGCAGGCCCTTCTTGTTGATGTTGATCGTCTTGGTACCGCGCTCCACGTTTTCGCCCCGGATGATCATCTTCCGGCACTGCGGGCTCCACTCGCCCATGCGCTTCAGGTCCGAGATCACGGCCCACACACGCTCCGGAGGTGCGGCGATTTCGATGGTGGCTTCGAGAGTCTTCGACACTGGTGGCTCCTATTCGTCGGGTTCCATCCGGGTGGTACCCCAGGAATCGGTACCTGATACCTCCGGTTACAGAAGGCTCGATCGTAGCGGATACTGTGTTGCGGGTCACCGTCGCGGAGCAAGGTGTGGCGTCGGCGTTGCGGTTCGCGACGGAGGTCGCCGGCAGATGCGCGGAGCCGCGATGATCGAGGTTCACGGGATGGATTGCCGTAAACGGTCGAAATCTCGGCTCGTAGCGGATCTCACGCCGGTCGTACGGCAGATCGGTGGAAACGCGCGTCCGAGAACTCGCGCGAAAGAACTCACCGTCCGAGTCGTCGCCGATGCCCCATGCCGTCCCGATTCGTGATGCCACGGTGATGCCGCCGAAGCTGCGCTCGGCATCGACGGTCACAGTGAACGGGTGGCCGGCGAAGGTGCTTCCGCGAGGAACAGGTGATGGCGGGGGACGTCGGAACGTGTCCGCATGTCGTCGGCGTTGTGCCGCGAGCGCCTCGATGAGAGTATCTATCTCAAAATAAAGAATAATATTCTTCAGGAGGTTCGGGTGGCGGAGGTTCGGGTGAGGTCAGGACAGGCGGTCCGGCAGCAGCGACGGGGTCGCGCGATCGCCATGACTCCGGGAGAGATCGACGAGTTCCTCTCCGAGGAGAGGACCTGCCGAGCGGCGACCGTCGGGAAGGACGGCAGTCCGCACGTGGCTCCGCTGTGGTTCGTGTGGGACGGGACATTCGTATGGCTCAACTCGGTGGTCCGCAGCCAGCGATGGACCGATCTCGAGCGTGATCCGCGTATCGCCGTCGTGGTGGACGGAGGCGAGGAATTCGGAGATCTCCGCGGGGTGGAGATCCGCGGCACGGTGAGGGTGGTCGGTGACGTGCCGCGCGGGACGGATCCGGATGGCGCGCTGCACGGCGTCGAATTGGCCTTTGCCCGAAAGTACACAGGCACAGACGAATTCGTTGCGGACGGGCGGCACGCCTGGCTCCGGATCACTCCCGAGTCGATTGCCAGCTGGGATTTCCGCAAGTTCGGGAGGGGGCGTTGAGGGCGCGCACATGACGGAGTGCGGCCGCGTGCGGTGAGCTGTCGACGCCGAGCAATGTGCGCCCGAGGAGTACGAGACCCCATGGTCCGATCACCCAGAGCGGCCACGGATAGATCATCGATGCGGTCGCGAGGGAGATGATCCCCCAGATCAGGATGTTGACGGCGCCCACTCCCAGCCATACCGACCATTCGATTCGCTGGTTCGATGTGAGGCGGGGCCGTGTGCGCAGCGTCGGATTTCGGGGTGTGGGCAGAGTGCTCACCGGAAGATCGGCGAATTCCTTCCGGGCTTCGGCGACGGTTCTCGCCTCGTAGATACGGCCTGCTCGTTCCTCGAATTCGTCGATGGTGAGACGGCCGGATCCGAAGTGTCGCGCGAGTTCTTCGACATGCTGTGAGCGTTCGGAATCGGATATCCGCAGGTTGTCGGTGGACATGAGGTCCTCCAAAAGGGAGTCCGGGGGGAGATGCTCTTCGAGGGAGACTTCCGGAGAAGATTCCATTGTGGAATGTCGTACTTCCATGGTGGATATGCCACAGTGGAATGTCAACCCCCTGCGGAGAGGACTCGATCGATGGCCCGTCGGCCGCTCAACGCCACAGCAGCGTCGCTACTGGGGTTTCTGCACGAGGGCCCGAAGACCGGCTGGGACCTGGTGATCACGGCGCAGATGCGCATCGGAAACTTCTGGTCGCTGACCACCAGCCAGGTGTATCGGGAACTTGCGGCAATGGAACGCGACGGACTCGTCGAAGCGGGCGAGAAGGGGCCGCGGGAACGTAAGCCCTACAGCGTGACGGACGCCGGAAGGCAAGCTTTCGCGACCTGGCTCGACCGCGAACCCGGGCCGGAGAACATCCGGCACCCGTTGCTGCTCACCGTCGCGTTCGCCGACCATCTGCCGCCACACCGGCTCGCCGAGATCCTCGCCCACTACCGCGTCGAGCACGAACGGCGACTCGCCGAATACGAAGCGCTGCTGGCAGATCACTCGCTGCCCGGCTATCCGGGAGCCACCGTCGAATTCGGAGTTGCGTATGAGCGTGCCGTGCTCAGCTGGCTCGACAGCATGGACAAACGACTCGACGCGGAAGTCACCGAAGCGGATCGAGATGATCCATCAGCGGATCCCACTGTCCCGTAATCGCATTCGCCAGCATCCGGCCGGTCGTCGGCCCGAGCGCGATTCCCCACATACCGTGACCGCCCGCAACGAAGACCCGCCGTGACCGGGTACCGCCCACCAGCGGAAGACCGTCGACGGAGCACGGACGCGACCCCACCCACTCCTCGCTCCGTGCGTCCCAGTCGACACCTCGCAGCAGCGGCCGCGTCGCCTCCACGATCGCGCGGACACGACGTGGATCCAGCGGAGTGTCGGGATGGCGGAACTCCATCATCCCCGCGACGCGAAAGCGATCGCGCAACGGAGTGCAGGCCACCCGCTGCGCCGGAAAGTAGATCGGATTCTTCGGCAGCGTGGCGGGCACGACACTGAAGCTGTACCCCCGGCCGGCTTGCACCGGCGTACGCACCCCGAACGGGCGGGCGAGCACGTCCAAGCGTGCACCTGTCGCGAGTACGACTGCGTCGGCGGATCTTTCGTCGCCGTCTGTCGCACGCACCACCACCTCGCCGCCGGTATCGCGCACTTCCACCGCGTCGAAGCCGGTGACGATCTCGCCACCGCGCTCCCGCACCGATGTGGCCAGAGCGTCGGCGAACCGCGGCGGATCGATATACCGCTGTCCCCCGATCCGGACCCCGGCGCAGATCGCCTCCCCCAGCAGCGGCTCGAGCGAACGTGTCGTCGCGCCGTCCAAGAGGTCGTACTCGATCCCGCTTCCTGCCGCACGAGCCTGCTCGAGCTCCGCCACCAGGTGGTCCCGGTCCGCGTCGGACGTGAACGCCGCAAGGAACGGATCGGCGGTCCGCGTCATCTCGGCGACCCGGTTCTCCCTACCTCCGCGCGCGAGATCGTCGTACGCGTCCAGCGCGTGGCGGTTGAGTTGCGCGAACACCGTCATCGTCGACCGCCACCGCCTGGCGGTGCAGTGGCGCGCGAAACCCAGGAGGAATCGGATCAGGCGAAGGTCGGTGGTCGGTGGAACATACACCGGCGACGACGGAGTGAACACGGACCGCAGCCCGTACCGAAGGACGTCGGGCGAGGGCAACGGCAGGGTCAGAGCCGGGGCGAGCCAGCCCGCATTTCCCCACGAGGCGTCGGCTGCCACACCGGAGCGGTCCAGCACGTCGACCTCGATGTCGTGCTCCTGGAGGAACCACGCGGTCGACAACCCCACCACACCTGCACCTACGACGACCACTCGGCGAATTGCCATGAAGCACTCCCGTCGTGCTTCGGGATCACCGGACTGTCCGGGCTACCCGTGTCCTCCATGATGGACCGGTTCGGGCGCGCCCGCCCGGTGCGAACGGCCCGTCAGGGCTGCAACTCGGAGCGGATTGCGAACACCACGAGCTGGGCACGGTCGCGCGCACCGAGCTTCGTCATCGCGCGCGAGACGTGAGTGCGTACCGTCTCGGGGCTGACCACGAGTTGGTCGGCGATCTCCTTGTTGGAGCGACCCGTCCCGACCCACGCGACGATCTCGCGTTCCCGGGCGGTGAGCACTTCGAGCCGTGGACGGGGCCCGGACGGCACCTCCTGCCGGTGGGCGAAATGTTCGATCACCCGCCGGGTGACGGACGGCGCGAGCAGCGACCCGCCCTCCGCGACAACGCGCACGGCATCGAGCAGCGCGGTCGGCTCGGCATCCTTGAGCAGGAACCCGCTCGCGCCGGCATGCAGCGCCTCGAAGACGTATTCGTCGAGTTCGAAGGTCGTGAGCATCAGCACCCGCACGTCGTGCAACATCGGGTCGGCGGTGATCCGGCGCAACACTTCGAGCCCGTCGGGTGCCGGCATCCGGATGTCGCACAGGACCACGTCCGGGTGGGTGCGCGCGACGACGGACAGCGCCTCGGCGCCGCCGGCGGCTTCCCCCACCACCTCGATGTCCGGTTCGACGGTGAACAACGTCCGCAGCCCTACCCGCACGAGCGTCTGATCGTCGACGAGGACCACCCGCACCGTCAACGTCCACTCCCTTCGCTCGTCGCCCCTGCCGGGAGCACGGCTCGCACGACGAATCCACGGTCCGGTCCGGGAGCGGCGACGAGCGTTCCGCCGAGTTCGGCCACGCGATCGGCCATGGCGCGCAAGCCGAGCCCTCCGTTCGGGGCCGGCCCGGCGCAACCCTGTCCGTCGTCGGCGACCTGCACGGTCAGTGCCTGCCCCTCATCCCGGACGTCGACGCTCACCGCGTGGGCTCGTGCGTGCCGCAGGACGTTGATCATCGCCTCCGCGACGACCGAGTACACGGCCCGGTCGACGTCGGACGACGCCGGACGGGCATCCACCCGAACCTCGACCTCGAGCCCGGCGGCCCGGATCCGGTCGGCGAGAAGCGGCAGGTCTGCCGTGCCGCGTTGCGGGCGCCGTTGGGCTGTGTCCCCCGCGAGGGTCGTGAGTTCCGCTCGCAGTTCGCCGAGGGCATCACGGCTCGTCTCGCGGATCGCGACGAGCGCGGACCGTACCGCTCCGGGATCACGCTCGAGCACGTGCAGCGCGACTCCTGCCTGCATCGCGATCACCGCGAGGCCGTGCCCAACCCCGTCGTGCAGATCCCGGGCGATCCGGAGTTGTTCCTCGGTGGCCGACCGCCGGATCCGCTCTGCATTCGCGTCCCGTCGCGCCGATCGCCAGAAGCCCACGGCTGCGGCGGCGATCGCGACCGCTGTGGTGCCGATCGTCTGCCATACCGCGATCCAGGCGGGGTAGCCGGTAACGGCGACGCGTGCCCCTTGTCCGGCGGTGAGGATGGCGGCGGCGAGGATGCCGGCGGCAGCCAGGTCGCGGACCGGACGGACCGTCGCCGCACCGAATGCGGCACGGGCGGGCATGAGGAAGATCGGTCCGTCGCTCCCGCCCGTCACGAAGTACACGCCCATCAGCACGGGCACTGTACTCACCGCGGCCCGGGGCCACCGCACGGCGC
>JAEZDV010000331.1 GCA_023417985.1 Actinomycetes bacterium | reverse complement strand
GTCGAGTTCCGCGAGTCCTGCTCGCGCGCCGGGATGGTCGAGTGCCTTGACGAGCTGGGTGGGAACGAGCGAGGTGTAGCGCCGCGGGCCGGACATCGCCGCGACCGCGTCGGGAATCCGTCCCGGATCGAACCCGCGCGACACGTCGAGCACGGCCGGTTCGGTTCCGGACAGCACGCTTCGGAGCAGCACCTGCATCCCCGCGATGTGATGGGCGGGCAAGGCCAGCAACCACGAGCCGGTGCCGCCGAGACGGGAATGGGTGGCGTCCCCGCTCGCCCGCAGCGCGGCTGCGGTGAGCTGCGCTCCCTTCGGCACACCTGTCGTGCCCGAGGTGGCCATCACCAGGCCGATGTCCTCGTCGATCGGGTCGGCGGGGCGCAGTGCGCTGGTGAGCCTGCGCGTTTCCCGGTCGTCACCCGCGGGAACGGGAAGCATCGGTGGCGCGCTTCCGTCGAGCAGCCGTTGCAGGGTCGGCAGCAATGCGCGGACGGCATCGCCCGACGGCACGGCGAGCGTGCTCAGCAGGGCTGTCATGCCGGGGAGGTGCTCACAGGTCGTGGCCCGTCCGGTCCCAGTTCCCGGTGCCGAGGTGCAGGCGGACGCGATCGATGTCCCGATCGGACGGCATCTCGTTGGTGATCTTGGTGATGAGAACCGCGATGTCGGTCTTGTCGATGGGGAGGTCCCCGTCTTCGACGAGCCTGTCGGCGACCTGATCGACCTCTTCCTCGGACAGTCGCCGGGAGAGCAGAGCGAAGAGCGGAACGTAGTCCTGTTCGGGAACCCCGTCCGGGTAGCCCTCGCGGAGCCACTCCACGATGGATGTGAGAAACGGCGGAAGAATCATCGGAACCTGCTCGGCAGGCCGCTGTGTCGACCGTGCGCGGGCTGGAAAGGCCTGCGGCATCGGCTCGCACGGCACCGGACGCGACACGTGAGGACCGGGTTCGGGGTCACTGCACTCCTTCCAGCCGAAACCCTGCGACGAGGGAACGCGACGTCAGAAAACGTGGATACCGAGGGTGCCCGACAGGAAGTCTGCGGTCAGTAGCAGGATCCCGCAGATCACGGCGATGGCGACGACCGCGAAGCACGTGACCGCGCCCGCGATGCCGAGGGGGTGCAGCGCACCCTCCTCCGACGAACGGCCGGCGTGCAGCGACCGCACGCCGAGTGCGAAGAGCGACGGCAGCCCGGCCCCGAGAATCAGGCCGACGAGCACGACCTGCCACAGCGAATCCAGGGTGTGGTTCAGCATGTTCACGCGCGGCCTTCCTGCACGACGGGTTCCGGGGTCGGTCCGGCGGGGACCAGCGAACCGTCCCACTCCGCCGTCACATTGGAGGCGTCGATCGGTTCCTTGCGCGAACGCAGCCACATGAAGAGCGACAGTCCGCACAGCAGCGCAAATACCACCAGCACCCCGGCGAGGCCACCGATCACGTGGGCGAGCGCCCAGCACAGGGCGCCGACGAGCGCGGCACTCGGGAGCGTGATCAGCCACGCGACCACCATGCGGCCCGCGACACCCCAGCGCACCTCGGCGCCCTTGGTGCCGAGTCCGGTGCCGAGGATCGAACCGGTGGCGACGTGGGTGGTGGACAGCGGAAGGCCGAAGTGGCTCGACGTCAGAATGATCGCCGCCGAAGACGATTCGGCCGCGAGGCCCTGGGTCGGGGCGATCTCGACGAGGCCCTTGCCGAGCGTCCGGATGATGCGCCAGCCGCCGAGGTAGGTGCCCAGCGCGATGGCGACCGCACAGGCGAACTTCACCCAGAAGGGCATCTCGGTGTCCGCGGTGATGCTGCCGTGAGCGACGAGCGCCAGGAAGATCACACCCATCGTCTTCTGCGCGTCGTTGGTGCCGTGCGCCAGGGAGAGCAGTGATGCCGTGCCGATCTGCCCCAGCCGGAAGCCGCGGTCGCGACGTTCTTCGGAGATCTCGCGGGTCAACCGGCGCATCGACCACGTGCCGACGGTGGCGACGAGCGCTGCGATGACCGGAGCGAGCAGAGCGGGGAGGAGGACCTTGCCGAGCACGCCGTCCCAGACCACGCCGTTGACGCCGATGGACGCGAGTGCAGCGCCCACCAGGCCGCCGAACAGGGCGTGCGACGAGCTGGACGGAAGGCCGAACAGCCAGGTCGCGATGTTCCACAGGATGCCGCCGACAAGGCCGGCGAAGACGATCAGCAGGAGGTCCTCACCGCCGACGCTCCCCAGATCGACGACGCCTTTGGCGACCGTGGCCGCGACTTCGACGGAGAGGAACGCACCGATCAGGTTGAGGACGGCCGACAGAGCGACGGCTGCCTTCGGCTTCAACGCCCCGGTAGCGATGGACGTGGCCATGGCGTTGCCGGTGTCGTGGAAGCCGTTCGTGAAATCGAATGCGAGGGCAGTGACGACCACTACCAGTAGGACAACGAACTCTGCGGTCACGTCTTCCAATTGTGGGGTAGCGGGCACGTGAAAGTACAGCGACGGCCGGGTGAAGGAGGACACCCGCCCGACGTCACGTGCAGAGAGTGCACCCGAAATGGTACTCGTGTGGTGAAGATCACCCGTTGGTCAGGTTTGATCGGAGCCTCGAGGCGTACGCAGGTCGCGGCGGAGGGGGTGCTCCGCGGGAATCTGCACGAGGACGATGGGCACCCCGTCCGGGTCTTCGATCCACAACTCGTGCAGGCCCCACGGTTCCTGCCGCGCCTCCCGCACGATCGGCACGTCGTCGCGGGTCAGTTCGGTCTCGCACTCGTACACGTCGCGGACCTGGAGCCACAGTGCGCCCCGGAACGTCTGCTCCACGTCGTCGCGGCCGTGCGCGGCGATCTCGATCAGCGACTGGCCGGCGAAGAACACCGTCCCGGCCACGTACTCACGTGCGATCGCAAGACCGAGTCGCCGACCGTAGAAGTCCAGCGCGGCCTCGTAGTCGCGCGGCCGGAGAATCGTGCGGCTGCTGAGTATCTCCACGTCGGAGGCCTTCCTGTCGGTGTCGAATCGCTTCGGGGCAGATCGTCGCGCGCTGATCGTGCGGGGCGTCGTCTGCCACCGGCGATGGTACGGCCGGGTCCCGCCGCATGCGGCCCGGCCGTGTCCGGGTGCACGAAACGTGAATGTGCCGCATCGCACACGCTGTGGCCGTAACGCCGGCCCGTGGTTTGGCGAACCGACAAACGGGACATTATGTCCGCAGGTGCAGAGCGGTGCCCGGCAGAGCAACCGCCAGCTACGACGACCGTTCCAGGACGACCCAGGAGAGAGCCATGAAGACCGACTACGACTCCCCGCGCACCACAGACGTCCTCGGGGCCGGAACCGCCCTCGACGAATTGGCGCTCACACCCACCCAGAAGGCCGATGCGGACGAGGCCGAAATCCTCGAGTCGTTCGACCTGCCGGGCGCCGACCTGTCGGGTGAGGAACTGACCGTCCGCGTACTGCCCAAGCAGTCCGACGAGTTCACCTGCGTGAGTTGCTTCCTCGTTCAGCACTACAGCCGGAAGGCGCCCGGCTCCGGCGACTACTGCCGCGATTGCGCCTGACCGCGTACCGGTCCCCTGGCAACGGACGCGGGGGGGGGGGCCCCCGCCCCCCCCGGGGGGGCCGCCCG
>JAEZDV010000215.1 GCA_023417985.1 Actinomycetes bacterium | reverse complement strand
GCCTACGTGGCTGCCGGGCACTGGTCCGTTCGGTTGCGGTCGGCCTACTTGACGACGTTGACCATCTTGCCGGGCACGACGATCACCTTGCGGGGCGCCGCACCGGCGAGCATCTCCACGATCTTCTCGTCCGCCAGCGCGGCGGCCTCGATCGCCTCGGGCTTCGCGTCCGCGGGCACCGTGATGCGGCTGCGTACCTTGCCGTTGACCTGGATCGGGTACTCCACGGTGTCCTCGACGAGCCACTTCTCGTCGGCGGTGGGGAACGGCCCGTGTGCCAGCGAATCGGTGTGTCCGAGGCGCGACCACAGTTCCTCGGCGAGGTGCGGTGCCACCGGAGCGAGCATCAACACGAGCGGTTCGACCGCGGCGCGCGGCGCACCCGCCGGGTACTGCTTGGTCAGGTGGTTGGTGTACTCGATGAGCTTGGCGACCGCGGTGTTGTCGCGCAGGTGCGCGTAGTCGTCCGAGACACCGGCGACCGCCTTGTTGAGCGCGCGCAACGTGTCGTCACCGGGCGTTTCGTCGGTGACCCGCAGGTCGCCGGTCTCCTCGTCGACCACCAGGCGCCACGCACGCTGCAGGAAGCGGGAAGCACCCACGACGTCCTTGGTCGCCCACGGACGCGACTGGTCGAGCGGGCCCATCGACATCTCGTACACGCGGAGCGTGTCGGCGCCGTAGTCGTGGCAGATCTGGTCGGGCGCAACGGAATTCTTGAGCGACTTGCCCATCTTTCCGTATTCGCGGGCGACTTCCTGCTCACCGCTCGGGCCCGCCCAGAAGAACTTGCCGTCGCGTTCGACGACCTCGTCTGCCGGAACGTAGCCGCCGCGCGCATCGGTGTAGGCGTACGCCTGGATGTAGCCCTGGTTGAACAGGCGGCGGTAGGGCTCGGACGAGGTCACGTAACCCAGGTCGAAGAGCACCTTGTGCCAGAAGCGCGCATAGAGCAGATGCAGCACGGCGTGCTCGACACCGCCGACGTACAGATCGACACCGCCGGGATCGTTCGGCCCGTACAGATCCGGGCGCGGCCCGGTCCAGTACTGCTCGTTCTCCTTGGCGCAGAACTCTTCCTGGTTGAGCGGGTCGATGTACCGCAACTGGTACCACGAACTTCCGGCCCACTGCGGCATGACGTTGGTGTCGCGGGTGTAGTGCTGCAGACCGTCACCGAGATCGAGTTCGACGTTCACCCAGTCGACGGCCTTTGCCAACGGCGGCGACGGTGCGGAATCGGCGTCATCGGGATCGAACGACACCGGCGCGTAGTCCTCGACCTCCGGAAGCTGAACGGGCAGCATCGATTCGGGGATCGCATGGGCTTGGCCCTGCGCGTCGTAGACGATGGGGAACGGCTCGCCCCAGTAGCGCTGGCGCGCGAAAAGCCAGTCGCGCAACTTGTACTGGATTTTTCCGACTCCCGCACCGGACTTTTCGAGTTCGGCGATGATCGCCTTCTTCGCGTCCGGCACCGCGAGGCCGTCGAGGTAATCGGAGTTCACCAGTTCACCGTCACCGGTGTACGCCTCCACCGAGACGTCGCCGCCCGAGATGACCTCGCGGACAGGCAGACCGAACGCGGTGGCGAACTCCCAGTCCCGCTGGTCGTGGCCGGGCACCGCCATGATGGCTCCGGTGCCGTAGCCGGTGAGGACGTAGTCGGCGATGAAGACCGGCAATTTCTCGCCGTTCACGGGGTTGACGGCGAACGCGCCGGTGAATACGCCCGTCTTCTCTTTGCTCTCCTGCCGTTCCAGGTCGGACTTCGCGGCGATCGACGCCCGGTACGTGGCCACCGCGTCGGCGGGCGTGCCGGCGCCACCGGTCCAGCGGGCATCGACGCCCTCCGGCCACGATGCGGCGACGATCTCGTCGACCAGAGGATGCTCGGGCGCGAGGGTCACGTAGGTGGCACCGAACAGCGTGTCGGGCCGGGTCGTGAAGACCTCGATGTCCGCATCATGTTCGGCGACAGCAAATTTCACCTGCGCGCCGTTGCTGCGGCCGATCCAGTTGCGCTGCATCGACTTGACCTTCTCCGGCCAGTCCAGGTACTCCAGATCGTCGATCAGCCGATCCGAGTACGCCGTGATGCGCATCATCCACTGCTGCAGGTTCTTCCGGAACACCGGGAAGTTACCGCGCTCGGAACGGCCGTCCGCCGTGACCTCTTCGTTCGCGAGGACCGTACCCAGACCGGGGCACCAGTTGACCAGCGAATTCGAGCGGTACACCAGCCGGTGGTCGTCGAGAACCGCCTGCTTTTCGGTATCGGACAGGCTCGACCAGTCCCGCCCGTCCTCGAGCGAGCGGACACCCGAGTCCAGTTCCGCCTCGAGCTCGGAGATCCGGCGGGCCTTGCCTGCCGCCCGGTCGTACCAGGCGTTGTATATGGTCAGGAAGATCCACTGCGTCCAGTGGTAGAAGTCGACGTCAGTCGTCGCGATGGACCGGCGCTCGTCGTGCCCGAGTCCGAGACGCCCGAGCTGTCGCTTCATGTTGGCGATGTTCGCCTCCGTGGTCGTACGGGGGTGGGTTCCCGTCTGGACGGCGTACTGCTCCGCCGGCAGGCCGAACGAGTCGTAACCGAGGGTGTGCAGCACGTTGCGGCCCTGCATGCGGTGATAGCGCGCGTACACGTCGGTCGCGATGTAGCCCAGCGGGTGGCCGACGTGGAGACCCGCGCCCGACGGGTACGGGAACATGTCCTGGACGAACAGCTTGTCGGCGGGCACGTCGCCGGCCAGCGCACCGACGGGGTTGGGGGCGTGGAAGGTGCCGCGCTCGCGCCACAACTCCTGCCAGCGCTGCTCGATCTGCCCCGCGAGTTCGGCGGTGTACCGATGCTTCGGGGTGGCGTCGGACGACTGCTGCTGAGCAGCAGCGTGCGGCTGTGCGGGGGTCTGATCGGGACGGGTCACGTTGATCGCTATCTACTCGGCCGGCGTTTGTGGGCTCCTACCAGGGTAGAACGTGCCCGCACCCGACCCGACCGGTGCCTTCGCCCGGCGCGTATCCTGACCTAGTGCTGATCGTCGCCCTTCTGCTCTTCCTGCTCGCTCTCGTCGTCGGAGCGGTCGGTGTCGCAGCGCTGGCCGGGAAGCTGCCGCGCAACCGCTGGGCGGGCGTACGCACTCCCGATTCGATGCGGGACGACGCCACGTTCGCGGTGGCCAACAAGGTCGCTGCCCCCAGCATGCTCGGTGCCGCTGTCCTCCTCGGTGTGGGCGGAATCGCGTCCCTGACGCTGCCGACCGTCGCGTCGATCATCGCGATCGTCGTCACCGTCGTCGCGGCGCTCGTCACCGCCGGTGCCGGTGGCGCTGTCGGTGCCCGGGTCGCAGAAGCCACCAAGCCCGAGGAGTCCGACGGGTGCGGCTCGTCCTGCGGCGCGTGCAGCCTGCGCGGGGCGTGCGAGCCGAGCGCCTGACCTCTCCGATCCCGGCGCCGGTCCGCCGGCAAACGCACTCGCGGTTCCGGGCCTCTAGGGTGAGGCCGTGTCGCAGACCCGAGTGATCGATCCTGTCGGTGTTGTCTTCGGCATCGTGCTCCCGGTGCTCGCTGCCGGTTCGATCGTCGTTCTCGCCCGCCTCTGGGAGCCACGACTCCCGGCCGAGATCGCGACGCACTGGACCGGATCCCGCCCGGACGGCTTCGGCCCCGTCGGGTCGTCGGCGTGGACGATGGCGTTGCTCGTCGTACTGGTCGGGGCCGGTTGCTGTGCGATCGCTGCGCTCGCCCGGTCGTTGCTGATGATGCGGCGCTACATGCTCGTCATCGGTCTCGGGGTCACGGGTTTGATGGTCGCGACGTTCGTCGCCGTGCTCGGCGCCCAGCTCGACGTCGCGGACGCGTCACAGACCGCATTTCCCGCCTGGTCGATCGCCGTCGGCACGGTCGCGGGTGTCGCGGTCGGATGGCTCGGTGCGGCGCTGCTCCGCGACGGACGCGAGCGCACACCTGCATCACGGCCCCCCGCAGCCGACCTGCCTCGTGGACCGGTCGAGTCACCGATCGTGGACAGAGTCGGTATCGGTACCGGTACCACCCTTGTCCTGCTGGGCTCGGTCCTCGTGCCCACGGCGCTCGTGTGCGCGACCACGGACAGCTGGTTGCCGTTGGTGCTCGTGGTTCCGGTCGTCGTCCTCGCCGTGAGCCTGCTGCGCTTCACTGTGATCGTGGACGAGAAGGGCATCCGGGTGCGCAACCTCGCGACCGATGCGGTGGTCTACGACCTCGACGAGATCGTCGGCGCCGAAGTCACCGAGACCCGTCCCTTCCAGGACTGGGGCGGCTGGGGTCTGCGGGTGAAGGGACGTGGCAGGTACGGCCTCGTCACGACCACCGGACCCGCTGTCGTGGTGACGATGGCGTCGGGCCACGTTTTCACGGTCACCTCGGGACGGGCGGACGAGATGGCCGGGGCACTCAACACCCTCGCGGATCGACGCGCGGCACACGCATCCGCCGATGCCGATTCGATGCCAGGGGCCTGACCGAACCGTCCTGGAGGCGGGTCAGTTCCGTTCGATCTCGATCGGATGCGTCGCCAGCAGGGCGAGCGGCAGCGGCTGGCGTCGCAGCACGCGCGCCCACAGGTCGATGTGAGCGGGCGCGAAGATGTCGTAGGGGAGCGCGGAGACCACCATCCAGTCGTCGTTGCGCAACTCCCGATCGAGCTGACCCGCGCTCCATCCCGCGTAGCCGGCGAAGATCCGCACTGCCTCGACATGGCGGGCGATGACGGCCGGATCAGAATCGAGATCGATCATCACGACCCGGCCGGCGACCCTGCGGATACCGGAAA
>JAEZDV010000118.1 GCA_023417985.1 Actinomycetes bacterium | reverse complement strand
TCGGAGCGGCGAGGCCGAGTTCGAGCTCGCCGAGCGGCTGGAAGTATGCGTCGATGTCGGCGGCGGTGACATCGGCGAGGGTCGGGGGCGACCACTGCGGGTTGCGGTCCTTGTCGACCACCTGGGCGCGTATCCCCTCGACGAGGTCGTGCGAGTTCAGCGACGCGGACGAGACCCGGAACTCCTCGTTCAGCACCTCTTCGAGGCTGCCGAGAGTCCGCGCGTGTCGGAGCGACCGCAACGTGACCTTCAGCGCGACAGGTGATTTGGCGAGGATCTGCTCTGCGGTGGAGCGAGCCTCGTCGATGTCACTGCTGCGCAGGCGCTCGACGATCTCCTCGACGGAGTCGGCGGAGTACGCCGCGTCGATCCAGTCGCGTTGCGCGAGCAACGCCGATTCCGGCGCGGGCCGGGAGTATTCGGCGAGTGCGTCGTCGACCGAACCGGTCTCGAGCGTCGCGACGAACTTGTCGAGGGCGTCGGACGGCACGAAGTGGTCGGCGAAGCCGAGGGCGATGGCGTCGCCCGCCTTCATCCGGCCGGTGGTCAGCGCGATGTGCGTGCCGATCTCACCGGATGTGCGCGAGAGCAGATAGGTGCCACCCACGTCGGGGATGAACCCGATGCCGGTCTCGGGCATCGCGATGCTCGAGCGTTCGGTGACGATCCGGACGTTGCCGTGCGCGGAGATACCGACTCCGCCGCCCATGACGATGCCGTCCATGATCGCCACGTACGGCTTGGGATACCGACCGATCGCGGCGTTGAGGATGTACTCGTCACGCCAGAATTCCTGTGAGCCGGTACCCCCGTCGCGGGCATCGTGATAGATCGAGACGATGTCGCCACCGGCGCACAGTCCCCGCTCCCCCGCACCACGGACGACGACGGCGCGGACGGAGTCGTCGGACGCCCACTTCGTGAGCGCCTCGGCCATCACACGCACCATCTTGTGGTTGAGCGCGTTGATGGCCTTGGGACGGTTGAGCGTGATGTGGCCCAGTCCGTTCTTCGCCTCGATGAGGACCTCGGGTTCCTGCCCCGTCATTGCGCTCCGTTCTGCGCTGCGGCCACCACGCTGCGCGCGACGACCACCCGCATGATCTCGTTGGTTCCTTCGAGGATCTGATGCACGCGCAGATCGCGCACGATCTTCTCGATCCCGTACTCGGCCAGGTAACCGTAGCCACCGTGGAGTTGCAGCGCATCGTTCGCGACCGCGAATCCGGCGTCGGTGGCGAAGCGCTTGGCCATCGCGCACAGTTCCACGACGTCCGGCGCCTCGTTGTCGAGGGCGTCCGCGGCCCGCCACAACAGCGTGCGCGCCGCCTCGAGTTCGGTCCGCATGTCCGCGAGCCGGAACTGCAATGCCTGCGAATCGAGCAACCGGTCGCCGAACGCCTTGCGTTCGGCGAGGTAAGCGACCGTCCGGTCGAGTGCTGCCTGGCCGCCGCCTACCGAGCACGCTGCGATGTTGAGGCGGCCACCGTTGAGGCCGTGCATCGCGATGCGGAAGCCACCGCCCTCCGAACCGAGGAGGTTCGCCGCCGGCACGCGTACGCCGTCCAGGATGACCTGGCGCGTGGGCTGCGCGTTCCAGCCCATCTTCTTCTCGTTGGCGCCGAACGACAGGCCCGGCGTGTCCTTCGGGACGATGAATGCCGAGATGCCCCGCGCGCCGGTGTCGCCGGTGCGGGCCATCACGACGTAGACGTCGGAAGTGCCTGCGCCGGAAATGAACTGCTTGACACCGGTGAGCACGTAGTCGTCGCCGTCGCGCACGGCCCTGGTGCTGAGCGCGGCGGCATCGGAGCCGGCACCCGGTTCGGTGAGGCAGTAACTCCCGAGGAACTCCATCGAGCTGAGCTTCGGAACCCAGCGGTGCCGTTGCTCGTCGTCACCGAACTTGTCGATCATCCACGTGACCATGTTGTGGATCGAGATGTAGGCGGCGATGGAGGGGCACCCGGTGGCGAGTTCCTCGAAGATGCGGACGGAATCGAGGCGGCGCAGCCCCGACCCGCCCACGTCCTCGCGGATGTAGATCCCGCCCATGCCCAGTGCCGCGGCCTTGCGCAGCACGTCGACGGGGAAATACTTGCTCTGGTCCCATTCGACCGCGTGGGGAGCCAGGTACTCGGTGGCGAAATCGCGGGCGGTGTCGCGGATCGCCCGGTCGTCGTCGCTGAGGGTGAACATCGGCGTGACCGCCTAGTCCATCGTCGGGATGACGAAGTGGTCGGTGTCGGCGACGTGGGCGCCTTCGAGATCGCCCTCCTTGACACCGGACGGCCACCGCTGGGTGACGGTCTTGGTCTTGGTGTAGAAGCGGAAGGCGTCCGGTCCGTGCTGGTTGAGGTCGCCGAAGCCCGATGCCTTCCAGCCGCCGAAGGTGTAGTACGCGATCGGCACCGGGATCGGAACGTTGACGCCGACCATGCCCACCTCGACGCGGGTGGTGAAGTCGCGGGCGGTGTCACCGTCGCGGGTGAAGATCGCGACGCCGTTGCCGTACTCGTGCTCGGTCGGCAGGCGCAGGGCTTCCTCGTAGTCGCGGGCGCGCACGACGGTCAGGACGGGACCGAAGATCTCTTCCTTGTAGATCGACATGTCGGTGGTGACGCGGTCGAAGAGCGTTGCGCCGGAGAAGAAACCGCCCTCGTTGCCTTCGAGGACGAATCCGCGGCCGTCGACGACGAGTTCGGCGCCTTCCTCGACGCCCTTGGCGATGTAGCCGTGGACGCGGTCGCGGGCGGCTGCGGTCACGAGCGGACCGAAGTCTGCCTTCTCGTCGAAGCTGGTGCCGATGCGGAGTTCGGCGATGCGTTCCTGGAGCTTGGCCACGAGGCGGTCGGCGGTCTCCTCACCAACGGGGACGGCCACCGACAGCGCCATGCAGCGCTCACCGGCGGAGCCGTACGCGGCGCCGACGAGCGCATCGGCGACCTGGTCGAGGTCGGCGTCGGGCATGATCACGGCGTGGTTCTTCGCGCCGCCGAAGCACTGCGCCCGCTTGCCGTTCTTCGCGGCGGTCTCGTAGATGTACTGGGCGATCGGCGTGGAGCCGACGAATCCGAGTGCCTTGACGCGGGGATCGTCGAGCAGGACGTCGACTGCTTCCTTGTCGCCGTTGACGACGTTGAACACGCCCGCGGGCAGCCCGGCTTCGAGGAAGAGTTCGGCGAGGCGCAGCGGCACGGAGGGGTCGCGCTCGGACGGCTTGAGGACGAATGCGTTGCCGGACACGAGAGCCGGGGCGGCCTTCCACAGCGGGATCATCGCGGGGAAGTTGAACGGGGTGATGCCCGCGACCACGCCGAGCGGCTGCCGCATCGAGTACACGTCGATCCCGGTGCCGGCCGACTCGGTGAATTCACCCTTGAGCAGGTGCGGAGCGCCGAGCGCGACCTCGACGACCTCGAGACCGCGCTGGATGTCGCCCTTCGCGTCGGGGATCGTCTTGCCGTGCTCGCTCGAGAGCAGCCGGGCGAGTTCGTCCATGTTGTCCTGGGCGAGCTGGAGGAATCGCATCAGGACGCGAGCGCGCTTCTGCGGGTTCCACGACGCCCATTCCTTCTGCGCCACGGCGGCGTTGGCGATGACGTCCTCGACCTCGGAGCGGGTGGCGAGCGGAACACGCGCCTGGACCTCGCCGGTGTTGGGGTCGAAGACGTCGGCGAAACGGCCGGAGGTGCCGGAGACATGCTTGCCCCCGACGAAGTGGGTCAGTTCTCGGATGCTCATGCGCGAACCCGTCCTTTGCTCGATAGTGGTGGCTGTGTCAGGGCAGCCGGGAGTTCCAAAGTCTTCGCTCATCCTATAGTTGGAAGTCCACGTATGTCCAGGGTCACACCTCGTCGGCTACACTCCGCATCATGACCCGCGGGCCGAGGAACAGCACCGATGCGCTGGCCTTCCTGCTGCTGTGGGCTCTTTTCTCTCTGCTCGCGGTCTCTCCCGCACTCCCCGGAGACAGCCTCGCCTCGATGCTGGCAGGGTTTCTCGTCACCGTCGTCGTGGTTGCCGCGCTGATCGTCCGGCGCGCCGACGACCTGCTGTTCGGACTGTCCCGAACCCCGCGCGGCCCCACCGTCGAGGAACAACGTCTGCGCGGCGCGTTCCGGCGACAGTCACATCCCGATACGGCCGGTCGCCCGCGACCCAGAGCACCCGGCCCCGGTGCAGGGGCCGCGACGTCTCTCTTCATCTGACCGGTCCCTGCTTCCTCGCGACCACACTCTTCACGAGGAACACCGGGAGTCCCTGTGCCCAGAGCTTTCCCCCGCGGCGCGACGCGGCGCGGTAGTCACGTTCTCTCCGTCCGCGACGCGGAACGCCGATTCGGCGACCTGCTCGTGTTCACCGCGGTGCACTTCGACGTCGCCGCCGGCGAATGCTGCGCTGTCACCGGCGCAAACGGTGCCGGAAAGTCCACACTGCTGCGATGCATCGTGGGCTCCGACCGCCTCGATCGGGGCGCTGTCACGATCGACGGCGTGGTGGGCGATGAATCCTCACCCGACCACCGAGCAGCAGTGGCATCCGTCGTCGGCGACGTCGCGACGTTCGCGCATCTGACGGCCCACGAACACCTGCAACTCGTCGCCCTCGCTCACGGAATGCACGATCCCGCGGGTCAGGCGACCCGGACGCTGTCCGAACTGGGACTGGCCGGAGCATCCGGGCAGCTGCCCGTCACCCTGTCCAGCGGTCAGCGCCGCCGCTTGGCGCTGGCGTCGGTGTTCGTCCGTCCGCGCCGGTTGCTGGTACTCGACGAACCCGAGCAGCATCTCGATGCCGACGGAAGGTCCTGGCTCGCACAGCGCATCCGCGCCGAGAAGACGAGCGGGTGCGCCGTCGTGCTCGCCTCGCACGACGCGGACCTGGTCTCCGCGGTCGCAGATCACACCGTGGACGCGGACTCGTGGCGGTGACGGAGCCGCAACCGACGACCCCGGTCGGCGCCCTCCGGGAGATTCGGCGACGCTGCGGCCACACGCGCGCCGGTGGCGCCGACCGGACCGGAGCAGCGGTGCTGTGCGTGCTCGGCGCATACGTCGTCGGCGGACTTTCGTGGTGGCTCGCCACCCGGCCTCCAACCGCGCTCGTCGATACGGTCTCCGCTGCCACCGGACGAGGCTGGGACGTCGCTTCCTGGAATCCGGGTTGGGCGTGGGTGGCCGGCGTCATCGCTGTCGTCGCAGGTATCGGGGCGCTGCGCGCGCTCGGGCCCGTGACGTCGAGTGCCGAACGCGCCTTCTGGCTGCTGTCGACCCCGGTGGATCGGGCGGTGATGCTCCGTCCCTCGGTGTGGGCGTTGTTCGCCGGAGGAGCGGTGGCAGGCGTGATGGCCGGACGGTTCGCGGCCTTCGCCGGAAGCGTGGAGGTCTGGCCACCGCTGGCCGCGTCGGGCGCGCTTGCCGGCGTGGGAGTGGCCGCGCTTGCGGTCCTGGTGCAGGCGCGCACCCTCCCCGACCGCACTCTCCCGATATTGCAACTCGCTGTGATCGCGCTGGGAGGCGGCGTCGCGGTGGCTTGCGCGACGGAAACAAGGGTGCCGGTCTTCGTCGGCTGGCTCCCGGTGGCGGCGGTCGCGGTCCCCGCGGTGGTGGCGAGCGGTGCCGCTCTCCTTCTCTGCGGCCGCATCACGATGGCGGAGTTGCGCGAACGCGCCGAGACGGCCGGAGCGGCCCGTGCGTCACTGATCGGACTGGACCCCACGATCCTCCTCGACGTCCACGACGCCCGTGCCTGGAAGCGGGTCGCGCCTCGACGCTCACGGGCAATGCCACCGGGCCGGACTCGTGCGCTAGTCCGGGCCGACTTCCTCCGGCATCTGCGCCGGCCGTTTCCGTTCGCCGCGACGGCCGGCCTCGTCTGCGGCGCCTGGACCCTCGGCGCGACGGCGTCCACGGTCGTGGCGGCATGGATCCAACTCGTGGCCGTGTTCGTCGCGACCCTCGTATTCAGCACAGGACTTCGGGATCTGGCACGTATGCCGGAACTGCGCGCGATGCTCGGCGCCACGGATCGCGATCTCTACCGCCCTATGGCGGTGGCACCCGCGTGCGCTGCTGCAGTGGTGACGGTGATGACGGCACCGATGACGGGGTGGTCGCCGGTTGTCTGCTCGATCGTCGCGGCAGCGGGTTGCACTGCGGCGTACCGGATGCGCACCCGACCGCGCACCGAGTACGACGGACTCGTCCTGGAGACAGCAGTCGGTCAGGTACCGGTCGACCTGATCAGGCAGTGGCTGCGCGGACCGGATCTTCTCATCGCCGCGGGAGTGCTTCTGGCCGTGATGCTTTGAGAGCCCGAAGCAGCGATCGGCCACTGTGCTGCCGTCAGCGCATCCGGCGGTATAGATCTTCGAGGTCGTTCATCGCGCGGATGACGACAGCTTCGTCGGTGCCCCCGGCTCGCAAGGCACGACGGAGCAGCATCGGGTCGAGGTCCTCGAGTGCCGGCCGGAACCGCTCGGACGGCAGGGCGGGGAGTTCGGTGTCCTCGCCGTAGAAGTCACCGGTGGCGGGGGCGTCGTCGACGCCGCCGATCAGCGTCCCGAGATCGACTCCACGCAGGTCGAGTACGGCGAGGGGCTTTTCGTCGACGTGCTCGGCGAGAAGGTACGCGACCGCCGCGGCGTGCTTGCAGGGCCAGGCGTCGTCGGGGCAGGTGCAGTCGAAGTCGAGTTCGCCCGCGCGTCGTGGCAACAGCAACGGACCGAGTTCTTCGGGGAGCACCCCCGCGGCCAGTCGTGCCAGCATGCCCGGTGAGGAGCGCACCTCGCGGATCAGTTCCTCGACGGCGTCGTCGTCGAGTCGTCGCACGGTCACGGTAGAGGTGAAGGGTCGTAGCTGACTGCCCTGGACTTCACCGACCGCAGCGCCGGGCTCGATCCGCATCGAGACCACCTGCCCGGACCGCGCGTAGGCACGCCCGCGCGTCAGACGGCCCCTGTCGGCCACCTGTTCCATGGTCGAGATCAGTTCCTTCGACCACCAGCTGCGACCGATCGCGCCGCGCTTGGTGCGGGTCTCGACCCTGTTGTCGAGGGCCATCAGTCACCCACCGCTTCGTCACCGAGGGAGAGCAGGGAGTGCAGCTGGTCGGTGGACAGCTCGGTGATCCAGTTCTCCCCCACCCCGATCGCAAGATCGGCCAATTCCTGTTTTCCGGTGAGCATTTCGTCGATCCGCTCCTCCACGGTGCCCACGCACACGAGTTTGCGCACCTGCACGTTGCGCCGCTGTCCGATGCGGAACGCACGGTCGGTCGCCTGGTTCTCCACCGCGGGGTTCCACCACCGGTCGAGATGCACGACGTGATTGGCGGCGGTCAGATTCAAGCCGGTCCCACCGGCTTTGAGCGAGAGCAGCATGATGGGCGGGCCGTCCTCGCCCTGGAAGCGGGTGACCATCTCGTCGCGCTTCGCCTTGGTCACGCCGCCGTGCAGGAACGGCACGGTCGTGGCGAATCGCTCGGCGAGATACGGCGCGATGAGCTCGCCGAACTCGCGGAACTGCGTGAACAGCAGGACTTTCTCGCCGTCGGCGAGCACCGCCTCCACGATGTCCTCGACCAACCCGAGTTTGCCCGACCGGTGACGGCCGCGGCGCAGCACCGGCGATCCGTCACCGAGGTAGTGCGCCGGGTGGTTGCACACCTGCTTGAGCCGGGTCAGCGCGGCTAGCACGGCACCCTTGCGTGCCATGCCTTCCTTGTCGCGGATCTTGCGCATCATGTCGTCCACCACGGCGCGGTAGAGCGCAGCCTGTTCCGCCGTGAGATTGGCGCGGACCGTCTGTTCGAACTTCTCGGGCAGGTCGGAGATGACGTCGGGGTCGGTCTTGACGCGGCGCAGCACGAACGGTGCCGACAACGCGCGCAGGCGCGCGGCTGCCACCGCGTCGTGATCGCGTTCGATGGGCACGGCGAAACGCGCCCGGAAGGAGGCAGCACTGCCGAGCAACCGGGGGTTCGCGAAGTCGAGGATCGACCGGAGTTCTTCGAGCCGGTTCTCCACCGGCGTACCGGTCAGCGCGATGCGATGCGCTGCAGGGATCGCCCGGGTGGCGCGCGACTGCGCGGTCGCGGTGTTCTTCACGTGTTGCGCTTCGTCGAGAACCATTCGGCGCCAGGGCAATTCGGCGAGTTGCGCGACATCGCGCGCCGCGATGGCATAGGTCGTGACGACGAGGTCAGCGGACGCCACCGCCGTGGCCAGGGCCTCTCCCCGCAACCGCTGTGCGCCGTGATGGACGTACACGCGCAGGTCCGGAACGAACCGCTCGGCCTCGCGCTGCCAGTTGCCGACCACCGACATCGGGCACACGAGCAGGGTGGGCGGTCCCGAGGGACCGGTTTCGCGTTCGTGCGTGAGCAGAGCCAGCACCTGCACGGTCTTGCCGAGCCCCATGTCGTCGGCAAGGACCGCTCCGAGCCCGAGCCGGCTCATGAACGCAAGCCAGTCGAGACCTCGCTGCTGGTAGGGGCGCAGTTCCGCCACCAGCCCGACCGGTTGACCGATCTCCTCCGGCTGCGCCTGTCCGTCGAGCAGCGTCTCGACCCACCCGGACGCGGCGATGTCGGTGACCTCGACGGGCGGCGCATCGTCGCCGGTGAACTGCGCGAACAGCGACCCCAGAGTGCCGTCTTCTTCCGAATGCGCCGTGACGAAGCGCGCGGCACGTGCGAGGGCATCGGCATCCGCACGTACCCACTTGCCGCGTAGCTTCACCAGGTCGCTGTTCGCCGCGACGAGTTCGTCCATCTCCGTCCGGGTGAGCAACATGTCGCCCACCGCGAGCTGCCATTCGTACGACACGATGGCGCTCATGCCGACCATGCTGTCGTCGGCGCTGACCGGCGCGACCGGCGAGTCGACCTGGAGGCGCAACGACGGATCGACCGTCGCCCAGGCCCTCGGCAAGAGGAGCGAGACGCCTGCGGCCTGCAACGCGCGGGCACCGTGTTCGACGAGATCGATCACCACGGGGGTGGGCAACAGTAAATCGAGGGTATCGACGTCGCGTGGCACGTCCTGGAGTCGCGGGTAGGCGGTGATGGCCGCGCCGAGCTTGCGGATTGCTATCTGCAGGAGGTGCGGATCCGTGCCGTCCACGGTCACCGGTACGGGCGCCTGCCCTTCGGAGCGCAGGCAGACTTCGAGCCGCCACAACGCGGCCACACCGATGTCGGTGTCGTCGTCGGTGTCCTCCGGTTCGGCGAGACGCAGAACGAGGTCGGGTTCGTATCCGGCGAGGCTCGCCCGCCACTCGTCCAGCGCATCGGCCATCCGCTGCGTGCCACGAGGGTGAGGGCGGCCTTCCGCGAGGGCCGCGACCAGCGGGTGCAGCGACGTCGAGGATCCGTGCAGGGTGCGGACGATGGGGTCGGTCAGTTCGGCGCACATGTTGTCGAGCAGCGCCGCCGGGCGGCCGACCTGGCGCTGCACGGGCGGCATCGCCGCGGCGAGTTCCGCCGACCAGGCGCGTGTCTTCTCGCCGCCGAGCAATTGCCACCGCGCCCACCACTGTTTTTCCGCCCGGACGAGTTCGGGGGCGACCCGGCCGGCCTGCGCCCACCGCTCGATGCCGCGGGCAACGTGGGCGAGGTAGCGCAGGTCGCCGGCGACGCCGCTCGGGCGTCGCGGGAGATCGAGGAGGAGAACGGCCGCGTCGTGCGGCGCCACGGCAACGGCCGGCAACACGCGCGGCGCGGTGTCGCCGGGGAGGGTCAGCTCGACGCGGTGCCGGAAGGGCCTGTCGATCCACCGTCGCAGTGCCGACGGCAACGCGTCGTCGTCGGCTTCGACTGCGGGATCGCGCCACAGCATCAGGCCTGATCCCGGTGACCACAGCCCGTGCAACATGCCCTCCATGGTGCCAGCCGCCGCGGTGCGGCTCATGGCAGGGTTGGCCTGCCGGACTCGCAACTGCCGGTCAACGGCGCGCGCACGAGAGACACTGGTCGGCACACGTCCGAAAAACTCCAGGAGCCGCGATGTCCATTCTGGTGCAGGTTCTCGAACAGACGCCCAGCACGCGTACGCCGTGGGAACAGGTGAAGTACGGGTTCGTCGACTGGGATCACGTGACCACGCTCCGTCTCGACGGTCGTTGCGGAGTGTGGCTCGACGGCACGAAGCCGGGCGAATCGCACCGGCTCGCGACGACCGCATCGCCGCAGGAGGCGATCTTCTTCCTGCTCAACGTGTTCGAGAAGATCGCAGAGTGTGCCGAATCCGGCGGGTCGTGGATCGTCGGACACGACGGGGCCACGGTCGGGTCGATCAGCGCGGCGCGGTTCCCGGCACCGTCCGGCACCTGATCTCGCCGGTGACCGGATCACGCACCTAACCGGCGTCCTCGAGTTCCCCTGCGTCGAGACAGACCTGCGCGAGGTCGTCGAGCGGGAGCGCAAGTGCGCGTGCCAGTGCCGCGACGGTGACGAATCCCGGCGTCGCCAGCCTGCCGGTCTCTATCTTGCGCAGTGTCTCCGGCGAGATTCCTGCCGCTGCGGCGACCTCGGCGAGGGTGCGGTCACGCCGCGCCTCACGGAGGAGCGCACCGAGGCGTTTACCGGCCGCAAGCTGTTGCGGGGACAACGGGAGACGCACCATGACCCGAGGGTATCGGAGACGTCGCCACCCGGGGAGCCGGTATGAAAATACCGGATATTCTCTTTGGCTGGTATTTTCATACCGGATTGCACGACCCTTCGGAAGGACACGAGCGGTGCTCGAACTGAAAACCCCGCGCGAGATCGACGCCATGCGCACCACCGGCGCCTTCATCGCCGATCTGCTCGGCGACCTCGCAGAGCGGGCTGCACCCGGCGTCAACCTCCTCGACCTCGAACAGCGGGCGCGCGACCTCATCGCCGAGCGGGGAGCGGTGTCCTGCTACTGGGACTACTCACCGTCGTTCGGGCGTGGCCCGTTCCGCAATGTCATCTGCCTGTCGGTCAACGATGCTGTGCTGCACGGACTGCCGCACGACTACGTCCTGCAGGACGGGGACGTACTCAGCATGGACATCGCCGTCTCGATCGACGGTTGGGTGGCCGACTCCGCGCGCACCGTCGTCGTCGGCACGGAGCGTCCCGAGGACCGGCGCCTGATCGAGTCCACCGAACGCGCGCTCGCAGCGGGCATCGCCGCAGCGCAGGCCGGAAACCGGCTCGGCGACATCTCCGCGGCCATCGGTGCCGTCGCCGCCGAATACGGCTACCCCGTCAACACCCAGTTCGGCGGGCACGGTCTCGGCCGCACCATGCACGAAGACCCGCACGTCTCCAATTCCGGCCGTGCGGGGCGCGGTCTCGTTCTGCGTCCGGGCCTGACCCTCGCCCTCGAACCGTGGTGGACCCCGACGACGAACGAAATCGTCTTCGACCCCGACGGCTGGACGATCCGTTCCGCCGACGGGTCCCGCACCGCGCACAGCGAGCACACCATCGCGATCACCGACGACGGTCCGCGCATCCTCACCGCACCGGCCGAGGGGTAATCGCTCCGGCAGTCCGGAGGAGGGAGCGGAAGTCGAACGACTGCCGCGCCCCACGGTCGGGTTACACGGGAAGGTTGCTCGGGATCCACTCCGGGTCGCGCTTCTCCATGAAGGCACGCATCCCCTCTCGTGGTTCGGGCGACGTCTCGAGTGAGCCGAACATCGTCTGGTAGTCGATCTGCCCGTAACGCTCGTTGAGCATGCGCTTGACCTGAGCGCGCGCGAGGGGCGCGGTCTGCAGGACCTCGCGCGCGGCGGTCAGTGCGGCCTCGCGCAAGTCGTCGTGCGGCACCACGCGCGAGATCACTCCGAGCCGCAGCGCCTCCGCGGCGTCGAATCGTCGCGCAGACAGGAGCAGGTCGCGGGCCGCCGCGATTCCGACATGGGCGGGCAGCGCCGCCGCGAAGGTGGCGTCGGGGATACCGCGCAGCAGTTCGGGCACGCGGAAGGTTGCCCGCTCGCTCGCCACCGCGATGTCCGACATCATCGCGACGAGCAGTCCGCCTGCCTGGCAGATCCCGTTGACCGCCGAGATGACCGGCGCCCGGCTGTCCCGGATCGTCAGGAACGGCACGACGTCGGTGCCGGCGAGCCCCTCGGGCAGATCATCGCCGGGCTCCGAGCGGCCGCCGAGATCACCGCCGGGCGCGAAGACGTCGTCGACGCCCGTGATGACGAGCGCGGCGAGGTCGGGGTCGCTGTTGACCAGCCGGACCGCCCGTTTGAGTCCGTAGTACATCGCCGGGGTGAAGGCGTTGCGGGCCGCGGGCCGGTCGATGATGCACCAGCCGATCGCGCCTTCCCGCTCGAATCTCAAACCACCGGCGCCGAGGTCGTCTCCCATGACCGGGAGCATATACGATTCTCCAAGAATGAGAACGCCATGTTCGAGCGAGACGGGAGTAGCACGCGGCCCCGGCACTACGGTGGAGGGATGCTCTCGCGCATCACCAAGGACACCCGGCTGTGCATCTCCATGTCGGCACGCCCCAGCAACATCGGCACCAGATTCCACAACTATCTGTACGACGAACTCGGCCTCGACTTCGTCTACAAAGCCTTCGCGCCCACGAACATCGAGGACGCGGTCGCGGGGATCCGGGGACTCGGCATCCGCGGCGCCGGGGTCTCGATGCCGTTCAAGGAAGCGGTGTTGCCCCTGGTCGACGTGTTGCACGACTCCGCACGCGCCATCGAATCGGTCAACACGATCGTCAACGAAGACGGCGCACTCCACGCGTACAACACCGATTACCAGGCGGTCACCGATCTGCTCGCCGCTCACGACGTCGATTCCTCGCTGCCGGTGACCATCGTCGGCAGTGGCGGTATGGCCAAGGCGGTCACCGCCGCGCTGCGGCACAGCGACTTCACCGAAGGGGTCGTGGTCGCGCGCAACGAAAGCACGGGTCTCCCCCTCGCGCGCAAGTACGGTTACGCATGGCAGGCGGACGCAGGGGCGACCTCCCCCGGACTACTGGTCAACGCCACTCCCGTCGGCATGGCCGGGGCGCCGGAAGCCGATAATCTGCCCGTCCCGGAGGAGGTCGTCGCCGCGGCCGGGGTCGTGTTCGACGTCGTCGCGGTGCCTCCCGAGACGCCGCTGGTGCGGTTCGCCCGCGAGCAGGGCATCCCGGTGATCACGGGCGACGAGGTGATCGCCCTTCAAGCGGCACTGCAGTTCGCGCTGTACACGGGGGTCACACCGACCCCCGATCAGGTTCGCCGCGCGTCCGAGTACTCACGCTCCTGAGCGGGGGCCGGGCGTGCCCGCGCCGTGATGCGGGTGCGGTGGATCAGATGGTGCCCGCGGCTTCGAGGCCGTCGAGCATCACGTTCGCCGCCTCGAACGTCGAGTTCATCCCGAACCGGGTCAGGTCGTGGGTGTCCGGGTTTTGGAGTCCGAAGTTGTTGACCCAGGCGGATGTTCGCGCCGACTGGAACATGAGTGTCGTCGCCTCGGCCTCACCCACGAGATCACCGACGAACCAACCGGTGAAGAAGTCGTGCAGAGCGGTGCCGTACGTGGCTTCGAACTCGTCGGCGATGACGGGCGCGGCGTCGACCAGTGCGCCTCCGAAGGTGTAGAAGTCGTTCTTGTGGTCCGGTGTGGAGCCGATGGTCACGAGTGCCTCGGGAAAGTCGATCACGAGATGCGCGACGATCGCACCCAGCAGCACGCGCCCCGGGCTGCGGTCGCACCGCTCCGTCTCGGCAAATGCCTCGGCCCAGTGCGCCGTGGGGGTTCCGCCGGTGACGTACTCGTGCAGATCGGCGAGGTAGAGCCGGACCACCTCGACGGCCAGCGCACTCGCCCACTCCGGGTCGTCGTAGATGCCGGAGTTCAGCGTCGGTGCGGTGAGCTCGAGGATCTCGTCGAAGGCAAGGACGAAGGTGCCACGGTAGTCGTCGCTGCGGGTGAGCACCTCCCGCAGCTCGGCGATACGGGCCCGGGCATCGTCGAACGTTTCGATGCCTGCGGGATCGGTGAGCGCAGCGATGTCGGCGACCGGAGTGGCGGACACACACGCCGGAGGAGCAGGGTTTACGGGCGCTGCCGACGCGGCGGGCGCGGCAGCAACCGCCGCCGCCAGCGCGGCGGCACTCAAGGACAGGGCAACACTTCTCCGGCTATTACGTGTGAAATGCGTCATTCACCCGAATTTACACAGCACCTGTACCGGCGAACAGAGTGCGACGTCCACTCACAGCACCGACGGATTCCCGGCCCGCCACCGTAGCAAGGTCCCTGGAATTGCCGGCTCAGCTCCCTGTCGCCACGGGTCGGCGCGCATCGGCCGACCACTGCGACCACGATCCTGGATAGAGCGCCGCATCGATCCCCACGATGGCCAACGCAGCGATCTCGTGCGCCGCGTGGACCCCCGAACCGCAGTAGACGGCGACGTCACCGCCCGTCACCCCGAGCCTCTCGAACCGCGCCGCCAGCTGGTCCGGGGGCCGGAACGAACCGTCCTCCCGAAGGTTTTCGGTGGTCGGGGCGCTGATCGCCCCGGGAACATGCCCGGCGCGACGATCGACAGGTTCCTCCTCGCCCCGGAAACGCTCGGACGCACGCGCGTCCAGCAGCACGCCGTGCGACGGAAAACGTGCCACGTCGTCGGTGTCCACGGTCGGCAGGTGTCCGGCACTCAACGACACGTTCCCCGGATGTGGGTGCTCCCCCGGGCCGGCGGCCACATCGTGTCCACCGGCGGTCCACGCCTGCAGTCCGCCGTCGAGCAGGCGGACATCGGTCAGGCCCGCCCAGCGCAGCAACCACCACGCTCGGGCCGCCGCGAGCCCCCCGGACGCGTCGTACGCGACGACCGCGTCTCCGTCGGAAATACCCCAGCGTCGCGCCGCTTGTTGCAGATGCGCGATATCGGGAAGGGGGTGGCGGCCCCGTTCGAGCGACGGCGGACCGGCCAGCTCCGAATCGAGGTCTACGTAGACCGCCCCGGGGATGTGACCCCGGTAGTACCGCTCGATTCCGTGGGCGTCGCCGAGGGTCCACCTCACATCGAGCAGGACCGGCGGTTTACCTTGTTCGACCGCCTGCGCCAGGTCGAACGACGAGATGAGCACGTGAGTAGCGGGCATCTTCCGATCCTGGCACGGAACAGGACGGATGCGCATCACCATGCGCGATCCGGCACAATGCCGCTCCGTGACCGATTCCCCGCCGAACGCCCCGTCGACGCCGAACGGCGAGGTCGCACCGATCTCGCGGCCGATCACAGCGGGGATCGTGACCGCGCTCGTCGGATTCACCAGCTCCTTCGCGGTCGTGCTCACCGGGCTTCGCGCGGTCGGTGCCTCACCCGTCGAAGCGGCCTCCGGGCTCGCCGCGCTGTGCCTGACCCAGGGCCTGGGCATCCTGTGGCTCTCGCGCCGGTTTCGTACACCCATCACGCTCGCGTGGTCGACACCCGGCGCTGCCCTGCTCGCCGGTACCGGCGTGGTCACCGGCGGATGGCCGGCAGCGGTCGGAGCATTCGTCGTCGTCGGCGTGGCCGTCGTGGCGACCGGGTTCTGGCCCCTGCTCGGACGAGTGATCGCGTCGATTCCCGTCTCCCTGGCGCAGGCGATGCTCGCGGGCATCCTCGTGCCGTTGTGCCTGGCACCGGTCACCGCGCTGGCCGACTCCCCCGCGGTGATCGCACCGGTCGCGCTGGCGTGGCTGGTGCTGCAACGCGCGCGGCCCCGATGGGCGGTCCCGGGCGCGTTCGCCGCCGCGACGGCGGTGATCGTGGTCCACCTCATCCGCACGGGCACGTCGGTGGCACCCACCGAACTCGTCCCCCATCCAGAACTGACGGCACCGTCCTGGACGTGGCAGGCGTTGCTGGGGATCGCGCTTCCTCTCTACATCGTGACCATGGCGTCGCAGAACATTCCGGGTACCGCCGTGCTCCGGTCGTTCGGGTACCGAACGCCCTGGCGTGCGGTGATGACGGTGACCGGCCTCGGCACGATCGCCGGCGCCCCGGCGGGTGGCCACGCCGTCAATCTCGCCGCCATCAGCGCGGCACTCGCCGCCGCACCAGATGCGGACCCCGATCCCGAGCGTCGCTGGGTGGCGGCGTGGACTGCAGGCTGGTCCTACCTCGTGCTGGCTCTGTGTTCGTCCGGCCTCGCCGCGCTGGTGGTACTCGCTCCCGCTGGGGTCGTCGAAACCGTGGCAGGCCTCGCGCTCCTGGCGACCCTCGGCGCCGCTCTCTCCGCGGCCCTCGGCGACCCGAACGGCCGCGAGGC
This sequence comes from Actinomycetes bacterium, assembly GCA_023417985.1. Lineage (GTDB taxonomy): Bacteria > Actinomycetota > Actinomycetes > Mycobacteriales > Mycobacteriaceae > Rhodococcus. Next base: position 5,463 of record JAEZDV010000118.1, on the reverse strand, counting down.
GGCGGTGGTCACCTTCCTCGTCGCGGCATCCGGTTTGTCGATTTTCGGTGTCGGTTCTGCATTCTGGGCGCTGTTGGTCGGACTTGCCGTCCGGGGAGCACTATCGTCGAAGGGTGAGCAACTGTCAGCCGACGAGACCCGCCGCACAGCCTGATCCGGAGCAGTTCCCGGTGCTCTGGCCCATGCAGACACGCTGGGCCGACAACGACCACTACGGTCACGTCAACAACGTCACCTACTACTCGTACTTCGACTCCGCGGTCAACGGCTGGCTCATGGCCACGACCGGGGTCGACATCCGGGAACTCGACGCGATCGGGGTGGTCGCGGAGACCTCGTGCCGCTACCTCGCCGAACTGTCCTTCCCCGACCGGCTCCAGGTCGGGCTCGCGGTGCAGCGTCTCGGTACACGCTCCGTGACCTACTCCCTCGCGATCTTCCGGGATTCGGAGGGCTCGCTGCAGCCCGCCGCTACCGGACGTTTCGTGCACGTCTACATCGACATGCAGACCCGGAAGCCGGTGCCCATCCCCGAACAGATCCGGAAAGCACTGGCGCAACTGGTCACCTCCACGGCGACCTGACGCGTCGGCGGGCACCGTACGTTATTCGGCTCCGGCCGCCCGGCGGAGCAGCGGTGCGGTGCGCTGCGGCACCAGTTCGCGCATCACCAGCGACATGTCGGTGCGTTCGACACCCGGAATCCCGAGAATCCGTTCCGCGAGCCGGTACAGGTCGTCGGCGTCGCGGGCCACGATCTTCACGGACAGGTCGATGGGCCCGGTGACCCCGTATACCTCGGTGACCTCGGGAATCCGGGCGAGTTCGTCGACCACGGCATCGAGCCGGTGCTGGTCGACCCGGGTGTCGACGTATGCGGCGAGCGGATACCCGAGCGCGACAGGATCGACGCGACGCTCGAACGAGGCGAGCACCCCTTCGGCGTCCCATCGGCTCAGCCGCGCCTGAACCGTGTTCCGCGAAAGGCCCAGTCGCTGCGACAACTCGACACCGGTCGCACGCGGCGTGCGAGCGAGCTCGAGCAGCAACCGTGCGTCGGTCCCGTCCAAACTGGTCATTCTCCGCAGTCTGCCACTCCGAACCAATCCGCGACTGTGCTTTCTGCGCACTCCACCGGGCATCGATTGCGCATACACCCCGCGAGAGGATTATGTGAGGTACACCACTGCTCGATCCGGCACTGACACTCCGGTGCGGCCCACCCGGCTCACCCGGACGACACCCACGAGGTGACCCGATGGTTGTATCCACGCCCCACCCGGTCCAGTTGATCCAGCCCGACGGTCAACGCGTCCACAATCCTGCCTACAGCGCAGCGGTCGCCGACATCGGGCCCGCCCGGCTCCGCGACCTCTACCGCGACCTGGTGGTCGTCCGCCGGCTCGACGCCGAGGCCACCGCGCTGCAACGGCAGGGGGAACTCGGGCTCTGGGCGCCGATGACCGGGCAGGAGGCCGCGCAGGTCGGCTCCGCCCGCGCGCTCGACGCCGACGACTATGTCTTCACCAGCTACCGCGAGCATGCCGTCGCATGGTGTCGCGGCGTCGACCCCGCCGACATGACCGCCCTGTGGCGCGGTTGCGCCCACTCCGGCTGGAATCCCGCTGACGTAAATACGACCAACCCGGCGATCGTCGTCGGCGCGCAGGGACTGCACGCGACCGGCTACGCGATGGGAGCGAAACTCGACGGCGCCGACATCGCCACCATCGTCTATTTCGGCGACGGCGCCACCAGTGAAGGCGACATCTCGGAGGCGCTGGCGTTCGCCGTCGGCTGGGGCGCCGGGGTCGTCTTCTTCTGCCAGAACAATCACTGGGCGATCAGCGCCCCCACTCAGGTGCAGAGCCCGGTACCGCTCGCACAGCGCGCGGCGGGGTTCGGGATGCCGGCCGTGCAGGTCGACGGCAACGACGTGCTCGCGGTTCTCGCGGTCACCCGGCAGGCGGCCCGGCACGCCCGCGAAGGCTCCGGCCCCTTCTTCGTCGAAGCGCTCACCTACCGGATGGGGCCGCACACCACCTCGGACGACCCGGGCCGGTACCGCGCCGCCGCCGACCTCGAAGCATGGAAGGCCCGCGATCCCGTGGACCGCCTGCGACGCCTGCTCGAACGCGAAAGCCTTGTGGATGCGTCGTTCTTCGACGACGTCGACTCTGCCGCCGGGGACGCCGCGATGCGACTGCGCCGCGGCACCCTCGAACTCCCCGACCCGCACCCACTGACGATGTTCGATCACGTCTACGCCACCGACCATTCGCTGCTCGCGCAGGAACGCGCCGGATACGCCGGCTACCTCGCGAGTTTCACCGACACCGACGAGGAGGCCGTGCGATGACCACCACGACGATGGCGCTCGGCGCGGCACTCAACGCCGGGCTGCGCCGGGTTCTCGAACAGGACCGGAAAGTGATCGTGATGGGCGAGGACGTCGGCCGGCTCGGCGGCGTCTTCCGGGTCACCGACACGTTGCAGAAAGACTTCGGTGAAGGGCGGGTGATGGATACTCCACTCGCGGAATCGGGCATCGTGGGAACCGCATTCGGGATGGCGCTACGCGGCTACCGGCCGGTGTGCGAGATCCAGTTCGACGGCTTCGTCTATCCCGCCTTCGACCAGATCGTCTCGCAGGTCGCGAAGATCCACTATCGAACCGCGGGCGCGGTGACCGCTCCCCTGACCATCCGCATTCCCTATGGCGGCGGAATCGGTGCGGTAGAACACCATTCGGAATCGCCCGAAGCATACTTCGCCCACACCGCCGGGCTCCGCACGGTGAGCCCGGGCAGCCCCTCGGATGCGTACTGGATGATCCAGCAAGCTGTCGCCCTCGACGATCCCGTGGTGTTCCTCGAACCCAAGCACCGGTACTGGGAGCGCGGCGAGGTCGATCTGGACAGCGGACCGGACCTCCCACTCGACCGTGCCCGCATCGTTCGCGCGGGAAGCGACGTCACCGTCGTGACATTCGGCGCGATGATCCCTCCCGCGCTGCGAGCCGCGGAAATCGCTGCCACCGAGGGACAGTCGCTCGAGGTCATCGATCTCCGGTCGCTGTCACCCATCGACTTCGACACCATCGAGGAGTCCGTGCGCCGCACCGGCCGCCTGGTCGTCGTGCAGGAAGCGCCCGTGTTCTGCGGTATCGGCGCGGAGATCGCCGCGCACATCACCGAGCGGTGCTTCTACCAACTCGAGGCGCCCGTGCTGCGCGTCGGCGGGTTCGACATTCCGTATCCGCCCGCCAAGCTCGAAGCACACCACCGTCCGGACCCCGACCGGATCCTCGCCGCCGTGGATCGCGCGGTCGCGGCATGACGGAAGGAAAAACGATGTCGCAGTCCGTCGAGGAGTTCCGCCTACCGGATCTCGGGGAAGGCCTCACCGAAGGCGAGTGGGTGGCATGGTCCGTAAAGGTCGGTGACCGACTCGAGCTCAATCAGGTTATCGGCGAGGTGGAGACGGCGAAGGCGACGGTCGAACTGCCGTCACCGTTCGCCGGCACCGTCGCCGAACTTCTCGCGGCGCCGGGCGAGACGATCCCGGTGGGCAGTCCGCTCCTGGGTATCGCGGGCGGCGCCGCACCGGCAGGTGAAGCCCCGACCGAAGCCCCCTCGCAGGGCGCAACGTCCGAAGCGCGCCCGGCGGTGCTCGTCGGCTACGGCCCGGGCGCCGCCCCGGTGAGCCGGAGGGCCACACGGACCCGCACTCCCGAAACCACCTCGGACGGCACCGCGGGAGCGATGCACCGGCCGGATGCCAAGCCTGCCGCGCGCCGCGAAGCGGTACTGCGAGGGATCGATCTCGCCGAGGTGAGCGGTACCGGCCCCGGTGGTGTGATCACCTCCGACGACGTGCGCCGTGCGGCCGGGACCGCCGGCCGCCACACCAGCGAGGATGCTCGGAGTACCGGGGCACCGACCGCGCCGAGCACCCGGGTACCGATCCGCGGCGTCCGCAAGCGCACGGCGGACGCGGTGACCCGCAGTGCATTCACCGCGCCGCACGCGACACTGTTCCTCACCTGCGACGTGACCGGCACCGTGGACCTCGTTACCCGCTTGCGCAGCGAACCTGCATTCGACGGGAGGCATCTGACCGCATTGACGATCGTCGCGCGGGCCTTGATACGCGCGATCGCCGAGGAACCGTCGCTCAATTCGCGCTGGGATGGCGACGCCGGGGAAATCGTCGTCCACCACGACGTCCATCTCGGGATCGCCGCCGCCACACCGGACGGACTGAAGGTTCCGGTCGTGCGCGACGCCGCGCGCCTGCCGCTTCCGGAGTTGGCCGGTGCCATCGCCGACGCCGCGGATCGGGCACGAACCGGGCGGGCGTCACCTTCCGAGCTGACCGGTTCCACGGTGTCGGTCACCAACATCGGGGTCTTCGGGATCGAAGCGGGCACACCGATCCTCAACCCGGGGGAATCCGCGATCCTCGCGGTCGGTGCCATCGCCGACCGTCCGTGGGTGCTCGACGGCGCACTCGCCGTCCGGAAGGTCGCGAGTCTGTCGCTCTCGTTCGACCACCGTCTCGTCGACGGTGAACAGGCCGGCCGTGCGCTCGCCGGGATCGGACGCTTCCTCGGCGACCCGGTGCCCGCGCTCCTCGGGGGTGCATGACCCGGATTCCCGGGTTTCGCGACCGGGATCGGTAACGTTTCCACGTGCCTGATTCTGTGCGAAGGATGCCCGGCTCGTTCGCCCGCGGGTCGCCGTGTCCACGGGTCTTCGGAGTCAACGGATTCCTGCTCGCCCTTTCCGGTCACGCTCGCGGCAGCCGGAGCGGTGTCGGTGCTCCTGATCGCTACGTCCGGGCGGCATCTCGTCCACACCTCACCGGCACCCCGCCGGTCGTCGTCGCCGGAACGGCGCGGGAGCTATTCGCGTCGGATCGTGTTGCTCGGTGGTGTCGCATTCACGCTCGTGCTCTGTGAAGCGGTGGCGCACGAGTGGAGTGCTCTCCAAGCCCAGGAGCGGCTCGACAGCCCGGCGTCGGTGGCGGCACTCGCCTTCGGCGCGTTCTCCGCAACGATGACACTCGGCAGATTCGTCGCCGACCGGGTCAGCACGCATCGGCGGTGCCGGCGTGATCGGATACGGAACGCTGGTGGCGGCCGTGGGCATGGGCACCGTGATCGTGTCGCCGGTGCTGCCCCTGACTCTCGCCGGGTGAGCGCTGTTCGGTCTGGGCCTGTCGGGTGCAGTCCCTCAGTTCTTCACTGCGGCCGGCAATCTCGAATCCGGGTCGCCCGGTGCCGACATGCCGCGGGTCGTCGGTCTCGGCTATCTCGGGTTCCTGGCGGGCCCGGCCTGTATCGGTTGGCTCTCCGAGGTCACCTCGCTCACCACCGCGATGGCGGTCCCGCTCGTCTGCGTGCTCGCAGCGGTGTTTCTCGCGCCGGTGCTCACGAGACCGGTACCGACGACACCGGCG
>JAEZDV010000094.1 GCA_023417985.1 Actinomycetes bacterium | reverse complement strand
AGGTGCAGCCCCGGCTGCACCTCGCGTCACCTCTGTCGTCGTTTTCCGACCACCTACGCATGCATGCGCCGGAATTGCTGCCGGAGAACCGGTTCCGGTTCGAGGACGGTGACCGGGTGGACATGGCACCGCACGGCACCACCATCGTCGCGCTGACATTCGCCGGCGGGGTGCTCATCGCCGGGGATCGGCGCGCCACCATGGGCAACCTGATCGCCTCCCGCGACGTGCAGAAGGTGTTCGTCACCGACTCGTATTCGGCGGCGGGCATCGCGGGCACCGCAGGCCTGGCGGTCGAACTGGTGCGGCTGTTCGCGGTCGAACTCGAACACTACGAGAAGATCGAAGGGGTGCCGCTGACCTTCGACGGCAAGGCCAACCGGCTCTCGTCGATGGTGCGCGGCAACCTCGGAGCGGCCATGCAGGGTCTGGCGGTGGTACCGCTGCTCGTCGGATTCGATCTCGATGCCACCGACGCCACGCGAGCCGGCCGGATCGTGTCGTACGACGTGGTCGGCGGCCGGTACGAGGAACGTGCCGGCTACCACGCGGTGGGGTCGGGTTCGTTGTTCGCCCGCTCGTCGCTCAAGAAGCTGTACCGCTCGGATGCGGACGAACCGGCGGCGCTGCGTGCCGCCGTCGAAGCGCTGTACGACGCGGCCGACGACGACACCGCCACCGGCGGCCCGGACACCACCCGGGGCATCTATCCGACCGCGGTGGTGATCACCGCCGCGGGGGCGGTGGAGGTGCCGGAGGAAACCTTGTCGACGCTGGCCCGGGCGATCGTGGCCGACCGCACCGCTGGAGGTGAGCAGTGACGCTTCCGTACTATGCGTCCGCCGAGCAGATCATGCGCGATCGCTCGGAACTCGCGCGCAAGGGCATCGCCCGCGGGCGCAGCGTGATCGTGCTCAGCTACGCCGACGGGGTGCTGTTCGTCGCGGAGAACCCGTCGAAAGCGCTGCACAAGATCAGTGAGCTGTACGACCGGCTGGGGTTCGCCGCGGTGGGCAAGTACAACGAGTTCGAAAGCCTGCGCCGCTCCGGCATCATGCACGCCGACATGCGCGGATACTCGTACGACCGGCGCGATGTGACCGGGCGGGCCCTGGCGAACGCCTACGCGCAGACCCTCGGGTCGATCTTCACCGATCAGCCCAAGCCGTTCGAGGTGGAGATCTGCGTCGCCGAGGTGGGCCGCGCGGGCAGCGACGAGGTGCCGCAGCTGTACCGGATCACCTATGACGGCTCGATCGTCGACGAGCCGCAGTTCGTGGTGATGGGCGGCAACACCGAACCGATCCTCACCGCGTTGCGGTCGTCGTATCGTCCCGGTCTGTCGCTCGACGACGCGATCGGGGTGGCGGTGCGGGCGTTGCAGCAGCCGGTCGGAAACGATGCGACTCCGCGCGCCCTGGGCCGCGGGGAGCTGGAGGTGGCGGTGCTCGAGCAGGCGCGGCCGCGCCGCGCGTTCCGTCGCATCTCCGGGGCCGCACTCGAGGCGCTTCTCCCGGCGGTCACCAACGGCGTGAAGCCGGACGCCGCTGCGACCGGCGGCACCGGCGAAAACGGCGCCGATGGGCCGGGTTCCGGTTCGGACAGCGTCCCCGGTCAGAGCACCGACTGATCGACCGGGGGCCGGTAGACCAGCAACGCGGACGGTAACGCCCGGAAGTCGAAGACGGTCCCGTCCACCGGTGCTTCCCCGTCGACGGCCAGCGCCACCGCGGGCCCGTCGACGCGCACCGACAGCGCGGCACGGTCCTGCTGTCGGTACACCGCCGACGCGCCCAGGGTTCCGGTGGCAGCGGCGTAGAGCAGCCGCGCCCGGGACCAGGGCCGGTCCGCGGGCAGGTACCGCACGTCGAGGGTGCCGGTGTCCAGCGCCGCCCGCGACATCGGCACCTGGTCGCGGGGGGTGTACCGGCCGTTGCCGGCGAACAGCAGCCACCAGCTCGTCGGGATGCCGTCGAACACCCCTTTCATCGGTTCGGCGGTGCGCAGCACGTCGATCATCGCCAGTGCCGCCGCCGGCCACTTGCCGATGCGCGGTTCCCAGCGTTCCCGCAGCCGCACCGCATCGGGATACCCGCCGATGCTGGCGGTGTTGACGAACAGGCGGGTGGCGGTGCCGCCCGCCCCGGTCACGGTGACCTCCCCGAGCCCGACGGCGGTGGCGTACCCGCCGGTCACCGCCCGCATCGTGGCCTCGATGTCGGCGACGCCGAGATCCCGCGCGAAATGGTTGAGGGTGCCGCCGGGGAACACCGCCAGCGGCAACCGGTGGGCCCGGGCAACGGCAGCGACGGCGGCGACGGTGCCGTCACCGCCGCACACTCCCAGCGCGACAGGCGGGTCGGCGGTGACGAGTTCGTCGAGTTGCGCGGCCGGGTCGGTGTCGGTGTCGAGGGTCAGGTAGCGGGCGGCGGGAAGTCCCCGGCGCAGCCGCTCGGCGATCTCGTCGCTGCTGCCTGCGCCCGGGTTGACCGCCAGCAGCAATCCGTCCCCGTCGCGGAGGGCGGGCGTCGTTACCTCGGTGCGCACCGAGGCGGGTTCGTCGGCCCGCCCCGCCCC
>JAEZDV010000079.1 GCA_023417985.1 Actinomycetes bacterium | reverse complement strand
TGGGCGGGGGGGCCCTTTTGCGCCCCCGCCCCCCGGGGGGGGGGGGGGGGGCGCTCGACGCGGTCGGCGCCACCCATCTGGCCGACAGGCCGGCGAGCGAACTGTCCGACGGCGAGCGCCAGCGCGTGCTCACGGCGCGGGCGCTTGCCCAGGAGCCCACCCTGTTGGTCCTCGACGAGCCCACCGCGTTCCTCGACGTCCCGTCACGGGTCGCGCTCGTGGAACTGCTTCGCGCAGCAGCCCGGGAACACCATCTGGCGGTGGTGATGTCGACGCACGACCTCGAGTTGGCGCTGCGTGTCGCCGACCATGTCTGGCTCGTCGACCGCACCGGCCGATTGTCCACCGGCACGCCGGAGCGCCTCGCGCTCGACGGCCGGATCGGCGACGTCTTCGATTCGCGGTCACTGCGATTCGACGTCGGCTCCGGGGTCTTCACTCTCACGCCCGCACACAAGTCGCCGATCCGGGCGCGGGTCCGCGCGCCGCAGCCGGCAGCGTCGGCGATCGGGCGGCTACTCGGTCGCGAGGGCGCAGTGGTGGTCGACGACGACCAGCCCGCCGATCTGCTCGTCGACACAGGCGAGGGTCTCTCGGTTTTCCACGCCGGGAAGGTGCGTCCCGTCGAAGGCCTGGATGCGCTCCCACGTGTCCTACGTGACCTGCCGCGCACCGATCTACGCCTCGCCCCAGGCAACGCGGTCACCTCGACACTCGAAACCTTGGCCAGCATCAGCCCGTGCTTCACCGCCACGACGGGCGATCGCGGCCCGAGCAGATGGCGCCCGGTGCACGACCTCTACGACTACGCCGACGCGCTCGCCGGCGTAGTCGGACACGTAGGCGCCCGGATCGGCACCACCGAATACCGGGTGGCGGCATCGACGCTGTATCTCGGCTACGCGGCCCGCCTGTGGTCGCTCGCGCTCGGCGGCATCGTCCGCACCGGAATCCTGCCCGACGTCGACCGCCTGCTGTGGCGTGACGTGGACGGTCGCATCGACCTGCACCTGCCCGATGCCGTCGGCTGGGTGGACGACGATCTGGACGAGCTGGTCGAGGTCGCGCGCGAGATGGTCCTGGGCCGCCACATGGAACCGATGATCGCGGCGATCCGCGCCGCCGAGCCCATGTCGGCGCGCCTGCTGCGAGGCAACACCGCGTCGGCGCTGATCGGCGCAGCCCGAGTACTCGACGGAGAGGCCGGAACAGTCGCCGTGAAACTCGCGGAGACGATCCTCCTCGACCAGCGACTGGTTGACACAGTCGACCGGGAGGGACCCGGGTTCCGGCGCCGCAGCTGCTGCCTTTTCTATCGCACGCCCGCCTCCGGCTACTGCGAGGACTGCGTGCTCACCCGTCCGAATGCACTCGAAAAGAAGGAGGAATCGGCATGTCCACCACTCAACCCGAAGGGGTCCAGACCCCGATTATCGTCACCGAAAGCGGAGGGCGCGAACAGCGCTGGCCTATCCCGGCGGACGAGGAATCGCTGCTGAAGCTGATACACATCCTGTTCGACGAGTACTGGGACGACATCTGGTTCGGCATCATGATGGAGGGCGCCGCATGGGAGGTCGCGGCACCGAACGCTTCCAAACGCATCTCGATGTTCGACGGTTACGCGACGATCGACTTCGGCCGCTGGCACTTCCATCTCTGCATCGGCGAACACAACGACAGCGGACCGGAACTCGGCCGGATCCGCCGCTGCTCGCGCGCCGAGCTGTACCGCAGCCTCGGCGCCGACGGCACCCCACACTCGTGGGGCGTCCGCATGTTCAACGGCCGCGACGAACAGATGATGACAGCCATGCTGCCCAACCCATTCCTGACCAAGACACAGCAGATCCGCGACGAACTCGACTTCTCGCAGCTCCAACTCTGGGACCGCCTGCGCGAGCAGTACCTCGGGCTCGGTCCGGATGAGTTGGACCGCCAAGGCAGGGGCTACCGCCATCAGAGCTAGCGATAGCTCGCGCACTACCTTGCATCGAGCACCCGCGACCGGGGTGGGTGGCCTGCTCAGTCGGTCCGCGCCGGATCGTCGACCAGACGTAGTTCGGGGCGAGTGCTCGGGTCCCCGATGAGCGTGCGGAGCCTGGGCAGCTTGAAGGACAGTTCGCCAGCAAATTCCTTGATGGATACCGTTCGCCTCGGCGAGTTCGAGGGCCCGCTCGAGGAGAACAGGGACCTCTCCGGGATAGTCGGCGACGGGTTCGGGCCGGCCAGTTCCAGGTTCGTAGCTGCCGGAGCCTCTGGTAGGCGCGCCGGTAGGTTGCACCACTCACCGCACCGACCTCGCGGCACCGGTAGATCAGGGGGTCGACCGAGTACACCCCCTTGCTCGCCGAGTTGTGCGAGCGCGTTGAGGTCGAGTCGGCCCGGCAAGAGTGGGGTGATCTGGGCGGAAGGCGTGAGCAGCTCTGCGGCGAAACGATCTGCCTCCCTTTTCTGCGGGTCCCCGGCGACACGGTCCCCGTGCATGACCAGATGCCCAAGTTTCGTACGCCGCCGGTGAAGCGGTGCCGGTAGACGTCGTAGGCACGCCCTCCTCCCAGCGCAGTCACCTGGGCACGACTGAAGATCGAGTTGGCGCGCAGTTCGGTGTTTGAGATTCGAAAAATGACTGCGCGAGATTCCACAGATCGTGATACTTCGCCATCACGTCCTGCGGATTCATCAGCGAATAATGAAGGGCCCTGGTGAGGTTCACGCCCGCCGCCACCCGCCGTCCACCAGAACCACGAGCCCGTCCAGCTCGAGCAGGGACAAGGCAGCCCGCACCTGCTCGACCGGCACACCCGCCGACTCCGCCAAGACCGACGGAGTGCAACTGCCCGTGGCCGGAAAAGCCTCGTACACAAGAGAACTCTCCCTCGACAAGCCATCGAGATCGCGGCGGAACAACGC
>JAEZDV010000063.1 GCA_023417985.1 Actinomycetes bacterium | reverse complement strand
CCCTTCCCACTCTGTGCGGCCGGGATCGTTGACGTGCACGTGGGTGTCGCCCAGGCCGGGAAGCAACACTTCCTCGTCCGCGAGGACGACCTCTCGCGCACCGGGCACCGGCGTCGCGTACTCCTCGACGGCGGCGATCCGTCCGTCCCGGATTATCACTGCACACGCCCGCTCACCGTCGCCGAGAACGGCTCGGCGGGCCCGGATGACGGTGGTCACTCGAATCGTCCTTCCTGGGGGGTGAATGCTGCCAGCTCCCGCAGTTGTTCGGGCGTGACGCCCGCGCGTTCGCGTACCTCGGGGTCGGTGAGGGCGCCGCACGCAAGCCCGCGATGCAGGAACGACGCGAGGGCCCGCGCGGTCGCGGGTTCGTCGAGGAATCCGCCCTCGCTGCGCGTGAGATACGTCGAGATCCGTGCGGCAGCGGACGCGAACGAACGACGGTAGAAGGCGAACGTTGCGGCATAGCGGGTCGGCAACTGCGCCGGGTGCAGGTCCCAGCCCTGGTAGAAGCCGCGTCGCAGGGACCGGTCGACGAGTCGCGCGTGCAGCGACCAGGCAGCACGGATCTCTGCCGCCGTGCCGACCGGCAGGCGGTTGGTCGAGCCGTCCGAGAGCATCACGCCGGTACCTGCCGCGGCGACCTGCATCGTCGCTTTCGCGTGGTCCGCGACCGGATGATCCATCGCCTGATACTCGGCGGCGATGCCGCACGCCGCCGAATAGTCGTAGGTTCCGTAGTGCAGACCCGAGCAGCGGCCCTGCGCGGTGTGGATCATCGTCGCGACCTGCGCGGTTCCGTCGGGTCCGCAGACGGACTGGGGTGTCTCGATCTGGATTTCGAAGCGCAGCGGTGAGGTGAGTCCGTGGTTGCTTTCGAGGTATTCGCAGACGGTGACCATGGCCGCGACCTGTTCGGGTGCTGTCACCTTCGGCAGGGTGATGACGAAACCGTCAGGGACGCGGCCGTTGTCGGTGATCTCGCCGACGAACATATCGAGCGTGCGGACGGAGCGTGCACGAGTGGCCGGTTCGAAGCACTTCATGCGGATGCCGGAGAACGGCGTCGGTTCCGGGGTCTCTCGCAACGCTTGCGCGGCACGCACCAGGTGGGCGTCCTCGTCGGCGTCGCGTGCACCGGGCGCGATGCCGGCTTGCGGGAAGCCGTCTTCGAAGTCGATCCGCAGATCTTCGATCGGTTCCGTCGCGAGTTTCGCCTCGACGAGCGGCAGGACCTCGCGGGCGAGCGTGGGTTCGATGCCGACGATCTCGGCGAGGTCGTCCGCTCCGGCGACGTGCCGGGAGAATGTCTCCCGTGCCTGCGCTCCCCACGAACGGACCGTGTCGGCGTCGTAGCGGTCGACGGGAATGTAGACGGTGTGTACGGGTTGCCGTTCCGCGAGGAGTCCGGGATAGGCCGCGGCGTACTGTGCGTCGACTGCGCCCAGTGCGACATCGAGCGAGTCGAGCAATCGCTCGCGTCCGTCTGCCATCCGATCTCCCGGGTCTGCTCGGGGTGTATCCACCCTTGTATACGTGCTCAGGGGGCAGACGGTAGTGCTGTCGCATCAACCGGTTGATTACTCCGGGTAACGACTGCGTTACGTGGCCTTGGGTGTGCCGGGCCGGACGGTGAGGATCTGCGACATCGTGCCGATCGGCCCGGACGTGTCGTGGAGGACGGTGCTCGTCAATCCGACCCCGTCGGCGCCGAACGAGACCGAGGTGTCGAAACCGAGCCAGTCGCCGCGGGGCTCGGCGAACAGGTGGACGGTGAGGTCGAGATTGGGAAAGGCCACCTCCCGTGGATCCGCACGCACGGCCATGCCGTTGGCGATGTCGAAAAGTCCTGCCGCGGCCGCGAGCGGGCTCACCTTCTCGCCGTCGACGAGCGGAACCGGGGTCCGGACCCAGAACGACGCCCGGCCCGGTTCCGTCCGGTCTCGTCGGACCTCCACCGATTCGATGAAGCCGCCCGGCCAGATCGTCGTGGGATCCCACGGAGCGCACCGCTCGGGTGCGGCGATGCGCGGCAACGTCGTCCCCTCGATTTCGGCCGTGGGCCTGGGTTGCAGCAGCCAGGCGCGTGCCCGGACCACGGCGCGTCCCGCGTAGGTCAACGTCGCTTCCACCAGTTCGATGGTGCGGCCGGGGCGCAGGACTTCCACCTTCGTGTCGACCACATCGACCGGCACCGTCCCGAGGATGTCGTACGACAGGCGGCCGATCACCAGTGCGTCGTGGCGGCGAGCGTCGCGGTCGCATTCGATGACGTGGGCGAGAAGCCCGAGTGCGGGTGCGATGTGCTGTTCGGTCTCGTCCCAAGCGCCGCCCACATGCGGGGTCGGGCGATACGAGTCCGGTCCGAGGCTTTCGAAGTAGGTCATCTGTCCTCTGTGCTGTTCGTCGTTTGCAGGTGCGGGGCTGCGGCGAGTGCCGACATGGCCATCAGTCGCAGGACGGCGCGAGTGCCCTCGGGAGAACGCGGGTCGGCGCTGTGGGGTGTGGAGTTGATCAGTCCGAATGTCGCGTGGGCCATGGTGCGCGCATCGGATTCCGCCAGTCCGGGCGTGATGCGGCACAGGACCCGTACCCAGATCTCGACGTAGCGCCGCTGGGTGACACGCACCTCGCGACGGGCGTCGTCGGGCAGCGAGTGCAATTCGCGGTCCTGGACACGGATGAGATCGGGGTCGCCGAGGGCGAAATCGAGGTGGAAGTCGACGAGCCGCTCGAGCGCGTCGCGGGGGTCGGTGGTGTCGGCGACGACGGCGGTACCGCCGGCGAGGAGCCGCCGGCTGATGTCGACGAGAAGTTCGACGAGCAGCGCATCCTTGTTCGGAAAATGCCGGTAGACGGCGGGGCCGCTGATCCCCACGGCCGCGCCGAGGTCTTCGAGGCGGACGCCGGCGAACCCGCGTTCGGCGATCAACCGGGCCGCGGCACGAAGCAGTTGCGCGCGACGCTCGGCTTTGGCGAGGCTCCGCCGTGTCGGCGCGGGAGGCGCCGCTTCTTCGAGCCGCTCGGACATGAGGCACACTTCCGGTCGTTTGTGATCTGGACAACTCGGTTAATCGTAACTAACCTAGATTTCAGTTAATGGCGATTAGGTCAATCTACCGAGGACGGTGTCCGTGACAACCGCTCAGGCGATCTCGACAACCAGCCGCGACCAGCACGAGCAGCTGGTCGCAGAGCTCCGCGACAGACTTGCTGCGGCAGCGCTCGGCGGCAACGCAAAATCCCGGGAGCGGCATGTCGCGCGAGGCAAACTGCTGCCGCGCGACCGCGTCGACGGTCTCCTCGACACGGGCAGCCCGTTCCTGGAGCTTTCGCCACTCGCCGCCACCGGCATGTACGACGACGAATGCCCCGGTGCCGGCATCATCACCGGAATCGGCCGGGTCGCCGGGCGCGAATGCGTGATCGTCGCCAACGATGCGACGGTCAAGGGCGGCACGTACTACCCCGTCACGGTCAAGAAGCATCTGCGCGCGCAGGAAGTGGCGTTGCAGAACAATCTGCCGTGCCTCTATCTCGTCGACTCGGGCGGTGCGTTCCTGCCCCGGCAGGACGAGGTGTTCCCGGATCGCGAGCATTTCGGCCGCATTTTCTACAACCAGGCGACGATGAGCGCCAAAGGCATCCCACAGATCGCGGCTGTGCTCGGGTCGTGCACCGCCGGTGGCGCCTACGTACCCGCGATGAGCGACGAAGCAGTCATCGTCCGGAACCAGGGCACCATCTTCCTCGGCGGCCCACCGCTGGTGAAGGCTGCGACCGGTGAGGTGGTCACCGCCGAAGAACTGGGCGGCGGCGACCTGCACTCCAAGGTCTCCGGCGTGACCGACCATCTCGCCGACGACGACCGCGACGCCCTGCGCATCGTGCGCAACATCGTCTCCACCTTCGGACCTCGCACGGAACGGCCGTGGGACGTCGAGCCCGCCGTCGAACCCGAGAAGTCCCCGGAGACCCTGTACGACGTGGTCCCCACCGACTCGCGCATCCCCTACGACGTGCACGAGGTCATCACCCGCATCGTCGACGGCGCCGGCGGTGCCGGTCATGGGTCCAGCAGCTTCCACGAATTCAAGGCGGAATACGGCAAGACCCTCGTCACCGGCTTCGCACGCATCCACGGACACCCGGTGGGCATCGTCGCGAACAACGGCGTGCTTTCGGCGAATCCGCTGTCAAGGGAGCACATTTCATCGAACTGTGCGACAAGCGCTCGATCCCGCTGCTGTTCCTCCAGAACATCTCGGGCTTCATGGTCGGCCGCGACTACGAAGCCGGTGGCATTGCCAAGCACGGCGCCAAGATGGTCACCGCCGTCGCGTGTGCCCGGGTCCCGAAGCTGACGGTCGTCATCGGCGGGTCCTACGGCGCCGGCAACTATTCGATGTGCGGGCGGGCGTATTCACCGCGCTTCCTGTGGATGTGGCCCAACGCGCGCATCTCCGTAATGGGTGGCGAGCAGGCCGCCTCGGTCCTCGCGACCGTGCGGTCCGACCAGCTGGACGCCTCGGGTAATCCGTGGACGAGTGAGCAGGAAGACGAGTTCAAGGCCCCGATCCGGGCACAGTACGAGGAACAGGGGAACCCCTACTACTCGACCGCGCGGCTCTGGGACGACGGCATCATCGATCCTGCCGATACCAGAAAAGTTCTCGGACTGGCACTTTCGGTGTGCGCGAACGCGCCCCTCGAGCCGGTCTCCTACGGCGTCTTCCGGATGTGAGCGACATGAGTGATACGAATCGGATAGATACGGTTCTGGTAGCCAACCGCGGTGAGATCGCCGTGCGCGTCATCCGGACCCTGAAAGACATGGGACTGCGCTCGGTGGCGGTGTTCAGCGAGGCCGACCGCGACGCGCGGCACGTACGCGAGGCCGACACGGCCGTGCTGCTCGGACCCGCGGCAGCACGCGAAAGCTACCTGGCGATCGACAAGGTCATCGACGCAGCCGTCGCGACCGGGGCGCAGGCCATTCATCCCGGGTACGGGTTCCTCTCGGAGAACGCGGCTTTTGCCGCTGCATGTGCCACCGCGGGCATTGCGTTTCTCGGCCCGTCCGCGCACGCTATCGAGACGATGGGCGACAAGATCACCGCGAAGAGCGCGGTGTCGGAATTCGGAGTTCCCGTCGTACCGGGTATCTCCCGCCCGGGACTGACGGACGCCGAACTCATCACCGGCGCCGACGAGGTCGGATTTCCGGTACTGGTCAAACCGTCCGCCGGTGGCGGCGGCAAGGGTATGCGCCTGGTCACCGATCCGTCCGACCTGCCGGCCGCGCTGGTGTCCGCGCGCCGCGAGGCGGCGTCGTCCTTCGGAGACGACACCCTGTTCCTCGAACGGTTCGTCCAGCGGCCCCGCCACATCGAGGTGCAGATCCTCGCCGACACGCACGGCAACGTCGTCCACCTCGGCGAGCGCGAATGCAGCCTGCAACGCCGACATCAGAAGGTCGTGGAAGAGGCCCCGTCGCCCCTGCTCGATGCGGTTACCCGCGCCCGTATCGGTGAAGCCGCATGCAACACCGCCCGTAGCGTGGATTACACCGGGGCGGGCACCGTCGAGTTCATCGTCTCGGCGGACCGGCCCGACGAGTTCTTCTTCATGGAGATGAACACCCGCCTGCAGGTCGAGCACCCGGTCACGGAAATGGTGACGGGTCTCGACCTCGTGGAATGGCAGGTGCGTATCGCCGCAGGTGAGCCGCTGGGCTTCGGTCAGGACGACATCACCCTCACCGGTCACGCCATCGAAGCGCGAATCTACGCGGAGGATCCGGCACGCGGCTTCCTGCCCACCGGCGGCCACGTCGCCGACGTTGTCGAACCCTCCGGCCCGGGAGTGCGCGTCGACTCCGGAGTGCAGGCCGGCACGACCGTGGGCAGCGACTACGACCCCATGCTCGCCAAGGTCATCGCCCACGCCGGCGATCGTGCCGGTGCGTTGCGCCGCCTCGACCGGGCACTGGCGGACACCGCTGTCCTCGGCGTCGTCACCAACGTCGACTTCGTGCGCTTTCTGCTCGCCGACGACGAGGTCGTCGCCGGTGCGCTCGACACGGGACTGCTCGACCGGCGCCTCGAGGACTACGTGGCACCGGGTACGTCCGACACGGCGCTCGTCGCGGCGGCCGCCTACCGCTGGTTGCAGCGCTGGCCCGGCTCGCAGTGCGACCCGTGGGCGGTGCCGGACGGATGGCGCGTCGGCGCCCACCTGCCCACCAGTTTCCGATTCACCTCGGGTGACCGCACCGTCCACGTGCGGCTGACCGGGACTCCGGCCGACGGTTTTGCGAGTATCGAAGACGGCGAACGCAGTTCACTGTCCGCGACCCTCGACGGATCCGTCCTCGCGGTGGTGCTCGACGGCCGTCGCCACGTCTTCCGCGTCGCGGAGTCCGACGGTGCGATCTGGCTCGCCGACGGCCGCGGCAGTGTCTCGATTCGCGAGGTCGAGGAGGCCGCGGTCCGGGGAGACGACGCGCACGCCGGTGATGCCGACATAACCAGCCCGATGCCGGGATCGGTCATCGCCGTCGCCGTCGACGCGGGAGCCGAGGTGACTGCCGGACAGACGATCGTGGTCGTCGAAGCCATGAAGATGGAGCATTCGCTCACCGCGCCGGTCGACGGCACCGTGGAACTCTTCGCCTCTGCGGGTGAGCAGGTCAAGGTCGATCAACTTCTCGCGCGGGTCACCCCGCACGCCGAAACGAAAGAGGCAACGGAATGACGGACTATCTGGCAACCGGTGGGCTTCCCGACGAGTACGAGCAGCTGCGCAAGACCGTCGCCGACTTCGCGCGCACCGTCGTCGCACCGGTGGCGGCCGAGCACGACGCCGCGCACACGTTCCCCTACGAGGTCGTCGCGGGTATGGCGGAGATGGGCTTGTTCGGTCTTCCCTTCCCCGAGGAGTACGGCGGAATGGGCGGCGACTACTTCGCGCTGTGCCTCGCGCTCGAGGAACTCGGCAAGGTCGACCAGTCGGTCGCGATCACCCTCGAGGCCGGTGTCTCCCTCGGTGCGATGCCGATCTACCGCTTCGGCACCGAGGCGCAGAAGCAGGAGTGGCTGCCCCAGCTCGCCTCGGGCCGCAATCTCGCCGCGTTCGGGCTGACCGAGCCGGGCGCGGGCAGCGATGCCGGGGGTACGAAGACCACCGCGAAGCTCGACGGTGGCGAATGGGTCATCAACGGCAACAAGCAGTTCATCACGAACTCGGGTACCGACATCACGTCGCTCGTGACGGTCACCGCGGTCACCGGCGTACGGGACAACGGTAAGAAGGAGATCTCCACGATCCTGGTCCCGGCGTCCACCCCCGGTTTCACCGCGGAGCCCGCCTACAACAAGGTCGGCTGGAATGCGTCGGACACGCATCCGCTGACGTTCGCCGATGTGCGCGTGCCCGAGGAGAACCTGCTCGGTGAGCGCGGACGCGGCTACGCGAACTTCCTGCGTATTCTCGACGAGGGCCGGATCGCCATCGCCGCGCTCTCGACGGGTGCCGCACAGGGATGTGTGGACGAATCGGTCAAATACGCCAAGGAACGCGAGGCCTTCGGCAGCCCCATCGGCAGCAATCAGGCGATCGCCTTCAAGATTGCTCGCATGGAGGCGCGCGCCCACACCGCCCGTACCGCCTACTACGACGCCGCGGCAGCGATGCTGGCGGGCCGGCCGTTCAAGAAGCAGGCTGCCATTGCGAAACTCGTTGCCTCGGAAGCGGCTATGGACAACGCCCGCGACGCCACCCAGATCCACGGTGGCTACGGATTCATGAACGAGTACGCCGTCGCGCGGCACTACCGGGACAGCAAGATCCTCGAAATCGGAGAGGGCACCACCGAAGTGCAGCTCATGCTCGTGGGACGGGAACTGGGACTGTGAGTGGGGAAGCACCCGCAGAGGGTGCGAAGCGAATCATCCAGCGGGGACTGTGGTTCGAAGAGTTCGAACTCGGCGCGGTCTACGAGCATCGGCCCGGACGTACCATCACCGAGGCCGACAACGTCCTGTTCACCACCCAGACGATGAACACGCAAGCGCTGCACCTCGACGCTGCATACGCCGAAGGCACCGCCTTCGGTGAGCGACTGGTGAATTCGATGTTCACCCTCTCGACCATGATCGGACTGTCCGTCGCGCAGCTGACTCAGGGGACGATCGTGGCGAACCTGGGGTTTTCCGAGGTCGCGTTCCCGAAGCCGTTGTTCCACGGCGACACGCTGTATGTGGAGACGAAGATCCTCGACAAGCGCGAATCCAAGAGCCGGCCGGGCGAGGGTATCGTCACGCTCGAGCACACGGGGCGCAACCAGCACGGTGACGTCGTCGGCATCGCCGTCCGAAAGACACTCGTACAGAAGAGGCCCACCGCATGAGATGGACACTGCCCGGACCGGCCTGGTTGTTCTGCCCGGCCGACCGCCCCGACCGTTATGCCAAGGCTGCCGCCCGCGCCGACGTGGTGATCATCGACCTCGAGGACGCCGTCGCGCCCGCCGACAAGCAGGCCGCCCGCGACGCGCTCGTCGCCACGCCGCTCGATCCCGAGCGCACCGTGGTCCGGATCAACCCGGTCGGCACCGACGATCACGCACCCGATCTCGAGGCCCTGGCGCGCACCCCGTACACGCGTGTCATGCTGCCGAAATGCGAGAGCAGCGAACAGGTTCGCTCGCTCGCCCCGCTCGAGGTGATAGCACTCGTCGAGTCTCCGCTCGGTGTCCTCGCCGTCGCGGACATCGCGACGGCCGGAAACGTCGTCGGAATGATGTGGGGCGCGGAGGACCTCGTCGCCGGACTGGGAGGCAACTCCAGCCGGGGACCGGACGGCCTCTACCGTGGGGTCGCGCAACATGCCCGCGCCGCCACGCTGCTCGCAGCCAAGGCGCACGGACGGTGGGCGCTCGACTCGGTGTACCTGAACATCAAGGACACCGACGGCCTGCACGACGAGGCGCTCGACGCCGTGGCGGTCGGATTCGACATCAAGGTCGCGATCCACCCGGGCCAGGTCGACGTGATCCGCCGTGCCTACGCCCCGACACCGGACGAAGAAGCATGGGCCCGACGGGTACTCGAAGCGGCACAGTCGCAGCGCGGCGTGTTCGACTTCGAAGGCAAGATGGTCGACGCCCCGGTGCTGCGTCACGCCGAGCGGTTGCTCCAACGTGCCGCGGCGGGTGCACCTTCGTGATCGGACTGCGTCACCGCGTGCGGTGCCGCAGTAGCTGAGTGAGGCGGTGTGCCCCACTGAGCAACAGAGCCCCGACGTGGGGTATTCGATCGGCCCGGAATCGGCTTTCCACGCCGGTCAGGCTCAGCGCCCACGTCGGGGCTCCCCTGTGGTCGAACACGGCCGCCCCCATCCCCCAACTGCCTTCGACGACGAGCGCGGGATTGACGGAGTAGCCGGTCAGCCGCGTCGCCGCGATCCGTTCCTCGACGGCGGCACGCGAGTGTGTGTCACTCCAGGCGGCGGTCAGGTCGACGCGGGACAGGTAGTCGTCGATGTCCTTGTCGGACATGTGCGACAGGATCGCGAGCCCAGCGGACGCGACCCCGAGCGGGAACCGGATTCCGATGTGCAGAACGTGCGAGCGCAGCGGGAAACTGCCTTCTTCGCTGGCCACGCAGACGGTTTCGTCTCCTCGTCGAGCTGTCAGAAAGGCGCTCTCCCCGGTTTCGCGGGCGAGGTCGCGCAGCACGTCCCCGGCGAGGTCCGTGATGTCGTATCGCGTCGCTGCGACAGAGCCCAGCAGGTACAACTCCGGGCCGAGCGACCATCGGCCCGACTTCGGGTCCCGATCGATGAGTCCCTCGTCCGCAAGCGTGCTGAGAAGGCGGTGGACTGTCGGACGGGCGAGGTCGGTTGCCCGCGCGAGGTCCGACGTCGTGGCACCGTCCGGTTCGTACGACGACACCGTTCGCAGCAGTGCGCCCACCCTGCCGACCAGTTGTCCCTGTGCACTCACGCCCCTACTGTACGTCCATTGAGTGAACGTATAAGCGCCAGGTGTCCGGGTAGCGAGCAATTTTCGGCGACCTCTGCGTGCTCGCTTGTTATTCTCACCTGCACCAACTTTATTTGACGGAGCGTGACGGTGGCGTTCATTCAATGAACGTTTCCCGGCCGAGAGTGGGCCGGGGTCGACTGACCCGAGAGGTGTGCATTGGCAACGAAAGTATTCCGGTCTGCGACCGAGGCGGTCGCGGACGTAACCGACGGTTCGTCCCTGGCGGTCGGCGGGTTCGGTCTGTGCGGTATCCCCGACATCCTGATCGAGGCGCTCGCCGAGTCGGGTGTGACCGACCTCGAGGTGTTCTCCAACAACTGCGGAGTCGACGGTCACGGGCTGGGAATTCTGCTCGGAAACAAGCGAATCCGACGTGTCACAGCGTCCTACGTGGGTGAGAACAAGGAATTCGCCCGGCAGTACCTCTCGGGAGAACTCGAGGTCGAGCTGACACCCCAGGGCACGCTGGCGGAGAAGCTGCGTGCCGGCGGTGCGGGTATCCCCGCCTTCTTCACTCCCGCGGGTGTCGGGACGCCGATCGCGCTGGGCGGTTTGCCGTGGCGCTACGACGCAGACGGAGCCGTCGCGGTGGCGTCGCCGCCCAAGGAGGTGCGCGAGTTCCGGGGCAAGAAGTACGTGCTCGAGGAGTCCATCACCGCGGACTTCTCGCTGGTCCACGCGCTGAAGGGCGACACCGAGGGGAACTTGGTGTTCAACAAGGCCGCGATGAACTTCAACCCGCTCGCGGCGATGGCGGGGCGCATCTGCATCGCGCAGGTGGAAGAACTCGTCGAGCCGGGCGAGATCGATCCGGGACAGGTGCATCTGCCGGGGATCTTCGTCGACCGGATCGTGCACACCGGCGTGCAGGACAAGCAGATCGAGAAGCGCACCGTCAGCGCCGGAAAGGAAGGGTGATCATGAGCGTCGAGGTCGAACGGGTAACGGGTTGGACACGCACGCAGATGGCCGCGCGGGCGGCGCTCGAGCTGGCACCGGGTGAATATGTGAATCTGGGAATCGGGTTGCCCACCTTGATTCCGAACTATCTGCCCGCCGGTGTTCGGGTCACACTTCACAGCGAAAACGGCATCCTCGGAACCGGGCCCTACCCGGCGGAGGAGGCGATCGACGCGGATCTGATCAATGCCGGCAAGGAGACGGTCACCGTCAATGCGGGTGCCGCATTCTTCGATTCCGCGCTGAGCTTCGGCATGATCCGCGGCGGACACATCGACACCGCGGTGCTCGGAGGAATGGAGGTCTCCGCGACCGGCGACCTGGCGAACTGGATGGTGCCGGGCAAGATGGTCAAGGGCATGGGCGGTGCGATGGACCTGGTGCACGGCGCCCGCAAGGTCATCGTGCTGATGGAGCACACCGACAAGTCGGGCAATCCGAAGATCGTCGAGCGCTGCTCGTTGCCGCTGACCGGTGAGGGCGTCGTGCACCGGATCATCACCGACCTCGCGGTGATCGACGTGACCGACGACGGATTGGTCCTGCGTGAGTTCGCGCCCGGAGTGACCGAAGAACAGGTGCGCGCGGCAACCGGTGCGCCCCTCATCGTCCTCCCGGCTTGATGCTCCCGGTGGTTCCGCGCCGTCAGCCTGCGCGGAACCACCGGAGGAACCGGCGCTTCCGTGCCTGTCGCGCGCGGCTGGACGGAGGGTCGGTACGTCCTGGCTGAGCTGCCTGCAACGCGCGTCGAGCCTCCTCGCGCCGCGCCTGGCGTCCCGCTTTCCAGGTCTCGACCACTGCGTCGGCGTCCACCTTGTGGATCGGAATCGGTAGCCGGCCCGGATGAAGTATGCATTCCGCCACCCGCCGGTTGAGATCGGCGACGATGTCACGCACCGACTGTTCGGACGGCACTGTCGCCACGGTCTCGGGTAGCCGTTCGATTTCACGGCGCAACTGCAACGGCAACGGGAGCAGCACCTCGGTCGACAATCCCTGGCGTGCGAGGTACGCCTTCACCCACCACAATTCGTCGTCACCGTGATCGGGAATCGGCTTTCCGGCACCGGGAAGATCTTCGAAGTCACCGCGCTCCTGTGCCGCGCGGATCTGGCGTTCGATCCACGTCTCGAAGGAGATGTCCGGTCGTTTCCGCTCGGTCACCGGTCCAGGATGCCACCGCACCCGGGTGCGTACGCAACGATGCCCGGCCGGTCGGTGCACTGCCGGGCGGCGTTGTCGGTGGCATACCCTGTGGCGCATGGAAGGACAGACGTCGTCGCGCCGGGGGAGCGAGATACCGGTGGACACGTCCACCGTGCTCGGCAAGGTGGTCACCGTCCTGCACGCATTCACCGCCGACGACCACGGTGTCTCTCTGGCCGAACTGGGCCGGCGAACGGGTCTGGCCAAGGGCACGCTGCACCGGGTGGTCAACGATCTGCTGAATGTCCGTCTGTTGGACAAGGACGCGTCCGGCTACCGCCTCGGTGGTCAGATGTTCGAACTCGGCATGCGGGCGTCGGTGGAGCGGCGACTGCTCGAGGTCGCGATCCCGTTCATGGAAGACCTCTACGAGCGCACACACGAAACCGTGCATCTCGGAGTTCCCGAGGGTACCGAGGTCGTCTACGTTTCCAAGATCGGCGGTCATCGGCCTGCGCCGGCACCCTCGCGTGTGGGTGGTCGAATGCCCATGTACTGCACCGCTATCGGAAAAGCGCTGCTCGCCTACTCCGGGCCGGACCTGTTCGCCGACGTCGTCGCGGACGGACTCGCCCGCAAGACGCCCCGCACGATCACCGCGCCGGGCCGGTTCCGCGCGCACATCGATCGGATCGCCGAGATGGGCGTCGCCTTCGAGCACGAGGAGTCGGCGGTCGGGTTGGTGTGCGTCGCCGCCCCCGTGCTCGTGGGCGACGAGGATCCGGTTGCCGCGATC
>JAEZDV010000014.1 GCA_023417985.1 Actinomycetes bacterium | reverse complement strand
GGCCCGTCCTGGGGACGCGGTCCGGCCTGCGGGCGAGGTCCGGTCTCCGGCGGGCGGTGGCCGGACTGCCCCGCCCCCGGAGCGGTTCGCCGCAGCTGCGACAGCCAGCTCTCGATAGCCTGCGGATCTCGGGCCCGGCGGGCACCCGACGCCGCGTCATCGTCGGGCTGCGATCCGTCGGCACTCTCTTGCCCGGGCGGGGTACCGACCGGACTCGGCTCCGAGACGGTCGGTCGCACGAAATTCTGCGGCAACGGCGGCGGAACGTCGCCGCGCCGACGCCGGGGGAGCGGGGGCATGGCAGCCGTCGGCGGCTGGGAAGCCGCGGAAGGCCGTCCATGAGGCGGCTGCACCTGCGTCGGATCCACTCCCTCTGCTTCCCGTCGTTGCGGCATCTGCGACCGCTGGTTCGGATTCTGGTCCTGGGGCCCCACGGGACGGCGCTGCGGCATCGGCGGGACCTGATGCTCGTCTGCGGGGCCCTGCGCGCGGCGCTGGGGTGGTGCCTGTTGCGCCCGTCCATCGACCGGTTGCGCGGCGCGCGGCAACGGACGGCCGCCGGCTGTGCGGTTGCGGGCGTCGGGACCCTGCTGGTCCGGACGGGGCCGCTGTGCGGCGGGACGAGGTACCGGACGGCCGGGACCCTGCCGCCGCGGTTGCGGCGTGAGGTCGCGGAACTTGCGTTGCTCGGCCGCCGGTCGCGGAGCGGCGATCTTGGGCAGCGGCTGCGTCATGTCCGAGGCTTCCCCGAAAATGCCGGCGGGGAATCGATGCGAACCGGTTGCCGACACGGTCGCGGGACCGAACATCCCGACGGTGATCAGTTCCGGCACGTCCTCGGGCATCAGTTCGTCGGCCAGGATCGGTTCGGCGAGGCCGGCCTTCTCCTGGATGCGTTTCATCCATGCCGGTGCCCACCAGCAGTCGTCGCCGAGCAACTTCATCACCGCCGGCACGAGGAACATGCGGATGACGGTCGCGTCGATGACGAGAGCGGCGATCATGCCGTACGCGATGTACTTCATCATCACGAGTTCGGAGAACGCGAACGCACCGGTGACGACGATGAGGATCAGCGCGGCCGCGGTGATGATGCGGCCGGTGTGCGAGGTACCCACCCTGATCGATTCGGTGGTGCTGGCGCCCTGCGCTCTCGCTTCCACCATCCGGGAGAGCAGGAACACCTCGTAGTCCGTCGACAGCCCGTACACGATCGCGATGATCAGCACGAGCACCGGAGACATGATCGGCCCCGGAGTGAAGTTGAGCAGGTCCGCGCCGTTGCCGTTGATGAAGATCCAGGTGAGGATGCCGAGCGTCGAGCCGAGACCCAACGCACTCATCAACACGGCCTTGATCGGCAGCACCAGCGATCCGAACGCCAGGAACATCAGCACGATCGTCAGCGAGACGACCACCAGCACCATCAGCGGCAACGTGTCGAGCAGCGCCGCGATCGAATCCTGCTCGATGGCCGGGGTGCCGCCGACGAGCACTTGGACGCCTTCGGGCCACTCCGCGGAATGCAGATAGTCGATGGTCGGGGCTGTTTCGTTCCGGTCCGTGAGTCCTGCCTTCAGGACGCGGACGCCGTCCTTCGCCGGACCGGTGATGGTGAATTTCTCGACGAGACCGGGTGCGGCGTTCGCCGTCTCCATGATCTTGTTCAGATCGCCGCCCTCGGCGCCCTGGATCACCAGGCGCACCGGTTCGGCGCGCTGACCCGGGAACAATTCGTCGAACTGTTCCTGCGCGACTCGCGTCGGATGGTCGGGCGGCAGGTACGTCTCGTTGATGCCGCCGAACTTGATGCCGGTCAGCGGCATGATCAGCAGAAGCAGGCCGATGACCGTCGGGATGGTCACCTTCATCGGGTTGAGCATCACCCAGCGGGTCAGCCGCCCGATGAAGCTGTTCTCGACCTGCTCGTTCGACTGGATCTGGCCGAACTTCTTCATCCCGAACTTGTCGATGCGCTTGCCGAGGATGGCGAGGATGGCGGGCAGGACCGTCACCGAGAGCAGTGCGGCAAGGGAGATCGCGGCGATCGCCCCGTAGGAGACGGACTTGAGGAAGCCCTGGGGGAACAGGAGGAGGCCGCCGAGGCTGGTGACCACCATCGTCGCCGAGAAGATGACCGTGCGACCTGCGGTCATGACGGTTCGTCGCACGGCCGCGGCGGTGTCGTAACCCTCGGCGAGTTCTTCCCGGAAACGCGACACCATGAACAGGCCGTAGTCGATCGCCAGACCCAGGCCGATGAGCGAGACGACCGGCGCGACGAACGAGTTGACCTCGGTGAAGTTCGTGATCAGCCGCACGACACCGTTCGCGGCGACGATCGTCAGACCGCCGGTGATCAGCGGCAACGCGGCGGCGATCACGCCACCGAACACGAAGAACAAGAGTATGCCGACGGCGGGGATCGCGAGGATCTCCATGCGTTTGATGTCGTTGGCCATCGTGTCGTTGAGCGCACCGGAGATCGGCTGGAGTCCGGCGAGCTGAACGTCGACGCCGTCGATGTAGAACTTGTCCTTGACGTCGCGGAAGTTCCCGGTCAGTTCCGTGTCGTTCGCGCCGGCGATCGCGACGGACGCGATGGCGTGCTGCCGGGATTCGTCGGCCAGGCTCGGGAGCGACGGGGCGGTATCGGTGGGCCAGTACGCACCGTTGATCTTGAGGATGTGTTCGGGGTTCTGTTCGACGAGCGCGTTGAGGCTGTCGCTGACCTTCGCTGCGAACTCGGGGTCGTCGACGGTCTTGCCCTCGGGCGCGGTGTACAGAACCAGCACGTCACCGTTGGTGTCGCGGCCGAACGTCCCGTCTGCCAGTTTCGCCGCGGCGACGGACTGTGAACCCGGATCGTCCCAGCCGCTCTGGCTGAGATGGTCGTTCAGGCTCAGTCCGTACCCGGCGAGCCCGAGCAGCGCCGCAACCATCACCGCGATCACGGTGAAGCGCGCGCGATAGACGAGCTCTCCCCAACGGTCGAACACTGGATCTCCTATTCGGCGACGCTCTTGCGGCCCACGAGGAGGGCGGACAGCGGCCGGAACGGCTGCAGCCAGGCACCTTCGTCGGGCAGCGAGTCGAGGCTGACGCGGGGCAGCGGTTCACGGAACACGCCGGGGATGTCTTCGAGATCGACGAAGTCGAGGATCTCGGACGTCACCGCCCAGCTGGCGTGCTCACGGAAACCCAGCACCTGCACCGCGATGCCCGCGGCGGCCAGTTCTTCGAGCGGTTCGCGGAAGGCCTGCCCGTCCGCCGACGCCACCATCACACCGGCGAGGCCCTCACGCCGACGCAGCTCGATGTGCTCGAGCATATCGGAGTCGACGTCGCTGTCCTCGTCGATCTTGGGCTTGGCGAACACCGCGAAACCGACGTTACGCAGGGCTTCCACCCACGGGCGCACCACGTCGGCGCTGCCCGGGGCGATGTTGGTGAACACCGTCGCCTCGGGTTCGAGCGGCGCGCCGACCCGACGGGACAGGTCGGCCGTGCGGCCGAGAAGCCAGCGGCCGAGGGCGTCGAATCGGGGGCGGTAGGCCGCGGTGGGCCGGCCACCGAGGATCGCGCCGAGACCCATATCGAGATTGGGAGCATCCCACACGAGAAGGACACGACCGGGCTGGTCGCTGCCGCCGACAGGGCCGCTCTCGATTGCGGTGGGGTCGGTCATATCGGACAGCTCTTCGTGGACGCTCATGCTCCGATCTTCCCCCAGACCATTTCGGAGATCGTGCTGCCCACCTGGTGAGCCTTCCCCTCGAACTTCGTCACTGGCCGCTCGAGGCTGATCGGCGCCTCTCCGGACAGGGGCTTCAGCAACGGTTCGGCGTCGCCCGTTTCCCGGATCGCTTCGGCGTATTCGGCGTGGTCGGTGGCGACATGCAGCACACCGCCGGGTATCAGGCGATCGGCGATCAGGGAGAACGTCGGTGCCTGGAGCAGCCGCCGCTTGTGATGCCGGGCCTTGGGCCACGGGTCCGGGAAGAAGACCCGCACCCCGGTCAGCGAGCCGGGCGCAACCATCTTCTCGAGCACCTCCACGGCGTCACCGCGGAGAATGCGGACGTTCGTGACCGGGGTGTCGGTGTCGAGGGTGCGCTCGATGCGCTGGAGGGTCTGGGCGAGGCCTGGGCGGTAGACCTCGACGGCGATCAGATTCACGTCGGGCTCGGCGCGTGCCATCGAGACGGCGGCGGTTCCCGTTCCCGATCCGATCTCGAGCACCACCGGTGCGGAACGGCCGAACCACGCGTCGATATCGAGCTGGTCGTCGCCGACGTCCCGGCCGAGCCGGGGCCACAGCCGGTCCCAGGTCTGCTGCTGGGGTTCGGTCAGTGCTCCCCGGCGGGACCGGAAGCTCGTGACCCTCGGGTACAGGCGATTACCGCGGTTGGGCTGCTCGTCGAGCATCTCGGTGGTGTCTTGATCGGCGTCGTTCACCCGACCATTGTCACGTATCCGGCGAGTGGGTGGCAGGAGTGACGGAAGGGGCCACAGTGTTTTCTCAGGCTGGGACCGGGTTTTCTCAGGCTCGCACCGGGATTTTCAGGGTTCGGGAGCGGTTTTCCCGGGGTTTCGTGCCGTTTTCCGGCTCTGCGTCGCTCTTCCTTCCATCTCGAATCCCTCGTTTTCTCAGAATTGCGTCGCGCCTTACCCCTGCGCGTCGTCGTGTGTTCTGACACAATCCCGGCCGACGATCGGGGGATGTCGATGACGGGGGACCTCTGGCACCGGCTTGCGGTGGAGGTGGAAAAAGTCGACAGCGTGGCGGGCAGCGCGGTGCGCGCGGCGGTCGGCGAGCGCACCGCGCCGTTGCGGATCCAGGTCGCCGGACGGGAGGGCACCGGCCGCCGGTCGGTGGAACGCGTCGTCGCCGTTTCGGTGGGAGCAGAGTCGGTGGGGGTCGACATCGGCGTCGAAGTCACCGGCGTGGTCGTCGACGCGCCGGGGGAGCCCGACCCGGTCTTCGACGCCGATGTCGTTGTCTACGTGCTTCCGATCCGTCTCGACCCCGCCTCGGTGCATCCGGCCGACCGGTCCGCGCTCGCCCGCATAGATGTCCGGCGTCTCGTGGTGGTCGCCGGAGGACCGGGAGACCAGGCCGATCCGATTGCCGCGACCCTCGGAGTCGGGGTCTTCACCGCCGACGATCCCGCGCTGTCCGGCGCAGTGGCCACTCGCCTCGACGCTGCCTTCGGCCACCGCGAGGAGCACCTCGTGCGGACGGTCGCGGGAATCGCCGCCGTCCCCGCGGCCCGCGACCTGATCGAAGCTGCGATCGACACGGTGGACCCGTCACGCGGGGTCGCATGACCACCGGTGCCGACGACGTCGTGCGCCGGTGGAATCCGCACGGATGGGCGCGACTCCACGAGCCCGCATCGCGGGTCGTGCGGGTCGTCGGCGTCGCAGGGTCGGGCGCCGGAGCGCTGTGCCACGAACTCGGGCGGATCGGGGACGTGGCGGTCGTGCGGGACGGACCGGCACCGGTAGCGCTCGTCGTCCTCGACGCATCGGCGGTGATCGGGCGCACCGAACTGGAGTTGCTCGCCGCCACCGCGCTCACCGCAACGGAGGTGGTCTGCGTCCTGACGGGAATCGACCGGTATCCGGCGTGGCGTTCGATCCGCGACCGCGACGTGGACCTGTTGCACCGCCACGCGAACTTTCTCGAGTGGATCACCCTCCTGCCGGTGTCGGTGGAAAGGTCGCGACGCGCACGCGCGATCGGGGGCGACGCGGGTTCGGTCCTGCTGATCGAGGCAGGCATCACCGAACTGCACGACGTCCTCGCCGCCGCCGTGGATGCCGCGACCGACCCCCGGCGGGCACGGCGCGCTGTGCTGGCACAGACGCAGCGCATGATCCGCGACGAGATGGACTCGCTGCGAGCGGGCGACGACACCGGCGGTCTCCGCGCGGAGCGGAAACGACTTGCGGCGTCATCCCTGCCCGTACTGCCCGTCGCGGAACTGCCGCGGGTGCGGGTCGTGCTCCTCCAGGAGGTCGCTCGTGAGATCCGTGGTGTGGCGACCGCGATGCGCGACGTGGTCGACGACACCGTGTGCGTTGCCGAGGACGTCGCCGCGGCACTGGACACACATCTCGTGGGGGTGCGCGCCCGCGTCGTAGCGAATCTCGCCGCGCGGACGGACTCGGACCCCCGGGCTGACGATTCGGCTCTCCCGCAGGCCGCCTTTTCTCCGCTGCCGGACGTGGGGCGGGCGCTCGAGGACCGTCTGACCGTGGTGCTCGGCGCATCCGCAGGTGCGGGACTGGGACGCCTGCTGGTCACACCGTTCGGCAATATCCCCGATGTGGCGGCGGTCGCCGTCGCGCTCGGCGGTGCGATTCCGGCAGCGTGGTGGCTCGTCCACGTGCGTCGCCGGATCGCTCACCGTGAACGTGTCCGCCGGTGGGTGGGGGAAGAACTGGCAACCGCACGTGCCGAACTCGAAGCTTGGGTGCGCACCCGTACCTACGAACTGGAATCACAGGCGGTATCGGCCGCCCGGAGCGCCCAGGACGCACGCGCCGCCCGGAGACGGGAGCGCCTCGCAGCGCTCGACGACGAGATCGGACGCCTCGCCGGCGAGCGGCGTGCGCGGATCACCGCGTGCGAGAGGGACCTCGCCGCGCTCGGCCACCCCCGCGAGACGAGCACGAACAGGGAACCGGGAGGGCGTGCCGTGCGTCGAACCGGCCAGGAGCACGATTCGGCGAGCGACGACCGTGCATGGGTCGGGGGGATCTGATGATGGAGACATTTCCGGTCGGCGACGGCTCGGGCGCGGTGCCCGACGAGTTCGACCCGGCAGCGGCGGCCGTATGGGCGGACGAAGCGGTCCCGACCGCCGACCTGGACGGTGACGGGATCCTCGACACCGTTGTCGCCGACAGTGCGGCGACCGAGGTGGGCATCTTCGCCGGCGAGGGCCTGCTGGTCGCCACCGACACCGACCTCGACGGGTACACCGACAGGCTCACGGCGATCGAGGACGACGGTGAGTACGGGGTGTGGGAACTGCACCGCGAGCTCGATGGAACCACACGCTGGACACGCGTCGACCAAGGTAATCTGAGCGACGTAGATCACGAAAGAACGGGTGAGTGAGCCGTGCCCGTCTGTGCCAGGGGGGTAGGTGAAGGTATTCTGCGCGCTCTCTGAATCGTTCATGTGACATTTCCGACCGGCCCCGAGTGTTACCGGTAGGACATCCACAGTTAGCCTTTAGCAATAGGACTTCCGGCGCCCGCTTCGCCGTCCGGCCACGGATGAAGCTGGTGGTACCCCTGCCGAGAGGGGAAAGCCCGGGTCTGCCACTGTCCCTGTGCCATCGGTGCAGGTCGGGGGAGGGATCCGGTTCCGGGCACACCCCAGGAGAGTTTGATGACCTCAGCAACCATCCCCGGTTTGAACGGTACCGACGACAAGCTCCCGACCCAGCATGCCGAGCTGCTTGCCTGGGTCCAGGAGGTTGCAGAGCTCACCCAGCCCGATCGTGTCGTGTGGGCCGACGGCTCCGACGAAGAGTGGGACCGGCTGACCGCGCAGCTGGTCGAGGCGGGAACGTTCACCCGTCTCAACGACGAGAAGAAGCCGAATTCCTTCCTCGCGAACTCCGATCCGTCGGATGTGGCGCGCGTGGAATCCCGCACCTACATCTGCACCGAGAACGAGGTCGGCGCGGGCCCCACCAACAACTGGATGGCGCCCGACAAGATGCGCGAGATCATGACGGAGCTGTACCGCGGCAGCATGCGCGGCCGCACGCTCTTCGTGGTTCCCTTCTGCATGGGTCCCCTCGGCGCCGACGACCCGAAGCTGGGCGTCGAACTCACCGACTCCGAGTACGTCGTCGTCTCCATGCGCATCATGACCCGCATGGGCACCGCCGCGCTCGAGAAGCTCGGCACCGACCGGCCGTTCGTGAAGGCGCTGCACTCCGTCGGTGCGCCCCTCGAGGCAGGCCAGCAGGACGTCGCGTGGCCGTGCAACGACACCAAGTACATCACCCACTTCCCGGAGACCCGCGAGATCTGGAGCTACGGTTCCGGCTACGGCGGCAACGCTCTTCTCGGCAAGAAGTGCTACTCGCTGCGTATCGCCTCGGCGATGGCTCACGACGAGGGCTGGCTCGCCGAGCACATGCTCATCCTCAAGCTGATCTCTCCCGAGAACAAGCCGTACTACGTGGCCGCGGCATTCCCGTCGGCCTGCGGCAAGACGAACCTCGCGATGATCCAGCCGACCATCCCCGGCTGGCGTGCCGAGACCCTCGGCGACGACATCGCTTGGATGCGCTTCGGTGAGGACGGCCGCCTCTACGCCGTCAACCCCGAGTTCGGGTTCTTCGGTGTCGCGCCCGGCACGAGCGCCGACTCCAACCCCAACGCCATGGCGACGATCGAAGCCGGCAACACCATCTACACCAACGTCGCGCAGACCGACGACGGTGACGTGTGGTGGGAGGGTATCGGCGGCGATACCCCCGAGCACCTGACCGACTGGCTGGGCAACGACTGGACTCCCGAGTCCGGCACGAAGGCCGCGCACCCGAACTCGCGTTACTGCACCCCGATGTCGCAGTGCCCGATCCTGGCTCCCGAGTGGGACGACCCGCAGGGCGTGCCGATCTCGGCGATCCTGTTCGGCGGCCGCCGCAAGACGACCGTTCCGCTGGTGAGCGAGTCCTTCGACTGGCAGCACGGAACGTTCCTCGGTGCCACCCTCTCGTCCGAGCAGACGGCCGCAGCCGAAGGCAAGGTCGGAAGCGTGCGCCGCGACCCGATGGCGATGCTGCCGTTCCTCGGCTACAACGCAGGCGACTACCTCAACCACTGGATCAACCTCGGCAAGAACGCCGACGCGACCAAGCTGCCGAAGATCTTCTACGTCAACTGGTTCCGTCGCGGCGAGGACGGCCGGTTCCTGTGGCCCGGGTTCGGCGAGAACTCGCGCGTCCTGAAGTGGATCGTCGACCGCATCGAGCACAAGGCCGACGCGCAGGCCACGCCGATCGGTTACGTGCCCACCGCCGCCGACCTGACCCTCGACGGACTCGACGTGGACCGCGCCGATGTCGACGAGGCGCTGAAGGTCGATGTGGAGGAGTGGAAGCAGGAACTGCCCCTCATCGAGGAGTGGTTCGAGTTCCTCGGTGAGAAGGTGCCCTCCGGCATCCGCGACGAGTTCGAGGCTCTGAAGCAGCGTCTCGGCTGATCGAACGAAGCACGACGAATGCCGCCTGTCCGGAAGGACGGCGGCATTCGTCGTAGTGCACGCGGACCGGAGGGCATCCGGTCCTCGGCCCGTCAGTCGCGCAGACGCTCCATCAGTGCCTGCAGATCGCCCCCGCGGGAGAGCCCCAGCGCCTGGGTCGCGATGTCGCGGGCGCTCTCACCGAGGACATGGACGGCGTTGAGTTCGAACTTGGTGATCAGTTCGTCTGCGGACAGCGGATTTCCGGGACCGCCCCGGTTGACGTCGATGCGGACCTCGTGGACCGCCCCGCCCGTAGTGGTCACGCGGAGGACCGCCGGGAACTGGTAGGGGTAGATCGAGTCGGCCTTCTCGTCGGCTACACACGTGACCTTCGCGGCGAGCGCGAGTCGCTGTTCGTCGGCGGCGGCGGTGTCGGTGAAGTCGGCGTGCCCGACTCCGAGCCCGCTTCCCCCACACAATGCCGCGGCAACGGTATACGGCCCGCTGAACGCGGCGTGATACCCCGACTTCGGTCGGGCCTTGTCCTCGGTCGGCTGCGCGATC
This sequence comes from Actinomycetes bacterium, assembly GCA_023417985.1. Taxonomy (GTDB): domain Bacteria; phylum Actinomycetota; class Actinomycetes; order Mycobacteriales; family Mycobacteriaceae; genus Rhodococcus. The sequence goes on along the minus strand of JAEZDV010000014.1, from coordinate 970 downwards.
GTCCTCAGTACCGGACCGGGAACACCGAGTTCGATGGCGTCGACCTGTTCCGGGCTGATTCCACGAGCTCGCAGTTCGAGCGCGGCGTCGATGCCGGCATGCGTGAAGTGATTGCACGGATAGGGTTTGAAGAAGATGCCCGGCAACTCCCAATGCTCACCCAGCCGATCGGTCACCTTGTCCACATCGGCGCGTTCACCGCAGAACGCGTAGAGGAACCCGAAGCGACCCTCGACGACCGTCGGGGGTCCGGTCAATCCGCCCTGAGCGAGCTCGGCTGCGGTGACGCCCGCGTGCGCGGCCCATCCACAGTGGGCGCGCTTGACGGTCCCGCCCGTCCGATTCGCTTCGAGCAGACCGGATCCCATGCTGGCGGCGATGCCCGCCGCATGACCGATCCCCTCTTCGTCGAGGCCGTAGACCATCGCCGCGGCGACTGCTGCGCCGACGGCACCACAGATGGAGGTCGCGTGCTGACCACGTTCGAAGAATTCGGAGTTGCCGAGTTCTTCGTCGAACCCGCCCATGCCCAGACGCACCGCGACCTCGATGCCGACACCTGCGGCGTCGAGCATGCGGTCGGCCGTGGCGCCCGTGGATTCGGCGACCGCCAGAGCAGCCGGGATCACCGACGCCGACGGATGCAGGACCGACGGGAGGTGGGTGTCGTCGGAATCCATGGAGTGGGCCAGGGTTCCGTTGACGAGTGCGGCTGCGGCAGCGGGGAACTTCCCACCGGTGCCGATCGCAGTCGCGTGTGCGTTGCCGCCCCAGTTGCGGACCACCGCGGTCACGGCCGCGGCCGGCGTCTGGTGACGCGCCGCGATGCTGTTGCCCAAGAGGTCGAGGACTCGCCGTGCGACGTCGTCGCGGAGTTCGGGGGGCAGGCCTTCCGTCGAGACCCGGTGCGCGAGCGCAGCCAGTTGCTGAACAACGGTGCGCTGCTGAGTGCCCGAGGCCTCGCTCATGC
>JAEZDV010000004.1 GCA_023417985.1 Actinomycetes bacterium | reverse complement strand
GGCCCCCCCACGTCCGTCGCGCACAGTATTCGAGACACCGAATAGGGTGCCGGCGCAAGATATTCCGGAACTCCCTGAGCGCTTCCTATGCCAAAGCTCACGCACAGTCCTGGAGCGCACAACGATTCGACTGTGGCCGGGTGAACGGAAGACAGCTCGGAGAGTTGTATCCAGTGCAGGCGCTGTCACCGGACCACGAGGAGTGGGCAGGCCGTCGAATTCGTCAGTGCCAGGCTGGTCGAGCCCAGCAGCATGCTCGCGAAGCCGCCTCGTCCACGGCTGCCGACCACGAGAAGTTGCGCGTGTTCGGCACGAGTTCTGAGATTCTCAGCAGGTCGGTCCATGACGACGATCGGGTGCACTTCGACCTCGGGAAAGTCGGCGCTACGCCCGGCCAGGCTCTCTGCGAGTACTGTCCGTTCCCGCAACTCGATCGGAGCCCAATCGAAGTCGGCAGGGAATCGCGCGTAGATGTCGACATCCGACCAGGCGTGCACTGCTACCAGATCGACGCCGCGTAATGCTGCCTCCTCGAACGCGACAGTAATCGCGCGGGCGGAGTGCTCGGTCCCATCAACGCCGACGACGACCGGGCCGACCACATCGGAGACCTCGCTGTCCGGGAGCGCGGGTACGACCGCGACCGGTGCGTGCGCATGAGCAACCACGGGGGAAGCGACGGACCCGGCGAACGTGCGGGTGACGGACCCGCGCCGGTTCGAGCCGACCACCACCATCTGCGCGGACGCGGACCGGTCGATCAGTTCACCCGCTGGGGGACCGGTGCACGTCGTAGCGGTGATCTCGAGCGGACGGCTCGCTGTCCCAGTTGCCACCTCCCGTGCCTCGTCGAGCCGTCTCTCGGCATCGAGCCGGTCCCGATCGACCATGTCGGCGGGCACTTCGAGCGGCACACCGAACGTACCGGGCACGAACAGTGAGGTGAGCAAGGTCAACGGCGCACTCCGTAGCACCGCTTCCTGCGCAGCCCACGACACGGCTTGCAACGACGACGGGGTTCCGCTCACCCCTACGACAATCGGATGGTGTCGGGTCATGACGGTCTCCTCCGGTTCGCTCGAACGCTCCAGAATTCATGGTCACTGCACGTCTGATCCCCGCGCAGGGGAGATGACTCGGGGAGGGGACGGATTCGTTCTCGTCACCAGGATTGCGGCCTGAGTCCGGCGCTGCAGCCCGAGCTTGGTCAGGAGCCGCGACACGTAGTTCTTGACCGTTTTCTCCGCGAGAAACATTCGCTCCGCGATCTGTCTGTTGGTCAAACCCTCACCGAGCAACGTGAGGAGGGCGCGTTCCCTGCCTGTCAGGCCGGAGAACGCTTCGGCTGTCGCGTCCGAGCTCAACTTCGCCCGCAGTACCTCTGCCGCATGGCTTCCGAGCATCGCCTGATCCTCCGGGTGCGAGATCGGTATCAGAAATCGTAGCTCGGGTACGCGAGCGAGTAGTTCGCGACACAGCTCGACGCCGTTTCCGTTCGACAGGCGGACATCGAGAACCGCAACATCGGGGCGAAGCGCAGGGCCGATACCTTACGTCGCCGGGTCCCGCGACCGTCTTCTGTGCTGCCGTCCCCCGAAGAGTTGTGGGCACCACATGCGCGCCGACGCGCGCGCCTGTGCGGCGCGGCAACAGAGCGGTACTGCGCTGTCGCACGTGTTCGATCGGTCGACGACCACGGAGGAATTGCGCACGTCCGGCACCTACGTGTGCGGGCAATGGCCGAAGAGCCCTCGTGGGAACGCATGCGAATGGTCGGAGAGACGGTCCTCCGGCAGTGCGTGAGGACCGGGAACCAATCGCCGAGAATCGCTCCGCAGGATAGACGCACGCCCTAGTCTGGGATCCATCTGCTTGCTCCGCAGGCTGACGACGCGCGCGCCGCCGCGCGTGGCTCGGTCTGAATCGTCGAGATCGCCGCTTCGGCGGCGTGAGGAGGCCCGATGAACGCGGTGATTGCTCCGGTCGAGGCAAGACGGCCGTATCCCCCTCGACGCAAGCCGAAGGGCGCGGTCATACGCGACGTGATCACCACGACCGATCCGAAGACCATCGGGTTGATGTACATCGTCACCTCCTTCATATTCTTCCTCGTCGGCGGCCTGATGGCGTTGCTGATGCGCGCCGAACTCGCCCGTCCCGGCATGCAGTTCCTGTCGAACGAGCAGTACAACCAGCTGTTCACGGTGCACGGCGGAATCATGCTGCTGATGTACGCGACGCCGGTGGTCTTCGGCTTCGCGAACTACATCCTCCCGTTGCAGATCGGTGCTCCCGACGTCGCGTTTCCCCGGTTGAACGCATTCAGTTACTGGCTGTACCTGTTCGGCTCGCTCGCGGTGGTCTACAGCCTGGTCACGCCACGCGGCGCCGCAGACTTCGGCTGGACGTCGTACATGCCGCTCGCCTCGGAGGAGCACACCCCCGGCGTCGGCGCGAATCTCTGGTTCCTCGGCCTGGCGATCACGGGTCTCGGCACCATCCTCGGCGCCGTCAACATCATCACCACCGTGGTGTGCATGCGCGCCCCCGGCATGACCATGTTCCGGATGCCCATCTTCACCTGGAACATCTTCATCACGATGATCCTGATCCTGCTGGTATTCCCGCTGCTCGCGGCCGCTTTCATGGGTGCGATCGTGGACCGGGTGCTCGGAGGTCACATCTACGACCCGGCGACCGGTGGTGCGATCTTGTGGCAACACCTCTTCTGGTTCTTCGGCCATCCGGAGGTCTACATCATCGCGTTGCCGTTCTTCGGCATCGTCTCGGAGATCTTCCCGGTCTTCAGCCGCAAGCCGATCTTCGGCTACAGCGGGTTGGTCTACGCGACGATCGCCATCGCGGCCCTGTCCATCGCGGTGTGGGCACACCACATGTACGCGACCGGCGCTGTTCTGCTGCCGTTCTTCGCATTCATGACGTTCCTGATCGCCGTCCCGACGGGCGTGAAGTTCTTCAACTGGATCGGCACCATGTGGAGAGGGCAGATCACCTTCGAAGCACCGATGTTGTTCTCGGTCGGCTTCATCATCACGTTCCTCTTCGGCGGACTGACCGGCATCATCCTCGCGAGCCCGCCGCTGGACTTCCACCTGCACGACTCGTACTTCGTCGTGGCGCACTTCCACTACGTGCTCTTCGGCACGATCGTGTTCGCCACCTACGCCGGCATCTACTTCTGGTTCCCCAAGATGACGGGCCGCATGCTCGACGAGCGCCTGGCCAAGTTCCACTTCTGGCTGACGTTCATCGGCTTCCACACCACGTTCCTGGTGCAGCACTGGCTGGGTGACGAGGGCATGCCGCGTCGTTACGCCGACTACCTGCCCATGGACAACTTCACCACCCTCAACGTGGTGTCGACCATCGGCGCGTTCATCCTCGGCATCTCGACGATCCCGTTCGTGTGGAACGTGTTCAAGAGCTGGCGCTACGGCGAGGTCGTCACGGTCGACGACCCGTGGGGCTACGGCAACTCGCTCGAGTGGGCCACCAGCTGCCCGCCGCCGCGGCACAACTTCACCGAGCTGCCGCGGATCCGTTCGGAGCGTCCGGCGTTCGAGCTGCACTACCCGCACATGGTGGAGCGGAGGCGTGCCGAGGCGCACGTGGGGCGCGCCCACGGGCCGGCCGACGGTGACGTCACCCGGCTCGACGACGAGAACGTTCGCACCTAAGG
>JAEZDV010000279.1 GCA_023417985.1 Actinomycetes bacterium | reverse complement strand
TGACGGCTCAGGAGGTCAAGGATGGCCACGATCGAGGTGACCGGTCGGCGTCAGCAGCAGGCTTGGGCCGACAAGGTGCTCCCCCCTGTCGAGGAGGTGCGCCCGGGTCTGTGGTCGATCCCCGTGCCGATGGGCCCCAACCCGTTGCGCTACGTCCTGGTCTACGCCCTCGCGCTGCCCGACGGTGGCCTGGCGCTCATCGACGTCGGGTGGCCGTCGGACGAGTCCTGGCGAGCCCTTGTCGACGGCATCCGCAGCACCGGTCACGACGTCATCGACGTGCGGTCGGCGGCCATCACCCACTTCCATCCCGACCACTTCGGCTTGGTCCCGCGCCTGCTCGAACAGACCGACGTGGAGCTGTTGATGCACCGCGCCGACGCGTGTCACCTGCGCTATCACTCCGACGACGAGGTGGAGAGTCAGCTCGACGACGCCCGGTGGGAGTTGCGGGTGCTGGGTGCACCGGCCGACGTCGCCGGGCTCGGGCTCGTCGACTTCGTGCGGCTGCCCGACGGCCGGACCATCGACCGGGAGCTGACCGCCGACGCCCCGCTCGACATCCCCGGCTGGAATCTGCGCGCCATCTGGACGCCCGGTCACACACCCGGCCATCTGTGTTTCGCCGACGACGACGCGGGGATCATCTTCACCGGCGATCACCTGCTGCCGCGCATCAGCCCCAATGTCTCCACGAGTCCGATGCAGACGGAGAGCCCGCTCGCGGACTATCTGGTGTCGCTGGCCAACACCGAGAAGATGCGGGACCACGAGGCCCTGCCATCGCATGAATACCGCTTCCGCGGTCTGGGCGCCCGGGTGACCGGACTCCTGTCGCATCACGAGGAGCGTCTCACCGAGATCACCGAGGCGGTCGCCGCGCGCCCGGAGTCGACGGCGTGGGAGATCACCCAGACTGTCGGCTGGTCCCGTCCGTTCAGCGACCTCAACCTCACGATGAAGCGCCTCGCACTGCGCGAGACCGATGCGCATCTGCTGGTCCTGAGTGAGCGCGGCATCCTCACCTCGAGGCCCGCCCCGACGGTGGCCGACCTCGCCGACGAGACCGTCGATCCCGTCCGATGGTCGCTGGCGACGGTGTCCGAACACCGCACCGCGCCCTCGACCCTGTCGCTGCCGGACTGAGCCCGCACGAGACCCCGCTGGTGAAAGTCTCACCGGCTGCCCCATCGATCAACAGAGGAGATCCCCCATGAGCGCCGTGCTCACCGAGTTCGCCGACGGAGTCGCCGTCATCACGATCAACCGTCCCGAGGCGAAGAACGCCGTCAATCTCGAGGTGTCCGAGGGCATCGCGGCCGCCATCGACGAACTCGAGTCGCGGGACGCCCTCACCATCGGCATCCTCACCGGCGCCGGCGGCACGTTCTGTGCGGGCATGGACCTCAAGGCGTTCTCGCGCGGCGAGCAGGTGTCGCTGAAGGACCGCGGTTTCGGCGGTCTCACCGAGGCCCCGCCGAGCAAGCCGCTGATCGCGGCGGTCGAGGGCTGGGCTCTGGCCGGTGGCTGCGAGCTCGCACTGTCCGCCGACCTCGTCGTCGCCGCCGAGAACTCCAAGTTCGGCATCCCCGAGGTCAAGCGTGGTCTCGCCGCGGCCGCAGGCGGTCTACTGCGTCTGCCGAAGATCCTCCCCTACCAGGTCGCGATGGAACTGGCCCTGACCGGAGACCCGCTGACCGCCGCGCGCGCCCACCAGTTCGGCCTGGTCAACAAGGTCACCGCGCCCGGCGAGGCCCTCGCCGGTGCTCGTGAGCTCGCCGCGAAGATCGCCGCCAACGGCCCCCTCGCCGTTAAGGCCACCAAGCAGGTCACCTCGATGGCGATCAACTACACCGACAAGGACCTGATCAAGAAGCAGTGGGAGTACCTCACTCCGGTCTTCGCCTCCGAGGACGCGCAGGAGGGCGCCAAGGCGTTCGCCGAGAAGCGCGCACCGCAGTGGAAGGGCCGCTGATCAGCGCAGTGGAAGCACCACTGATCTCCGGAAAGGGCGATCACTAGAGTGACTGGGGTGGATCTGCACCTCGTGACCTACTTCGTCGCAGTCGTCGACCACGGTGGGATCACGAAGGCCGCCCAGTCGCTCTACATCTCCCAGCCCTCCCTGTCGCAGGCCATCCGGACGCTCGAGAAGCGTCTCGGCGTCACACTGTTCGACCGGACCGGACGCCGCCTCGAACTCACCGAGGCCGGACGCAAGCTCGACGACGCGGCGCGGCGCATCCTCGCCGACGTCGAGCGCGCCAGGCGCAAGGTCGATGCGGTCCGGGAACTGCAATCCGGACGGGTCGACGTGGTGACGTACGCGGCGTTCAGCATCGATCCGCTCGTGAACGTCGTCCGACTCTTCCGGGAGCGCTTTCCCCGGCTCGCGGTCCGCGTCCTCGCGGCCGACGGTCCGGCCGGTGTCCTCTCGGCGTTGCGGTCCGGTGACGCGGAGATCGGGGTCATCGACTCCTCCGCCGAACACGCGACGTTCTCGGCCATCCCGATGACGGAGCAGGAGCTCGTGGTGGCGTCCCCCGACGCCCTGGTCGCGGGACTCCCGGACACCGTGCCGCGCAGCGCCATCCGGTCGGTCCCACTGGTGATCGATCACAGCGATCAGCACACCGCGGCCCTGCTCGCCGATCTCCTCGACGACGCCGCCGGCAACGTGGTCGTCGCCTGCCCGTTGCCCGCGGCGGTCTGGG
>JAEZDV010000130.1 GCA_023417985.1 Actinomycetes bacterium | reverse complement strand
GCGCGTGCCTGCCGCTGGAGCCGATCACTCGGCTCGTTGTTGCTCGTGACCGAGCGGATCTACCGCTTCTCGAGCGCCTTGCGGTTCTTCTCGATGGTCTTTTCTGCCTGCTTACGAGCCTTCTCGGCGCTGATCCGGGCCTTCTCGGCCGCCTTGAGCGCTTTGGCGTTGAGCACTGCCGAACGCTCGTCGGCGAGCTGTGCCCACTCGCTGCTGCGGTCGCGAGCCGTATCGAGGAACTTGGTGCCGCGCACGCGTGCCACCTCGGCGATCTCGGGGCCGCGTTCCTTGGCGACGTCGAGGAGTTCGATGCCGCGCCCGCGCGCGGTATCGGCGAACTCCGGACCGCGTTCCTTCGCGATGTCGAGAAGGCCGGTGCCGCGCTCCCGTGCCCGCTCCGCCAGGACCGGTCCACGGTCGCGTGCGACCTCGAGGATGTCGGTGCCGCGTTCCTTGGCCACCTCGGCGAGCACAGGGCCGCGTTCCTTTGCCACTTCCAGCAGATGGCCGCCTTGCTCGGCTGCCTCACCGGTGAGCGACTTCACGCGGTCCGCGACGTTGCTGAACGCGTCCGACGTGCCGCGATCGGCAGCGACGAGGGGGAGTGCGGCGGCCACGGAAGCCTGCGCGCGTCGTGCGGCGCGGCGGCCCCGCCAGCCGAGCGACGGTTTGCCCTCGGTGTCCGCTGCGGCGATGAGGAGCCCACCCAGCAGGCTGACGCTCTTGATGAACTCGGTGCGCTGCCTGGAGCGGGTTTCCGGATCCTGAGCGTTCCAGAAGTCGTGTCCGACGGCGGTGGTCGGTATGAGCGAGCCTGCGAGGGCGAGTGCCGAGAGTCGCGGCGCCTTACCGAGCGCGAAGAGCGCACCGGCGCCGATCTGTACGGCTGCGTTGAGCTGGACCAGCGTCTCGGGGTTGCTCGGGAGCCGATCGGTGACCGAGGCGGGCAATGCATTCACCGCCTGGTCGAGCCCGGGTTGGGCCGCGTTCGCCCGCGGAGCGGGATTGCGGAGAGCGTCGACGCCCCCGGCAATGAAAATGGACGCGAGCATCGGTCTCGCGAGTCTCCGGACGATCATGAAATTCCTCCCGTTGTCGGGTGTGTTGCCACCGGAACCCGTGTACCCCCACCGCTGCCGGAATATGCCCGCGCATCCTGGGGCACCGCCCGGGATGCCCGTTTCGCTGCGGGTGGTCTATTTCGGACGGGACGGAAAAAAGGGATAACACGAAATTGCCGAGATGCACCCGGCGGCGCGACCCCGCCGCGACAGCCGGGGCTCCTCGTGGTCAGTCGATGCGCGCGACCTCCGGGCGGGCGGTGACCGGGGCGGCGAGTTGCTGCTCGTCGCAGATCCGCTGCAACTTCTCGAGCGTGGCGCTCAGGCCCGGCCCCCTCCGTTGTCCCGGGGTGAATGTCGCGGGCAGGTGCCGCATGCCCTGGATCACGCCGATGGTGTCGTAATGCACCGTTCCTTCCGGATCGCATCGAAAGTCGGGCATGCGTGTCACTTTCAGAAGTCGGGTTCACGACGACCTGGTCGAACGAGGTCTCGTGCTGAGGTCTTCTGATCAGCTGAGGGCAGAAGTGACGTGCACTATCGTCGGTGCATGCGCTGGGCACGCCGGCGGCGGTGGTACTGGTGACCGTGGATAGTGGAGCGGTCACCGAGTCGGGTGTGTTGACCGCGTCGGAGGCCGAGTGGTCGACGGCGCGGGAACGGTTCACGGTGATCGCGCCACTCGCGTCAGCGGACTCGGTGGGCGCGATCGCCGCCGACGCGGCGGCTGCCCGGCTGAGGATTTCTCGCCGTCAGGTCTACACGCTGATCTGCCGGTACCGGCAGGGATCGGGGGTGGTCAGTGACCTGTTGCCAGGGCGGTCTGATGGAGGTCGCGGTCGAGGCCGGTTGCCGGGCGAGGTCGAGGAGTTGCTCGCCGAGCTCGTGCGTAAGTCGTACCTGAAGAAGCAGAAACCCAGCCTGGCGGTGGTGTACCGGCAGATCGTCAGGGCGTGCCGGGAGGAGGGTGTTCGGGTGCCGGCACGCAACACGGTCGCCGCCCGCATCGCGGCCCTGCATCCCGGGCAAGTGGCGCGACGCCGGTATGGTCCGGATGCGGCACGAGACGTCCAGGCGGCCGGAGGCACGCCCCCGGTGGTGGACGGGCTGCTCGACCGGGTGCAGATTGACCACACTGTGGTCGATCTGATGGTCGTCGACGAGCGTGACCGGCAGCCGATCGGCCGGCCCTACCTGACCGTCGCGATCGACGTGCACAGTCGGTGCCTGCTCGGGTTGGTTCTCACACTGGAGGCACCGTCCGCAGTGTCGGTGGGATTGTGCCTGGCGCAGGTGTTCTGCGACAAACGCGTCCGACTCGACGCGTTGGGGCTGGCGGATCGGGTCCGATGGCCGATGGGCGGCAAGCCGCGGCAGCTGTACCTGGACAACGCCGCCGAATTCAAGAGCGAGGCCCTGCGACGTGGCTGCGAACAGCATGGCACCAACCTGAAGTACCGGCCTCCGGGGCGCCCGCACTACGGCGGGATCGTGGAGCGGGTCATCGGCACGGCAATGTCGATGGTGCACGAGCTGCCGGGCACCACGTTCTCGAATCCGGCCGAGCGCGGCGCCTACGACCCGCAAGCGACTGCCGTGTTGACGTTGACTGAACTCGAACGCTGGCTGGTCCTGGCGGTGGCCCGCTACCACGGCACCGTTCACGCGGGGCTGGGACAAACCCCCGCCGGCCGCTGGGATCAGGAGGTGTCCCGCAGCGGTGCACCGGCGCTGGTAGCGAACGAGGCCGCGTTCCTGGTCGACTTCCTGCCGGTCGTCCGGCGCCGGTTGACCCGCACCGGGTTTGTCATCGACCACGTCCACTACTTCTCCAACGCGCTCAAGCCGTGGATCGCCCGGCGAGAAACGCTGGACAAGTTCGTGATCCGCCGCGATCCACGTGACATCAGCCGTGTCTGGGTCCTCGACCCGCATGGCGGCTGCTATCTCGAGGTGCCCTACCGGACCCTGTCGCATCCTGCAGTGACTTTGTGGGAGCACCGCCAGGCGGTGTCCCGGCTCCGCGAGCGCGGCCGCCGGGAGGTCGACGAGGCAGCGCTGTTCGCGATGATCGATCAGATGCGGGAGATTGTCGGCTCCGCCCGCACACGGACCCGCAGAACCCGCCGCGACCACGAACGACGTCGCCACCTGCTGGCTGCCACGAACACGGCCAACGCCGCACTGCCACCACCGGACACAGTCCCAGCCGACGGCGGTGCTTGCGTCTCGGTGGCCCCGTTCGACGACATCGAGGAGTGGTGAGCAGTGGACGAGCCTGGCGATCTGACGCATCTGGTCGAAGGCGCACGGGGCATCGCTCGGCTGCCTGCGGCCGAGCGGATCCGGCACATCCGCGCCGACCGTTGGATCGGGTACCCGCGGGCGGTGGACGCTCTCGAACGCCTCGAGTCCCTGCTCGACTGGCCGAGCCGGCAGCGGATGCCGAATCTGCTGCTGGTGGGGCCGACGAACAACGGCAAGTCGATGATCATCGAGAAGTTCCGGCGCCGACACCGACCGGTCAGTGCCGAGGACCACGAAGTGATTCCGGTGCTGTGTGTGCAGATGCCGTCGGACCCGTCGGTGTCCCGGTTCTACGTCGCCCTGCACGCCGCACTCGGGGCACCGATCCGGCCCCGGCGCCGCGTGGCCGAACTCGAGCAGATCGCGCTGGCGCTGCTGCGGACGACGGAGGTTCGGATGCTGGTGATCGACGAACTGCACAACGTGCTCGCCGGCCGCGACAGCGCCCGCCGCGAATTCCTGAACGTGCTGCGCTACCTGGGCAACGAGCTGCAGATCCCGTTGGTCGGTGTCGGCACCCGCGAGGCGTACCTGGCGATCCGCAGCGACGACCAACTCGAGAACCGGTTCGCCCCGGTGGTGCTGCCTCCGTGGGAGGTGGGCGAGGACACGCGGTCCCTGCTGGCCAGCTTCGCGGCGTCCTTCCCGCTGCGGCGGGCCTCGCACCTGGACGGCGAGGACATGGCCCGCTACCTGATCGCCCGCAGCGAAGGGACGATCGGGGAACTCGCACTGCTGTTGACCGAGGCCGCGGTCGCCGCGGTCGAGACTGGGGAGGAAGCGATCAACCGGCGCACCCTGACGATGGCCGGCTACGCCGGCCCCAGTGAGCGCCGTCGCCAGTTCGAGCGCGAGATCGTCGGGTGAACTCGGCGGAGCGGTGGCCGCTGCACCCGCCGCCCCGGCGCGGCGAGCGGCTGACGTCGTGGCTGTACCGGATCGCCGCCGACTACCGCCTGACTCTCGGTGAGCTGCTCGAACACGACCTGGGCCACCGGCCGGACACGACCGGGATGCTCGACATCGACCCGCCCGCGGAGCTGGTCACGACGATCGCCCGGCGTAGCGGCCTCGACCACGACCGGGTGCGGCGGATGAGTGTGGCCGGGCACGTTCCGTGGCTGCTGGACTCACTCGACCCGCAGGGCAACGACTACGACGTGTACGTGCGGCAACTGTCGATCCTGCTGCCCGCTTCCCGGCGCGGCAGCGGTGGCCGCCGCCGACCCGGGCCCGGGTGGCGACCCTGGTTGCCCACAGCACCGGCCGAACTGCGGGTCTGCCCGCGCTGCGCCGTAGACCCGCACCGCCAGGGCCTGACGCTCACGTCCGGGCTACCGCTCCAGCTGAGCTGCACGACGCACCGTTGTCTTCTCGAACCCTGCTTCGGGTACCTCGATCACCTGCACTGGCACACTCAAGACCACCTGCCGCGACCGGCGCCGGCGGCGGTGGTCACTCTCGACAGCTACACCGATCAGGCGATAAACGACGGGGCGGTGCCGCTGCCTCGCCGCACGGTGCATAGCGGGATGTGGTTCCGATTGCTGCGCACGCTCATCGACGAGCTGTGCGCGCCGATCGACGGCGCCGGCCCCGTCCTCCGGGAAATATGGGCACGCCGCGGCGGCCGACCACCACGGATCATCTACCGGCCCTTCGAAACGCTGCGCAGGCCGGACCAGGTCGAACTGATCACCGTCGCCGCCGACACCATCGCCCGACTCGGCACCTGCGAGATCACCCCACGGGGAGAGTACGGGCATCTGTTCAGCCCTGAACCCGTCGGCGTTGACTATGCGCCCGGTCGACCTTGCCCCGAGAGGGACACAGGCACCAGGAATCCGCGGTTCGGACGGACACCGACCGCCGGCGACGACTACGCCGATGCGGCCGCCTCGTTGCGGTCCGCGATCGACGAGGCGATCGACGCCGCCCGTCATGATCCCCGGTTCGCGCGATCACTGTTCGGGTTCATGCGGCAGAGCTGCGGGACCGGGCAGGAACTCGCACGCCTCCGCGACATCTTCGATGATCTCGGTATCCCTACCTGCGGCTTTAGTGACGATTCACGTTTCTCGCGCGGGCTGGACACGGCCGCTGCATCGTCGTGAGACCGGGCACCTATGAGCGCATCGGTCGTGCCTCCGCGCTGGAGCGGATGCTGGATTCGGACGGCGGTCCCAGTCACTCATAGTTTTGTGTGAGTCGATGTCGATAATTGCCGTTATCGCACCCAGTGGTGGAAGTGGCCTGGTCTGGCGCGTCTGCTTGGTTCTTGACCTCCGCGGACCTTGATGCGACTCGGTGACTGACCACGGAGATGGCGTCCAGCCGTGCATCGCCCCGCAAGAGAGCAAAACGACGACGCCGTGCGGCTCCTCTCCCCAGAGCACCGCACCGCATCGCGGAGTCAACGTGCCGCGCACCCGAGGGGGCCGGTTCTAGATGCGGCTGCCGCGTCGTGCAGACCTGTCACGCGGACTGCTCCGGCCGACTCCAGATGGTTCCGCCTGGGCGAATTTGCTAGTTCGGAACATTCAGCCTCGAGGACTGGTCGCGTGCCCTCACGGCATCTCCACGGGGGCTTCGTGGGTGAGCACGTCCGCGGGCGGCCTCTCGGAGCGACTGAAAGTCGGAGCGGGTTCTGTCATCGTCGGGGCGGCCTTGAGCCTGTCGTCGCTGACGCGCACATGGACGGCACACCGGTTATCCGCAGCGTCGGCGACGTGTACAGGTGCGATAGGTTCTTGCTATGGCACGGGACACCGCAGGAACGGTGCGGGGAATCACCATTCAGCAGTTGCGATACTTCGTGGAGGTGGCCGCCGAAGGATCCATCAGTGCCGCGGCGGACCTGCTTTATGTCGCGCAACCGACCCTGTCGGCCGCGCTGAAGGACCTCGAAAGTCGCGTGGGAAATACACTTTTCGTTCGCTCGACCCGTGGGGTGACCCTCACCGAAGACGGAGCGGAATTTCTGGGCTACGCGCGCCAGGTGGTCGAGCAAGCAGAACTCCTGGAACAGCGGTATCTCGGCCGCGGGCCCTCACGCCGGCTCCTTGCCGTGTCAACTCAGCACTACTCATTCGTCGTCGACGCCTTCGCCCGCATGGTGAAAGCGTCCGAAGCCGCGGAGTATGTGTTCAGTCTTCGAGAGACCCGCACGTGGGACATCATCGAGGACGTTCGCACGCTGCGAAGTGAGCTCGGTGTGCTCTATCGCAACGAGTTCAACGCAAAGGTGATCAACAAGCTGATTCGCGAAGCAGGGTTGGTCTTCACGCCGCTGTTCCTGGCGTCGCCGCACATCTTCATCGCCCGCACGAACCCCCTCGCAGGGCGAAAGAGTGTGACGCTGAGCGATCTCGAAGAGTTGCCCCGGCTCACGTTCGACCAGGGCGTGAACAACTCCTTCTACCTCGCTGAAGAGATCCTCTCCACCCGGTCGTCGAAGCAGGACATCCGGGTGAGCGACCGAGCGACCATCTTCAACCTCATGATCGGTCTGGGTGGGTACACCATCTCCACCGGCATCATCTCGGACGATCTCGATCCGTCCATCGTCGCTGTTCCGCTCGACGTGGACGAGCGCATCGAGATCGGTTGGATCGGTCATGCCTCGGTGTCCTTGACCGCCCAGGCTCAGCGATTCGTGGCGGAGATGCGCGACGTCGTTTCGGGGTTCGGAGTCGATCTGCTGACATAGGCAGTGGCTATGTTCAGCCATCGTGTTCGGCAATTAACCTATGGCGGCGTGTCTACTTACACTGACTTCGACGCCACTTCGGATAACCGCCTCCCGGGTGTTCTCGGCCTGAAAGTTCGGCCCTGGACCATCGGTATTCGGTTGAAGTGCTGCGAAATCTCAGGCAGTGAACCGTGCGGTGACGCGCTTGTCGCTGCACTCACCGCACATGATTGGGGCAACTGGTCAGCATGACGAACGACTGTGTTTTCAGCATCGACACGACGCGTTTCAACGAGGACTACACCCCGTCGAGCAGCTCGCGCAGCACGACGAACTTCGCGAATCTCGCACGCGGCGAGAATCGTCGGCAGAATCTGCGCAACGCGGTGACGATGATGAACACCCGTGTCAACGAGTTGGTGCACTGGGACAATCCGCGCGGTGACCGCTACGCACTCGAACTCGACATCGTCTCGGTGGACCTGCATCTCGCGTCGGTCGGGGATGACGCGGCGTTTCCGGTGATCGAGGTGCTCGACGTCGACATCGTCGACACCACCACGGGCGCCCGCACGGAGGGCATCGTCGGAAACAACTTCTCCTCGTACATTCGGGACTACGATTTCAGCGTTCGCCTCCCGGGACACCAGGCGACGGGAATCCCCAGCGACTTCGGAGATCTGCACGGGCAGGTCTTTCAGCGTTTTCTCGAATCGGACGAGTATTGCGAACGGTTCTCGCAGCCACCGGTCATCTGCATCAGCGTGTCGACGTCCAGGACTTACCGCCGGCTCACGAATCACCACCCGATTCTCGGGGTGGAGTACGTGGCAGATGAGAAGTCGCTCACCGATCAGTACTTCGGAAAGATGGGGCTCACGGTTCGCTACTTCATGCCTCAGGGGTCCGTCGCTCCGTTGGCCTTCTACCACCGTGGTGACCTGCTCAACGACTATTCGTTCCTCGCACTTGCGGGAACGATCGCGACGATGGAGACGTTTCAGAAGATCTATCGCCCCGAGATCTACAACGCGAACACTGCGGCGTCCGAGGTTTACCAGCCGAGTCTCGACAACTGCAACTATTCGCTTCCGCAGGTGAGCTACGACCGTGTCGAGCGCACCCAGCTCGCGACCACACAGGGAAAGTTCACCGAGGTGAATCTCATGAAACCGTATGGCGCTGTTCTCGAACGGTGGGCCACCACGCAATCCGCCTGACCGTGCGAGACCGAAAGGTACCCGAGATGAACACACTCCTGCCCACCTCGATCGTCGGTAGCCTGCCCAAGCCCTCGTGGCTTTCGGAGCCAGAGAAGCTCTGGTCGCCGTGGAAGTTGCGAGACGACGAACTGCGCGAAGGGAAACTCGACGCCCAGACGCTCGCAGCACACGAGCAGCGTCGTGCCGGGCTCGACATCATCAGCGATGGCGAACAGACGCGTCAGCACTTCGTGACCACGTTCATCGAGCACCTCAGTGGCGTTGACTTCGACCGGCGCGAGACCGTGCGAATTCGTGACCGCTATGACGCGAGCGTCCCCACGGTTGTCGGCGCGGTGAGCCGCGAAAAGTCAGTGTTCGCAGCGGATGCGACGCGTCTTCGAGCAGCGACCGACCAGCCGATCAAATGGGCCCTGCCTGGCCCAATGACAATGATCGACACGCTCTACGACGACCACTACAAAAGTCGCGAAAAGCTCGCATGGGAGTTCGCGACCATCCTGAACCAAGAAGCAAAGGACTTGGAAGCTGCCGGCGTCGACATCATCCAGATCGATGAGCCCGCGTTCAACGTGTTCTTCGACGAACTGAAAGACTGGGGCGTTGCGGCGCTCGAGCGTGCGACCGAAGGGCTGAGCTGCGAAACTGCCGTTCACATCTGTTACGGCTACGGCATCAAAGCCAACACCGACTGGAAGGCAACGCTCGGGGCCGAGTGGCGCCAGTACGAAGAGTCGTTTCCACTGCTGCAACAGTCAACGATCGACACCGTGTCGCTGGAGAGTCACAATTCGCGGGTACCTGTTGACCTGATCGAACTGGTTCGGGGCAAGAAGGTCATGCTGGGAGCGATCGATGTGGCGAGCGACACCATTGAGACGCCCGAAGAGGTCGCCGCAACCCTTCGTCGCGCACTCCCGTTTGTTGACGCAGACAGGCTCTACCCGAGTACCAATTGCGGTATGGCGCCACTGGGCCGACGCGTCGCACGGGACAAGATGGTCGCGCTTGCTGCTGGGGCCGAACTTCTGCGAAGTGAGTTGTCCTAGCGAGGGCGCCGACTCGGCGGCACCCGGGTACGTGTGACATCGCCACGGCGGGGTTGCCCAAGGGCCCCGGCAAAGTCGTGAGTGATCCCTACTGAGCCCTGATCCACCGTCGTTGATTTCGGATTCGACGATTTCCGGGTGGAGCTCCGCCGGGACATGCGAAAGTCGCCGGCATGCCCGGCTTGTCCACTGATCTCCTCGGTCGCGCCCGCTTGAAGTTGGTGACGAATGCGTGATGGCGGTGGGTGGCGAACAGTTCGCCCTGCTCGGTTTCGGTGACCGGGTTCAACCGTGCGGTCACCGAGTACCACGCCCCGGCAATTGCGCGGCGGCGACGCAGGGGTGGCAGAAGTACGCCGAATCGGCATGATCGAGGATCTGCTGCACACGATCGGGATCACGGCGTTCGACGCCGAGCAGGGCGCGAAGCCGATCCTCCCGGAGATCAGGTCGGTGCGACGCAGCCTGGTGCTGTCGGGATCGAAGATGTCGCACGGCTTGAGCAACGGCTGACGAAGGGCCGCCGGTGAGGGGCAGGAGGATAACCGGACCGCGTTCCGCGAGGTGGCCACGAAACTCGCCGAACGTCTGATCTTCGAGGGTGCACCCTGCCTGCACTTCATCACCCTGAACTTCGCTCGCGCCACCCGTGAGGTGCTCAACAATCTCGGCTACGCCCCCGGGGGATAGCGGAACTGCCGACAAGGCTGTGGCCCCGTACCAGGTCGGTGCGGGGCCACAGTTCGGAGCGGCTAAACAGGGTTAGTCGATAACCACCAGCAGGTCACTGCCTTCGACCTGCTGCGGTGCGCGCAATGCGACCCGCGAGACGGTGCCGGCGACCGGAGCGGTGATGGAAGCTTCCATCTTCATGGCCTCGATCGTGGCAACGGTGTCCCCGGTCTCGACCCGATCACCCTCGGCGACAGCGATGGTCACGGTGCCGGCGAAGGGGGCCGCGACGTGGCCGGGGTTGCCGCGGTCGGCCTTCTCCGCGGCCGGGATCTCGCTGGCGATGGACCGGTCCCGCACGGACACCGGACGCAGCTGGCCGTTGAGGATGCACATGACGGTGCGGTAGCCGCGCTCGTCGGGCTCGGAGATCGCTTCGAGGCCGATGAGCAGTTCGCCGCCCTTGCCGATCTGGACGCGGTGTTCCTCGCCGCGGCGCAGTCCGTAGAAGAACTGGTTCGCCGACAGTCGGGAGGTGTCGCCGTACCTGTCGAGGTGTTCGACGAACTTGCGTGCGGGGCCGGGGAACAGCAAGCGACTCAGGGTTGCCCGACGCTCACCGGAAGTGCCGTCGAGAAGCTTCTCGTCCTCGTCGGCCAGAGGCACCTCCGGCTTCGCGGCCCCGCGGCCCTCGAGGGCCTTGGTGCGGAACGGTTCCGGCCAGCCGCCTGCCGGGGTGCCGAGCTCACCGCGCAGGAACCCGATCACCGAGTCGGGGATGTCGAACCGTCCTGGATCGGAGGCGAACTCGTCGACTGGGACCCCGCCACCGACCAGGTGCAGGGCGAGGTCGCCGACCACCTTCGACGACGGGGTGACCTTGATCAGACGGCCCAGAAGTCTGTCCGCGCCTGCATAGGCGGCCTCGACGTCCTCGAAGCGGTAGCCGAGGCCGAGAGCGACGGCCTGCTGGCGCAGGTTCGACAGCTGACCACCCGGGATCTCGTGGGTGTACACCCGCCCGGTGGGGGCGGGGAGCCCGGACTCGAACGGCGCGTACACCTTTCGGAGCGCTTCCCAGTACGGCTCGAGGTTGCAGACCGCCTGGAGATCCAGCCCGGTGTCGAACTCGCTGCGTGCCGCTGCCGCGACCACCGCCGACAGTGCCGGTTGACTTGTCGTCCCGGCGAGGGGCGCGGCCGCGGCATCGACCGCATCCGCGCCTGCCTGCCACGCCGCCAGATAGGTGGCGAGCTGGCCGCCCGGGGTGTCGTGGGTGTGCACGTGCACGGGCAGGTCGAAGTTCTTCCGCAGCGCCGTCACCAGCGTCGTCGCGGCCGGGGCGCGCAGCAGACCCGCCATGTCCTTGATCGCGAGGACGTGGGCGCCTGCGTCGACGACCTGCTCGGCCAGCTTGAGGTAGTAGTCGAGGGTGTAGAGGTTCTCGTTCGGGTTCGACAGGTCGCCGGTGTAGCTCATCGCGACCTCGGCGACCGCGGTGCCGGTCTCCCGGACCGCGTAGATCGCGGGACGCATCTGGTCGACGTTGTTGAGGGCGTCGAAGATCCGGAAGATGTCCACGCCGGTCGCGGTCGCTTCCTTGACGAACGCCCGCCTCACCGTCACGGGGTACGGGGTGTAGCCGACGGTGTTGCGGCCACGCAGCAGCATCTGCAGACAGATGTTCGGCATCGCCTCCCGCAACGCCGCCAACCGCTCCCACGGATCCTCGTGCAGGAACCGCAACGCCACGTCGTACGTCGCGCCGCCCCACGCCTCCACCGACAACAACTCGGGCGTCATCCGGGACACGTACGGTGCGACGGCGACCAGGCCCGAGGTCCGGACACGGGTGGCGAGCAACGACTGGTGCGCGTCCCGGAAGGTCGTGTCGGTGACCGCAAGAGCCTTCTGCTGCCTCAAGGCTCGGGCGAAACCGTCCGGGCCGAGTTCCCGCAGCCGATCCCTGGAGCCCTTCGGTGGTGTGGAGGACAGGTCGATCGTGGGGAGCTTGTCGTGCGGGTACACGGTCGACGGTCGGTCGCCGTGCGGCTTGTTCACCGTCACATCGGCGAGATACTCGAGGATCTTCGTGCCACGATCCGCCTGCCGGCGCGCCGTGAGCAACTCGGGACGCTCCTCGATGAACGAGGTCGTCACCTCACCGCAGCGGAAGTCCGGATCGTCGAGAACGGCCTGCAGGAAGGGAATGTTCGTCGCGACACCGCGGATGCGGAACTCGGTGACGGCGCGGCGCGCGCGGGCGACCGCGGCGGGCAGGTCACGTCCGCGGCAGGTCAGCTTGACGAGCATCGAGTCGAAGTAGGCACCGACCTCGGCGCCCACGGTGGTGCCGCCGTCGAGGCGAACGCCTGCGCCACCGGGAGTGCGGTAGCCGGTGATCCGGCCTGTGTCCGGACGGAACCCGTTCGCCGGATCCTCCGTGGTGATCCGCAGCTGCAACGCAGCACCGCGAATCGCGATCGAATCCTGACTCAGGCCGAGGTCGTCGAGCGTCTCCCCCGACGCGATGCGCAACTGCGCCTGAACCAGGTCGACGTCGGTGATCTCCTCGGTGACCGTGTGCTCGACCTGGATGCGCGGGTTCATCTCGATGAAGACGTGGTTTCCGCGTGTGTCGAGCAGGAACTCGACGGTGCCGGCACACGTGTACCCGATCTGCTTGGCGAACGCGACGGCGTCCGCGCAGATCTTCTGCCGCAGCTCCTCCGGTAGGTTCGGCGCGGGTGCCAGTTCGATGACCTTCTGATGCCGACGCTGCACCGAGCAGTCGCGCTCGAACAGGTGGATGACGTTGCCCGCCTCGTCGGCGAGGATCTGGACCTCGATGTGACGGGGATCGACCACGGCCTGCTCGAGGAACACCGTCGGATCACCGAACGCCGACTCCGCCTCACGCGCCGCCGCCTCGATCGACTCCCGCAGCTGCGCCCGGTCGGCGACCCGCCGCATGCCGCGGCCGCCGCCGCCCGCGACGGCCTTGACGAAGATCGGGAACTCCATCGACTCCGCTGCCGCGAGCAGTTCCTCGACATCGGCCGACGGCGCCGACGACGCCAGCACCGGCAGCCCCGCAGCCTTCGCCGCGGCAATCGCGCGGGCCTTGTTGCCGGTCAGCTCCAGGATCTCCGCCGACGGGCCGACGAAGGTGATGCCCTCGGCAGCGCACGCCGCAGCGAGGTCGGGGTTCTCGGAAAGGAAGCCGTAGCCGGGGTAGATCGCGTCGGCGCTGGCCTTCTTCGCGGCGGAGACGATCTCGGTGATCGACAGGTACGCCCGCACCGGGTGGCCCTGCTCACCGATCTGGTAACTCTCGTCGGCCTTCAACCGGTGGACCGAATTGCGGTCCTCGTACGGAAAGACGGCCACGGTTCCCGCGCCCAGCTCGTAGGAGGCACGGAAGGCACGGATCGCGATTTCACCGCGATTGGCAACCAGAACTTTCGTGAACATGATCTTGTGAACCTCGCTGTCGAGTGGTCCGGCGACGACGTCAGCGCCATCGACGCGCTGTGGCCCGCACCGGCGGGGCGGGCCACAGCAGTGGAAAGGAAGCGCCCCAGGATCCGGGAGACGGTGAAATCAACAATGACCAGTCCCCGGGGCGCCGTTCGTGGGCTCAGGCAACCACCGAGCGCTGCGGCACGCCGGTGTATTCGCTGAGCGGGCGGATCAGTGCGTTGGATTCACCCTGCTCGATGATGTGGGCCGTCCATCCGGTGATGCGACTCATCACGAAGATCGGCGTGAACACCTCGATGTCGAAGCCCATCAGCTAATAGGCCGGGCCTGTGGGGAAGTCGAGGTTGGGCTTGATCCCCGTCGCGTTGTTCATGGTGCGTTCGAGGATCTCGTAGATCGCCGCCCACTTCTCGCCGCCGGTATGCGCGGCGACGTCGAGGAATGCCGCGCGCATCGTCGGGACCCGAGAGTCACCGTGCTTGTAGACACGGTGGCCGAAGCCCATCACCTTCTCCTTGCGGGCCAGCTTCCCGAGCATCCATTCCTCGGCGTTCTCGGGCTCGCCGATCTCGAGCATGTCGTGCATCACCGCTTCGTTGGCCCCACCGTGGAGCGGGCCCTTGAGGGTGCCGATGGCGGCGGTGACGGCGCTGTAGATGTCCGACAGCGTCGAGGTGACGACGCGGGCCGCGAAGGTGGAGGCGTTGAAGCTGTGCTCCGCGTACAGGATCAGCGAGACCTCGAAAGCCGCGACGATCTCCTTGTCCGGAACCTTCCCGAAACACATGTTCAGGAAGTTCTCCGCGAAACCCAGGTGGCTGTGAGGCGCGATGGGATCGAGACCGTGACGACGGCGATGGTCGGCCGCGACGATCGTCGGCAGCACCGCCATCATGCGGAGGGCCTTCTCGCGGTTGGCTTTCGGGTCGTTGTCCCACTCCTGCGGGTCTTCGGCACCGAGCCAGCTGATCGCGGTGCGCACCACGTCCATCGGATGGCAGTTGTCGGGCATCTTCGCCACGAGCGAGAGCAGGGATCGGTCGGCTCGGCGATTGGCCCGCTCACGCTGACAGAACAGTTCGAGCTGCGCGTCGGTGGGCAGTTCGCCGTTCCACAGCAGGTACGCGACCTGCTCGAAGCTGCAGTGCGCCGCGAGGTCCTGCACCGCGTAGCCGCGGTACGTCAGGGAGTTGGTCTCCGGCACCACCTTGGAGATCGCGGTGGTGTCGACGACGACACCGGCCAAACCTTTGTAGATCGTGGGAACAGCGGTGTCGGTCATCACTGGCTCCTGCCCAGGGTGAAGTTGAAGACTCCGGAATCGAATTCGTTGTAGCGCTCGTACTCGAGCACCTCGTACAGCCGCGAGCGGGTCTGCATCCGATCCAGCAGTCCCTCCTGCGTTCCCTTCGTGTGGATCTCACGCAGGCCGTGCTCGATCGCTCCCATCGCCAGCCGGAGCGTGGTGACCGGGTAGATGACGGCGTTGTAGCCGATGTCCTCGAGTGTCTGCGCCGGGATCAGCTGCGACTTGCCGAATTCCGTCATATTCGCCAGCAGCGGGATGTCCACCGCAGCACGGAACTTCGCGAAGTCGGCCTCGTTGTGCAGCGCCTCGGTGAAGATCATGTCGGCGCCGGCGTCGGCGTACGCCTGCGCCCGCTCGATCGCCGCATCGATGCCGTCGATTCCGGCGGCGTCGGTGCGGGCGCAGATGACGAAATTCGGGTCGCGACGGGCGGACACCGCGGCCCGCAGACGCCGGACCATCTCGTCGGTCGGCACGATCGCCTTGCCGTCGAGGTGCCCGCACCGCTTGGGGTTGACCTGGTCTTCGAGGTGCAGACCCGCGATTCCCGCGTCCTCGAACGCGAGGACGGTGCGGGCCGCGGACATAGGCTCACCGAATCCGGTGTCCGCGTCGACCAGGACGGGAAGGTCGGTGACCCCGGCGATCTGGGCACTGTGTGCCGTGACCTCGGTGAGGGTGGTGAGTCCGATGTCGGGCAGGCCGAGGCCGGCAGAGAAGGCGCCGCCGGAGACGTAGACGCCCTCGAAACCGATCTCCTGGATGAGCTTCGCCGTCAGCGGATTGATCGCGCCCGGCAGCCGGGTGATGCCCTCCGCCGTCAGGCCGGCCCGGAAAGCGGCGCGCTTGTCGGCCGCGGAGGTCGCGGCGGCGATGAGTCCCGTCATCAGAACAGGCCCTTCGGCGACTTGGGCGAGCGGCCGAGCACCTCGTCCGACACGGTGAAGGTGAGCTGGTTCAGCTCGCCGGCCTTCAGC
>JAEZDV010000111.1 GCA_023417985.1 Actinomycetes bacterium | reverse complement strand
CCGCACCGATGTTCGCCGCGGCCGACGACAGCGAGACCGCGACGGTCAGCACGTAGTCGACCATGAGTGCGCTGCCGACCGTCAGCCCCGCGGTGGCGCCGAGATTCTTCGTCGCGATCTCGTAGTCGCCTCCCCCCGACGGGTAGGAGCGCACATTCTGGCGGTAACTCGCGACGACGATCACCAGGACCACGGCCACCGCGAGCCCGATCCACGGCGTGAACGCATATGCGGACAGACCGGCGACGGAAAGGACGAGGAAGATTTCCTCCGGCGCATACGCCACCGACGACAACGCGTCGGACGCGAATACGGGCAGCGCTATCCGTTTGGGCAACTGGTCGTGCCCGAGCGTGTCGCTGCGGAACGGGCGACCCAGCAGGAGCCGTTTCGTGGCGGTCGAAAGCTTGGACACCCGCAAAGCGTAAGCCGTCCGTCGTGCCGCGCGGCGCACCGGACACCGCTGTCCGATTCCACACACCTTGCACGGTTCCGTCGCGTCCGACCTCGCGTGCGACCGCCGGGCGGTACGGTTCCGTTCGGCGACCGGGAACCACGGTCGTCCACCGGTGTTCTGTCCGGCCTGCGATCGAAGAAACGGAGTCATGGTGTACGTGGTGGTGATGGGGTGTGGCCGCGTGGGTTCGTCCGTGGCCACCGGGCTCGCGCGACTCGGCAACGACGTAGCTGTCGTCGACCGCGATCCGAGCGCATTCCTGCGGCTCGGGCCGGACTTCCCCGGACGCACCGTCGTCGGGATGGGATTCGACCGGGAAGTGCTGATCCGCGCCGGTATCGAACGCGCCGACGCGTTCGCCGCGGTGTCGTCGGGAGACAACTCGAACATCATCTCGGCCCGGGTCGCCCGCGAGACGTTCGGTGTCGAGCGGGTCGTCGCACGGATCTACGACGCGAAGCGTGCGGCCGCCTACGAGCGCCTTGGCATCCCGACCGTCGCAACCGTGCCGTGGACCACGGATCGGTTCCTGCACGCGCTCACCCACGACAGCGAGACCGCGAAATGGCGTGACCCGACGGGTTCGGTGGCCGTGGCCGGCGTCGACGTCCACGAAGACTGGGTCGGGCGGCGCGTGACCGAACTCGAGGAAGCGACCGGTTCCCGCGTCGCGTTCCTGATCAGGTTCGGAGCCGGGCTCCTGCCCGATCGCAGGACCGTCATCCAGGCCGGCGATCTGGTCTACATCGCTGCCGTTTCCGGTTCCGCCGCCGAGGCGATCGCTCGGGCCGAGAGCCCCCCGGCCGAGGACAATTGAGGACGATGACCCCGTCAACCGAGAGGAACCGTCGATGAAGGTGGCCATCGCAGGCGCCGGAGCAGTCGGCCGGTCCATTGCCCGCGAGCTCGTGCGCAACAACCACGACGTCATGCTGCTCGAACGCAAACTCGACCATGTCGAACCGGCCGCCGTACCGGAGGCCGAATGGGTGCACGCCGACGCGTGTGAGCTCAGCCTGCTCGAGGCGGCCGGCCTGGAGAACTACGACGTGGTGATCGCAGCCACCGGTGACGACAAGGTCAACCTCGTGCTCAGCCTTCTCGCCACCACGGAGTTCGGCGTGCCGCGCGTCGTGGCCCGCGTGAACGACCCTCGCAACGAATGGCTCTTCGACGAGTCGTGGGGCGTCGACGTCGCGGTATCCACACCGCGCATGCTTGCAGCGCTCGTCGAAGAGGCCGTCACCGTCGGGGATCTGGTCCGGTTGATGACGCTACGCAAGGGTGCGAACCTTGTCGAGATCACGCTGCCCGACACGACCGCCCTCGCGGGCAAGCCTGTCCGCAAGCTGCAACTGCCGCGAGATGCCGCCCTGGTGACGATTCTCCGGGGTGAGCGAGTGATCGTCCCCCAGCCCGACGACCCCCTCGAGGGTGGGGACGAACTGCTGTTCGTCGCCTCGCAGGATGTCGAGGACGAGTTGCGCGCGGCCGTCGGTCTGCAGCAACCCAGCCCGTAGCGACCCGCCCCTGTCCAGCGCGCAATCCTGCCCGCCCGGAGGGAAGCTCCACCCCTTTCGTCACGACCGGCGCCTCGCCTCCCACCCCGGTACGCTGTGCCGACCACGCCTCGGCCGCGTGGTGGAGGACTCGGAGGTGACCCAGCCATGACCGTGTATCGGCAGCAGATCGCCGGTGTCGCGCACGAGTTCCACGGTCTCGTGGATCTGCTCGCCAGAGCATCGCCGCGACGGTCCGGCGACGAACTCGCCGGGTGCGCGGCACACTCCGACGCAGAACGAGCGGCAGCCCAGTGGGCGCTCGCGGACGTGCCGCTGACGGCCTTCCTCGACGAGGCGCTCGTCCCCTACGAGTCGGACGAGGTCACGCGTCTGATCGTCGACACGCATGATGCCGCGGCGTTCGCACCCGTCGCACACCTGACGGTCGGCGGCTTCCGCGACCACTTGCTCTCCGTTGCCGCACAGACCGACTCCGCAGCCGTGCTCGGAGCGCTCGCGCCCGGCCTCACCCCCGAGATGGTCGCGGCGGTGAGCAAGATCATGCGGAACCAGGATCTGATCGCGGTGTCGCGCGCAGCGAACGTGACGAGCGCGTTCCGTACGACGGTGGGATTGCCGGGTCGGCTGTCGACGCGCTTGCAACCGAACCACCCGCTCGACGACCCGCACGGAGTTGCGGCGGCGATGCTCGACGGCCTGCTGATGGGTTGCGGTGACGCCGTCGTCGGGATCAATCCCGCCAGCGACTCTCCGCACGCGGTCACCGACCTGGTTCACCTCCTCGACGACATCCGGCAGCGGTTCTCGATCCCGATCCAGTCGTGTGTGCTCACCCACGTCACCACCACCGTCGACCTGATCGAGCAGGGCGTGCCCGTCGATCTGGTGTTCCAGTCCGTGGCCGGAACCGAAGGCGCCAATCGCGGTTTCGGAGTGGATCTCGCCTTGTTGCGGGAAGGCAACGAGGCTGCGCGAGCGCTGCACCGAGGTACCGTGGGCGAAAACGTCATGTACCTCGAGACGGGCCAGGGCTCGGCGCTGTCGTCCGGAGCGCACCTCGGGACAGGCGGGCGACCGGTCGATCAGCAGACCCTGGAAGCCCGCGCGTACGCCGTGGCGCGCGATCTGAACCCCCTCCTGGTGAACACGGTCGTCGGATTCATCGGACCCGAATACCTCTAAGACGGCAAACAGATCATCCGGGCGGGTCTCGAAGACCAGTTCTGTGGAAAGTTGCTGGGCCTGCCGATGGGCGTCGACGTCTGCTACACGAATCACGCCGAGGCCGACCAGGACGACACGGACACGCTGCTGACGCTGCTGGGTGTCGCCGGGACAGCGTTCGTCATCACCGTGCCGGGCGCCGACGACATCATGCTCGGCTACCAGTCGCTCTCGTTCCACGACGCCCTGTACGTGCGGGATGCCCTCGGCCTGCGGCCCAGTCCGGAATTCGAGGACTGGCTCCGCATACAGGGGATGGCCGACGAGTCCGGGCGCATCCTCCCGATCGATGTGGCAACGTCCCCGTTGCGTGCACTCGGAGGTGCGCTGTGACGGACACATGGGAAGAACTGCGTCGCCACACCCGGGCCCGCATCGGGCTGGGGCGGGCGGGCAACGGCCTCCCCACCCGACGGCACCTCGAGTTCGTCGCCGCCCAGGCGCTGGCACGCGACGCCGTGCACGACCCACTCGATGTGGCGTCCCTCGCGGACCGGCTACGAGCACTCCGACTCGGGAACACGCCGGACGGACCAGGACTCGGTGAACCCGTGACGGTCCGCAGCGCGGCCGCGGACCGCGATGTCTACCTACGCCGGCCCGACCTGGGACGCCGGCCGGAGGAGGGCACGACCCTGCCGCACAGCGGTGCCGACATCGGAATCGCCCTGTGCGACGGCCTGTCGTCCACAGCGCTGCTTACCCACGGCCCCGACCTCACCGCCGCGATCGTGCGGGCGCTTCCCGGCCTGACCTTCGCGCCGCCGGTGATCGCCACCCAGGCACGGGTCGCGCTGGGCGATCACATCGGTGCGCAACTCGGCGTCACGACCATGCTGGTGCTCATCGGGGAACGGCCGGGCCTGTCGGTTGCCGACAGCATAGGCGTCTATCTGACCCATCACCCCGAGCCCGGGCGCCTCGACTCCGAACGCAACTGCGTGTCGAACATCCATCCGCCCCACGGGATGAGCTGCGATCACGCTGCGCGGGTGGTCGCGTCCCTCGTGGACGGCGCCCGGAAACTCGGCACGTCGGGGGTGTCTCTCAAGGACAGTTCACGTGACCCGTCGCTGACCGCGGCGGAGCAGCGCGCGTTGTAACCGGCCGATCCTGCCGCGGTTACGAGTCGCGGTCGAGTGGAGGCTTCGTCTCGCGGCGATCCTCCGGGAGTGCATGACGGGGACCTGCCGCGGGTTCGGGTGCGGGGTCGGGGGCCGGTTCGACGAGTCGGTCGGCTTTGCGCGCCGCCCACAGGGTTACGAGGAGGGCGAGCCCGGCCAGCGGCCAGCCCATTCCGATGCGGGCGACGGCCAGCCACCCGGTTTCGTCGGCGTCGTAGAGGTGGTTCTGCACGAGATAGCGCGCCACGAACACCAGCGCCCAGGCGACGGTCGCGATGTCGTATGCACGGACCGCGTCCCGGTGACTACGCCAACGGGAACCCTGCCCGTTGAGCATGCCCCAGATGACGCCCACCAGTGGCCGCCGGACGAGCACGGATACTACGAATGCCCCGCCGTACACGAGGCTGGCGTAGATCCCGAAGAGGAAGTATCCCTTGGCGTCTCCGGTGCGGTACGCGATGAACGCACACACCGCGACGCCGATGAAACCCGAGATCGCGGGCTGGATCGGGGTTCCCCGGATCAGCCGCCACACCAGTACGCCACAGGCCACGCCCACGGCGGCCCAGATGGCGACCGTCAATCCCCACCAACTGTTCGCAGGTACGAACACCAGCACCGGCAACGTCGAATACACCAACCCGCTGATGCCACCGATTTGTTCCAGCATCGTCGGCTGCCTGATGTCGCTCACTCCTACGAGGGTGCCATATTCACGCCTCGACGCCCTGCCCGGACCGGTGCCGGTCTGGTAACCGCGTCGGCAACCCGCCGCGTCAGGCCGGGTCGCGCAATTCGTAGTACGGGTTGTAGATGACGCGACGGCCGTCGCGCTCGCCGACCCGTCCTCGCACCAGCAGTGTCTTACCGGTTTCGATGCCCGGGATTCGCCGGCGTCCGATCCAGACGAGCAGGAGCGAATCGGTGCCGTCGAAGAACTCCGCCTGCACGGTCGGAGCGGCGGCCTTCGAGCACGACTCCACGCTGCGGAGCCGGCCGAACATTGTCACTTCCTGACCACGAGTGCACTGGACGACGGGGATTGCACCGGTCGAATGCGACGATTCGGCCATCTCCTCGGCGTCGAGTTCCTCGATGTCCTCGGTCAACCGACGAGTGAGCCGGCGTAGATATCCGGCCGCGGCGGGTGGCATGGCGCGCTCCTGTACACGGTGGGCACGTGCGTGCCCGGAGTTGTCGTTCGCTCGTCACTGTAGACCGATTCCGGGCAAGTACAAGCACACCGGGTGACCGTGCACTTTCGGGCGTTCGGCAGGATTGTGACATGTTCCGCACCGAGCCCTTCACCGTCGATTCCAGCACCGCGCACGTCGCCGTCGTCCTGCCCGGAACCGGGTCCGACGCGGACTTCGTCGAGCGAGTGTTCCGGGGGCCTCTGCGCTCCCGGGGAATCGACGTCGTGGCGGTCGATCCCGATCCGAAACGCGTGGTGGACAGCTACGTCCACGCGATGGACACCGCAGCACAGAGCGGCCCGATATTGGTCGGCGGGGTCTCGATCGGTGCGGCAGTCGCGTTGCGATGGGCGGCGGAGCATCCCGGGCTCGCCGTGGGAGTGCTGGCTGCGCTGCCCGCCTGGACCGGCGACCCCCGGTCCGCGCCCGCCGCGGCGAGTGCGAAATGGACGGCGTCGGAACTTCGCGCTCGCGGACTCGACGACGTGACCGCCGCGATGGCGGCCTCGAGCCCTGCATGGCTCGCCGTGGAACTGACCCGCTCGTGGAAGGCACAGTGGCCCGATCTTCCGTCGGCACTCGACGAGGCGGCGGGTGTGCACGCTCTCGACGTGGCGGGCCTTCGCGCACTCCAGGTGCCGGTCGGTATCGCAGCGGCCGTGGACGACGCCGTGCACCCGCTCGAGACGGGCCGGCAATGGGCGCGGGAGATCCCGCGCGCGTCCGTGGCGACCCTGAATCTGGCCGATATCGGGGAGGATCCGTCCCGCCTCGGCAGGCTGTGCCTCACGGCGCTCGACGAGGCGTGCGCCGATCCGGCCCCGGGCGGGGACCGGACCGGCGCGATCGGCTAGAACCCCAGTTGCTGCATGGCGGAGCCGGACTCGCCGCGACGGGGCGGCTGCGGCGGACGGACAGCCGACGGCGCCGGATTCGTCCCGGTAGGTGGCTGCGGCACGGGACGCCCGCGCTGCTGCGGCGGTCGCGGTGCGCCCGGCTGAGGGGGTTGGCCCTGCCGGGGGACCCCGCCCTGCTGAGGGGGTTGCTGTCGCGCTGCGGCCTGCTGCTGCGCCGCCGCCGCAAGCTGGTTCGCCAGAGCTTCGGGTAGTACGACAGGCAGCGGCGTGCGCACCGGATGCGGCTCCGATCCGCGACGGACCACGGTACCTGCGACGACGGATCGTGCGAGCGCGACCAGTTCCGAATCTGCACCCGCGTTGCCGGTCGGCCCGGCGACGACACAGCGGATCATCCAGCGGGGGCCGTCCACACCGATGAAACGGAGATCCGCGTTGGGCGTCGTGCCGTGCAGTTCCCGGCCCCAGGGCCCGGACTCCATGCTGACGGACGCATTGTCGTTGCGCAGTGTCTCGGACAGTTCCGCGGCGACCTCTCGCCACTGCCCGGGCGATTTCGGTGCCGCGTAGGCCGAGACGGTGATCCGCCCGAACTGGGTGACCAGGTGAACGTTCTGCGGCGCACCGTTCTGCGCCATCTCGACCTGGATCTGGGTTCCCTGAGGAAGCGGGATCAGCACGGATCCGAGATCGAGCCGGGACCCGGTGAGGGACTCCTCGTCGATCTCGGTGATGTCGAACGGACCCGCGTCACCGGCGTCGGTGCTCGAGTAACCGTCGTACCCGGCCTCGTCGTATCCGTCCTCGTCGTACCCAGCTCCGTAGTAACCGGTCTCGTCGTACCCGGCGTCGTAGCCGGTCTCGTCGTATCCGTCCTCGGCATAGAACGCTTCACCGGCCGCGGGGTCGTCCGATCCCCGCTTCTTGCGACGTCCGAACATGTCAGGAACCTTCCTTCACGAGACCGGCGTGTCCGCCGCTCGATCCGTATCCGCCGCTGCCGCGCGCTGTGTCGTCGAGTTCGTCGACCTCCACGAAGTCGACGAGTTCGACGCGCTGGACCAGCAATTGGGCGATCCGGTCACCGCGACGCAGTTCGACGGCGTTCTCCGTGTCGTGGTTGATCAAACAGACCTTGATTTCTCCACGGTATCCCGCATCGACCGTCCCAGGGGTGTTCACGACCGACAGGCCGAACTTCGCGGCGAGCCCCGAACGCGGATGAATGAGCCCTACGGTCCCCACCGGCAGGGCAACGGCGATGCCCGTTCCGACCAGAGCTCGTCGGCCCGGTTCGAGTGTCAGGTCCACAGTGGTGCAGAGGTCGACACCTGCGTCACCGGGGTGAGCGCGGGTGGGCACGGGGATCCCGGGGTCGAGACGACGCAGCGGGATGCGCGGAAGATCGGTCACGGGGACCGAGGTTACTCTGCGGATTGCACTGGCCCGCTGCGGGCGCGAGGTGGTGGGAGCACGCCGACTATCCTGGGCCTGTGTCTCGATCCTCTCGCTCCGGAGCGACTCCCAGCCGGACCACCGGCACCCCGACCTTCTCCGAACAGATGTGGGTGCCGTGGTGGTGGTGGCCCATCGGACTCGGCATCGCCGCCCTGCTCGCGGCCGAGCTGCACATGGGCGCGCCGGGCCTCTACGCGTGGTTGCCGTACGTCCTGCTGCTGCCCTTCCCGATCTGGGCTCTGATCTGGCTGTCCCGCAGCAAGGTGGAGGTCGTCGACGGGGAACTGATCGTGGGACGCGCGCACCTGCCCGTCGACGTGATCTCACGGGGCGTGGTGGTTCCTGCGTCGGCGAAGAGCGCGGCGATGGGCCGCCAGCTCGACCCGGCAGCCTTCGTTCAGCACCGGCCCTGGGTGAAGACCATGGCGATGGTCGTCCTCGAAGATCCCGACGACCCGACGCCCTACTGGCTGATCAGCACCCGGCACCCTGCCGAACTGCTGGCTGCGCTCGGGTGCGAAGTGACCCCGGTGAAGTAACCGGAAACGAGTTGAGCCGGCCGCTCGGGTCTCCGTATCGGAGGCCGCGGCCGGCAGCCCCCGGCGCGGCTTCATCAGGCAGATGTGTCGACCGCCGGGTGAGTGCGGCGTTCGCCACAGTCACCCGGTGCCGTCGTATGGGGCGACCGCCCGGCAGGCTCGTGCCGCCGCGGTCGCCGGTGTCAGGCCGCGCAGTCGCGGCAGATCATGACGCCGTTCTCCTCGGTTGCCAGCCTGCTGCGGTGATGCACCAGGAAGCAGCTCGAGCACGTGAACTCGTCGGCCTGCTTGGGCACGACGCGCACCGACAGTTCTTCGCCGGACAGATCCGCGCCGGGCAACTCGAAAGACTCGGCGGTGTCCGATTCGTCGACGTCCACCACAGCGGACTGCGCCTCGTTACGCCGCGCCTTCAGTTCCTCGAGTGAATCCTCCGACACCTCGTCACTTTCGGTCCGCCGCGGTGCGTCGTAGTCAGTCGCCATGTCCTCTTACCTTCTAATCTTCGTGCGGGCGCTCAGCAGAAGCACGGATGATGCTCCCGGCCAAGGCAACGCTCGACGGTGTGATGAAGTTCCCTGGACAGTTTCCGGGATCCCGGAACCACCCGAATGCGTGTAATCCAACCCGGCTCGTATCCACATCTACGACACGGGCCGCCGAACAATAGCCGACGCTGCGCGGAAATATGCAACCAATTTCGCAACCGGACGGCAATTGCCGAGTAATTGTCACCAACACCACAGAAACCCGTGACATTCCCGGGCCCGGATCGGCGACACCGAAGGAGCCCCCCACCGGGTGGACGACCAGCCCTCTAGAGTGAGTGCGCACGATCACCGGTACGAAGACGAGAGGCAGGGCCGCGTGGTTTCCCTGATCACACAAGGCACCGCTACCGACAGGCGCGGCCGGCCGTTCCGCCGGCGCAGAGCGGTACCGGCAGCGATCGCCGCTGCGGTTCTCGCCGCCGCGACCATCGTCGTCTGGAGTTCGGTGTTCAGCTCCGTCGAGCCGGTGACGACCACGGT
>JAEZDV010000108.1 GCA_023417985.1 Actinomycetes bacterium | reverse complement strand
TTCCACACCCCCCCGCCGCGGGGGGGGCGGACCAGCGCGGCCGCCCCGTACTCGGCCAGCGCGGCGATCGTCATCGACGGATTGCAGGCGCCGGTCGAGCCGGGGATCTTCGCCCCGTCCACCACGTACAGTCCCCGCTGACCCTTCACCCGGCCCGCGTCGTCGCATACCGATCCCATCGGCGCTCCCCCGAGCGGATGGAAGGTGTTGACGTCGACGGAATTGATGTCGACGACGAGTGCGGCAGGTCCGGCGATCCTCCGGATCCGCGTTTCGATGGCGCGAGTCAGCGCACGATCGTATTCCTGATCCCAGTGCAGCACCGCATCGTCGAGAGCGCTGTCGTAGTGCCATCGGCCGAGTCCGGGCACGACGCCCAGCCCGATCACCGAGGTGGTGGCGATGTCCGCCGGCCACGGCACCGGACCGGTCACGATCATCAACGCACCGGCCGGGTCGGAATAGTCCTTCATCCCGACACATGCCGGGCCACCCTGGAACTCCCCCGGACTCGACAGCGGCGTGGACACCGAGAACACGCGGTCACCGTTGTTGCCCCAACCCGTCCCGACATCGTCCGGGAGGTCGGGCACGAGGTTCTTAGCGCGGGCTTTCGTCAGCAGACGCGTCGTGCCTGCCGAACCGGCCCCCAGGAACACTGCGTCCGAGACGAGCCTCTTGCGTTCGAGAACGGTTCCGTCGGTGCGGATCCGGTCGACGTGGGTGATCCACGAACCGTCCGGTGCCCGCTCGATGTCGGTGACCCGATGCAACGGTGCGACATGCACATTGCCGGTGTTCTCGGCCACCGCCAGGTAGGTCACGTCCACCGAGAACTTCCCACCGTTGTTCACGCCGTAGATCACGTCGCCGGTGGTGTACGACGGTTTCAGCTCACCGGTGAGTTCACGCCGGGCGAAGTCCCAGTCGATCGACATGGGCACGCGGAACGTCTCGAATCCCTCGCGCGCGGCCCGCTCGAGGAACTCCCGCGACGACCGGTAGCGCACGTGGCCGAGCAGATCGTCGGGGATCTCGGCCACACGCAGCATCCGGGCGACGCGCGGGAAGTGTTCGCGGTCGAGAAGGTCGTAGTCGATGCCGGCCGACACCGATTTCGCGAACCGTTCCGCGTCCGGTTGCAGTGTCATCCCGTGATACATCAGCGAACTGCCACCCACGCCGGCACCGCACAGTATGTCTATCCCGTTGCCGCGCACCCGTTCCATCAGGCCGGTGTACGGCTCCGACGGAATCGGGGGCGCGCCGGTCATCACCGGCATCGGCGACAGCCACGACGCCCGCCGGTCGGGTGCGAACATGCGGGGGAAGGTCTCCGCGTTCGGCCCGGTGGGCCAGCGCATCCCCCGCTCGAGCACGAGCGTCTGCACTCCTGCCCGCCCGAGGTGCATCGCGGTGATGGCGCCACCGAAGCCGCTCCCGATCACCACGGCGCGGTGACGTTCCTCGGTGATCTCGGCTCGGGCTCGCGGAACCGCCAAAACTGTCAATGCTGCTGAAGCGGCAGCGGTCCCGATGAAAGCACGACGCGACAGAGCGGTATCCACATGATCTCCTGAACGAACGGTTTCGATCGTGAAGAGCGGGAAAGCCTGGCAGAGCCGAAAATTCAGATGTCAGACGACAGTGAGCGGTAACGGAATCCCACGGTCGGCAAAGACGAAATCGGTACCCGAACTGAAACGCGTGACGGCCACTTCGGGACACTCCTTCGCCGGCGTGTCCTCGCGCACGACACCCACGACGAGAGCGTCGGGCGTCTCGGACTCCAACCGCACCGAGAAGTGTGCGTCGACCCCGCGCACGAGTGCGTCGAGGGCACCCAGGTGGCCGGAGTCGACGAGCGTCGGCCATGCGCCGTCGACTTGGGCGCCGCCGCGCCTGTGGATTCGCAGGGTCACACCGTCCTCGTCGTGTTCGATGCTGCGGTCGACGTACTGATACGGCGAGAACATCGGGTGGACGTCGAGAACGGCCGCGAGTCCCGCGAACGAACGCGGTACGCCGAGAGCGCGCATGATGCGCTCCGAGGCGATGCCGGCGATCCCGGTGAGTTGTTTCCGGGCGAGTTCGAGTGCCGACTCCTCGTCGGTGCGCTTGCGTACACCCATCAGGAATCCGAGCGTCAGCATGTGGTGTTGCAGGCAGACTTCCTCGGCTATCCGGACCAGCGCGGACTTCGAGAAGTCCGCGAATCGCAGGTCCGCCAGCAAAGGCCCCGAATAGTCTTGTGCTCCTTCGCCTTCGCCGGAGATCGTGCTCAGCACCGTGGCCACCGCCGCGGTGCGTCCGAGGGCTTCGGTATGAGGTTCGGTCCGCGGGGGCACGTGTGACGGATCGATGGTGACGGTCCACGCGCAGTGCGGGTGCCTGTCCTCCGGCACACGGGGCGGCCGGTGGATAGGCCGGACCTGTGCGTGTGGATTGGTGGCCAGCGCTGTCGCGTCGAACGTCGGATCCTCGATGTCGTGACACATCGCCTTGACGTAGGCGTCTCCGAGCGGTTCGACATCCATCAGCGCGCCGCAGTGATCGAGCCGGAACTCGCCGTGGTCGCGGTCGTCGACGCAGTACCGGAAGTCCATGAACTGCGGCGGCGCTCCGATGTCGAGTTGGAGGCCCTTGAAGATCGTGACGACGTCGTCGCCCTCGTACCGCAGTGCACGCTGCATGCGCCGGGTGTACCAGGGCGAGGCCGCCTGCCACTCCTCGATCGCGACCTGGGCCATGCCCTCGCGGCCGAAGGCCGAGATGAGGTGCGCCATTCCCGAACGGTCGATGAGTTGCCCGCACAGCAGCAACTCGGGCACCAGCACGGCGAGGTCGGTGCGGGAGAGCGCAGCGAACGATCCACCCGTGCGCGCGGCGGTCACCACAGCGGAACCGGTGACTGCCCGATCCGGTACCAGCCGGGCAGCGGCGTCTCGGCGGTGGACCGCTCGATCCGCTTGTTCATACCGTCGGACAGCTTGTTGTCGGTGATCATCTGCATGAAGAGGTGCGAGACGTTTCCGAAGTCGAAGAAGTCGCGCTGCCAGGACCACTGGAAGTTACCGCCGTACCGGAACCAGCTGCCGCCGATTCCCTGCACGATGTACGGCTCGCCGTCCTCGCGTGTCTCGTCGGCGGTCTGCTTCCAGAAACCGATCACGTCACCGGAACGGTCGTCGACGACGAACTGCTGGTACGGGTACTGCCACCCCTCGAGTCCTTCCATCTCCTGCCCCAGTGCCAGGTCGCGGATCTCGTCGCGGCCGACCGCCATGAACTCCTGCTTGGGCCCGTAGTTCCACCCGTACGTGGCGTCCTCGGTGTACATCTCCGCCAGCGGCTTCCAGTTGCCCTCCGCCTCGGCACGCTTGTTGGCGTCGGTCCAGCGGGCGATCATCTCGTCGAGCTCGGCACGATCGAACGTTGCCATCAGTCGGTCTCCTGGTCTCGGTCTTCGACGATGCGAAGGGCTTGGGTCGGGCAGTACTTCACGGCGGCCCGGGTGTCGCTGCGCAATTCGTCCGGCACCGGGTCCAGCAGAATCTCCACTTCACCGTGTTTTGCCACGGCGAACACATCCGGAGCCTCCATCGCGCACATGGCATGGCCCTGGCAGAGATCGAGATCAGCTTCGACTCTCACGAGCGTCCACCTCCGTCCGGTTACGGCGGCGGTACCGCACCGCGCACGGCTGCGCGAGCTGCACCACCATCTTGGAGTGATCGTTGCGGTAGGTGTCGGAGGGCTGCGCCAGCTCGAACTCGTAGTCGCGCAGCAGAATCGAGAAGATAGCCTTGAGCTGCATGAGAGCGAAGGCCGCTCCGACGCACCGGTGCCTGCCGGCACCGAACGGAATCCACGTCCAGCGGTTGACGATGTCTTCCTGGTTGGGATCGATGTAGCGGCCCGGGTCGAACGCATCGGGGTCGGGGAAGTCCTCGGGGATGCGGTTGGACACCGCGGGTGTCGCGCCGACGAGGTCTCCCCGGCGGATTCGGTACCCGGCGACCTCGAAATCGTCGCACGCGACGCGCAGCAGCAGGATCAGCGGCGGATGCAGCCGCAACGTTTCCTTGAGGACTGCTTCGAGCACCGGAATCTGGCGGAGCGCATGAAAACTCACGTCCGCGCCGTCGGCGTAGAGCGTGTCGAGTTCGTCCGTCACCTGTTGCATGTATCCGGGGTGGCGCAGCAACTCGATCAGCGCCCACGCGGCGGTGCCCGATGTGGTGTGGTGTCCGGCGAACATCATCGAGATGAAGATCCCGGTGATCTCGTCGGCGCTGAACCGCTCGCTTCCGTCCTCGTTCTTGATCGACACGAGGACGTCGAGCATGTCGCGGTCCTCTTTACCCTTCGGCGGGTTCGCGATACGGCCGGTCATGATGTCCTGCACCAGCGAGACGAGACCGCGCCGCGCTTCGTCGCGTCGCCGGAAACTCTCGATCGGTGCGTACGGATCGACGAAAGCCAGAGCGTCGGTGCCTTTTTCGAGGTCATGGTAGAGCCGGGCGAATCGGCCGTCGAGCTGATCGCGGAACTTCTTGCCGATCAAGCAGGCAGACGAGGTGTAGATCGTCAGTTCGGCGAAGAACTCGAGCAGGTCGATCTCGCCCTCGTCGCCCCAGTGCGCGATCATGTCCTGCACTTCCCGGTCGATCGTCGCGGCGTGCCCCTTCATCTGTTCGCCGCGCAGCGCCGAGTTGTGCAGCATTTCCTTGCGCCGCTCGGGGCTCGCATCGAACACGACGCCTTCGCCGAAGACCGGCGTCATGAACGGATAGGCGGCCTGCTGGTCCAGTTCCTCGTCCGCGGCGCGGAAGAAGAACTCGTTCGCCTCGGCGCCGGAGAGCAGCACGACTGTCTTGTCGGCGAGTCGGAAAACGCCCACGTTTCCGCATTCGTCCCGGACCCGTCGCATCAGGGCGATCGGGTCGGTGCGCAACTCTTCGAGGTGGCCGTGTTCGTGCTCGCCCCCGGACACCCGTGTGGGCTCGGCGATCGTGGTCATCAGGAATCCTTCTTCAGTGGGGCCTCGGGTTGAACCTCGATCAGCACGATGTGGGCGCCGCGCGGGGCGGAGACGACCGCCACGGCCGCATCCGCGATGTCCGACGGCCGGAGGAAGTAGGGGTGGCGCGCGAGTCCCCACTTCTCCCAGTCCGCGAGCAGCGGTTCGAGAACCTCAGCGGGTGCGCTCATTCCCGCCGCGGTCTGGGTGGGCCCGGGACGGACGAC
Organism: Actinomycetes bacterium; assembly: GCA_023417985.1. GTDB lineage: Bacteria > Actinomycetota > Actinomycetes > Mycobacteriales > Mycobacteriaceae > Rhodococcus. Next base: position 23,244 of record JAEZDV010000108.1, on the reverse strand, counting down.
GGACGTACGGACGCCGGTGCCCTCGAGTTCCATGCGCATCTCCCGCGCCAGGGCTTCGAGCCCGGTCTTGGCCGCGACGTACGCGCCCATCCAGGGGCGTGGCACGTCGGCGCAGTCGGACCCGATCACGACGAAATCGCCGCGCCTGCGTTCGATCATTCCGGGAAGCACCCGGTGGGCCAGTCGCTGGGTGCCCACGAGATGCACGCTGACCTGGAACGCGAAGCGGTCGGGGTCCATTTCGTGTGCGAGAGAGAAGTCCATGTCGCCGGCGCCCGAGACGACGATTTCGGTGGGGCCGAGCGCGCCCTCTGCGGCTGTGACGAACCGGTCGACCGAATCGGTCGACGACACGTCGAGGTGATGAGCGAACGCTTCACCGCCCTCGCCGCGGATCTTCTCGGCGACGGCCTCGCATTCGTCGACGCGGCGAGCACCGAGAGCGACCGGGTGTCCCAGTTCGGCGAGCGCGTAGGCAGTGGCGGTGCCGATGCCGGACGACGCACCGGTCACGATCGCCGGGCGCCGGTCGGGGTGGGGTTCGAATCTAGGCATGTCGATCGGTGACCTTCATGGGCAGGGCCGCGAAGCCTCGGACGTTGGTGGAGTGCACGCGTTCGCAGCGGGCGACGTCGACGTCGTAATCGGCGACGCGGCGGGCGAACTGTTCGAGCGCGATGTTCGCTTCGAGACGCGCGAGGTGGGCGCCGAGGCAGAAGTGCACTCCGCCGCCGAAACTCGCGATCTTCTGGGAACTGTTGCGGCCGATGCGGAAGGCGTCGGCATCGTCGAACACGTCCGCGTCGCGGTTGGCGGACCCGATGAGCAGAAGCACCTTGTCACCGGCGGGAATGGTGGAGCCGTGCAGTTCGATGTCCTCCGCCGCAGTGCGGGCGACGAGTTGACTCGAGGTGTCGTATCGCAGTGTCTCCTCGACCCATTCCGGGGCGCGAGTGGGGTCGGACAGCACTTGTCGCACTTCCGATTTGTTTCCGGCTCCCCAGAACACCGCGTTGCCGAGCAACTTCGTGGTCGTCTCGTTGCCCGCGACCACCATGAGGAACATGAATCCGATGATCTCGTCGTCCGACAACCGGTCTCCGTCGATCTCCGCGCCGAGCAGAGCCGAGGTGAGATCCGCCGTTTCCCTCCGACGTCGCTCGGCGATCATGTCGGCGTAGTAGCCGACGAGGTTCAGCGAGGCTTCCATCGCCGCGACGGGCACGTCGAGAACACCCTCCTCGCGGTGGACGACGAGATCGGCGAGTCGGCGGATCTCCACCCGGTCGGATTCGGGAACGCCCATCAGTTCGGAGATCACGTCCATGGGCAGCTTGCCGGCGACGTCCGAGATCCAATCGAACTCGCCTGCCGCCAGGGCAGGTTCGAGGTATTCGAGAGTCAGTTCCAGAATGCGTCCCTCTAGATCTGCGACGCGGCGCGGCGTGAAACCTTTGGAGACCAACTGGCGCATGCGCATGTGCCGTGGGTCGTCCATCGCGAGGAAGGACATGACCTTGTGCGCGTTCGGGCCGTACGCGGAGGGATCGAGCGAGACTCCGTTGGCACTCGAGAGTCGCGTGCCGTCACGAAATGCGGCCACCACGTCGGCATGACGGGACAGTGCCCAGAACTCCAGTTCGGGGTTGTAGTACAGCGGCGCTTCCTCGCGCAGCCGGCGGTAGGTGGGGTACGGGTCCTCGTGGAAGGAGTAGTCGTACGGGTTGAACGTCGGCGGGTCGAGCGATGAGGACTCCGGGGAGGCCTGAATCATGCGTCACTCCAATAAAAGTCGGGCTGAGACTTCCAACCTGTCGGCGAGCTTTTCGTAGGTGCCGTATCCCATACCGGCGCGCACGAGGGCACCGGCGTAGAGAAGTTCGAGTGCTTCGAGTTCGTCGGGGTCCGCGCCCGGACCGAGCGCGGCGGAGAGCCGCTCCCGAATGTCGAGCCCGATACGTCCTCGCAGATGCTTCACGTCCGGATCCTGGCCCAGAAGCGCACTGGTGACGGCTGCCGCGAGTTCCGGTTCGTCGGACATGAGCAGCGCGATCCCACGGAGCACTGCCGCCACACGGTCCGCGCGGTTCGCCTCGCCCGGCGCGGTCTCGACCGCGGGTTCGGTGGCCAGTCGCCGCCAGAAGACCTCGGCGACGAGGTGTTCCTTGGACGAGAAGTACGTGTACGCCGTTGCCGGCGCGACGCCCGCGCGCGAGGCGACCATCCTGACGGTCAGTCCTGCAAACCCCTCTTCGCGCAACACCTCGACCGCGGCCTGAGTGAGCCGCTGGACGGTATCCGCCTGCCTCTCGGTCAGGCGGCGGCGAGTCGATTCGAGATTCACATTTCTGGACACGTGTCTGGACATTACTACGGCAATACTCGTCCGGCAATGCCGACGACGGGCACTGCCCACCGAATTCGTCACCCGCGCGGGTGGATCCGGACGGGCATCGCCTTGATCCCGTTGATGAAGTTCGACCTCAACCGGCGCACGGGTCCAGCCGATTCGACCCGGTCGAGACGCGTCGCCAGAGTCTCGAACATCACGCGCAGTTCGAGACGCGCGAGATGAGCCCCGACGCAGAAGTGCACGCCGCTCCCCCCGAAGGCGACGTGCGGGTTGTGTTCACGCCCGATATCGAAGACCTGCGCGTTCTCGAAGACGTCCTCGTCCCGATTCGCGCTCGGGTAGTACACGACCACCTTGTCGCCGCGCTCGACGGCCTGGCCCCCGACCGACGCCGGACAGGTCGGGGTGCGGCGGAACCCCAGCACGGGGCTCACCCAGCGCAGGATCTCCTCCACAGCGCTGTCGATCAGTTCCGGCCGCTCCTGCAGTCGCCTCCACTGGTCGGGATGGTCCATGAAGGCCTGCATTCCGCCGGAGATCGCGTTGCGGGTCGTCTCGTTGCCCGCGATCACGAGCAACACGAAGAACATGTCGAATTCGACCTCCGACAAGGTGTCGCCGTTCTCGTCGGGACGAACCAGTTTCGAGATGATGTCGTCTCGTGGTTCGACCCGCCTCCGGGCCGCAATCTCGTTGGCGTACAGGAAGACCTCCGCCGCTGCCTGCTCGCCGTCCTCCTGGGAACTCCCGTATTCGGGGTCGTCCCATCCGATCATCCGGTTCGACCAGTCGTACAGCTTGCCGACGTCCTCCGCCGGCGCGCCGAGCAGTTCGGCGATCACCTCGAGAGGCAGGGGCGCCGCGACGAGAGGGACGAAATCCACGATCGTGTCGTCGCGGCCGGCCTCGATCACCTCGTCGGCGATCCGGTTGCAGACCTCTCGGATGTGCGCCTCGAGGGTCTTGACCATGCGGGGCGTGAATCCGCGGCTGACCAGCTGCCGCAGCCTCGTGTGGTCCGGTGGATCCAGATTGATGAGCATCGTCGCCTGCTTGAGGCGGGTCTCCTCGTCGAAATCGTCGATCTGGGTGGTGCCCAGCGCGGACGAGAACGTGACACTGTCGCGGGAGACGGCCACAACATCGGCATGCTTGGTGACCGCCCAGAACGCACCGCCCTCCTCCGGTTGCCGGGGGACCGGGCATTCGCGGCGAAGCCGGGAGAAATATTCGTGCGGAACCCCCTCGAGATAGAGGTCGGGGTTCTTGAGATCGATACGGGAGGTGGTCATGCCGGCACCCTCGTCGTGAATATCCGAATGTGTGTGACCTTCAAACTACAGGTCTTCGTTTGATGCGGAAGGCCCTTAGAATAACTTCATGGCACGTGACAATTCCCGGCCCGTCCGGCGACGCACCCTCACGCGCGAGAAGGTCCTCGAGGCTGCGCTCGGGATCGTCGAGGATGCCGGCTGGGAGCAGCTCGGCATGAGCACCCTTTCGAGCAGTCTGGGGATTGCCACAGCCTCCCTCTACAACCACGTCCGCAATCTCGACGACGTCCGCTCCGCGATCCAGGTGCGGGCGATGACCGATCTCGGTCTCCACCTCCGCGAGGTGGCGATGGGCCGCAGCGGGATCGACGGCCTGCGTGCCCTGATCGACGCCCACCGGGCATGGGCGGTCGAGCATCCCCGCCTCTACCGGGCACTCACCGCCGCGCCGGTCGACCGCGATGCCCTCGTCGGCGCGGCACTCGATGCCAACGTCGCCCTGCGGACGATGCTGTCCTCGTGTGGAGTGCCCGAGGACGAGGCGCTCGAGGTCGCCATCAGCATGTTCGCGGCGCTGCACGGGTTCGCGACGCTCGAAGGCAACGGATTTCTCGGCAGTGAGCCGGATCTCGACCGGATCTACGAGACGGTGGTGCGCGGGGTCCTCGCGAGCGTTCCCCTCGGAGATGCGCGCACGGGACGAAACGAGCCGGTATAACTGGATGAACCGTCGTCAGATGGAGGACAACATGCCTGCCATCCGCTCCCTCGGGGATCTGGTCTCGCCGCTCGGCGGCACGATCAATGCGGCGAACGTGATCATGCAGTTGGCTCTCCCGAGCGTGGGACAGGGCGTGCTCGACAGCACCGTGGACTCCGGTCGCGCCGACCTCCATCCCCTCAAACGCGCGCGGACCACCGGCGCGTATCTCGCCGTCGCGGCATACGGTAACGACGACGACCGCGCCTACGTTCGAGAATCCTTGCGGCGCATCCACGCTCACGTGGTGTCCCCGCCGGGGGCTGCGGTCGCCTACAGCGCCAACTCCCCGGCACTCCAGCTGTGGGTCGCCGTGTGCCTGCTGAAGTACTTCGTCGACCAGCACGAATTTCTGCACGGACCACTCGGTGAGGACGAGTTCCGGCGCATACTGCGCGACGGCGCGACCCTCGGCACCACGCTGAACGTGCGCCCCGGTTCCTGGCCCACCACCCGTCAGGAGTACGACGACCTCTGGCGCACCGGAGTGGACAGCATCGCCATGAACGACGACGTCCGCACCTACCTCACCCACCTCGCCGAACTCAGCTTTCTCGAGATCCGACTGGGGGTCCTCGGCCACCTGATCCACCGCGTGTTCGGGCGATCGTTCGAACTGATCACGCGCGGAGCCCTGCCGCCGGAGTTCCGGGAACTCATGCACTACGAGTGGACCGCCACCGATCAACGCAGGTTCGATCGGTACCTGGGGAACCTCCGCAGGGTGCATCGCTTCACCCCGGGGCTGTGGGGACTGCCGTGGCGGGTCTATCTGCTGGACATGCGACTGCGGCGCCGCCTCGGCCTGCGCGTCTTCTGATCGTCCCGCGGTTACCGCGCGGGAGCACACCGGACGAATTCGGCGATCTCCTCGGGTGTCCACGGCGGCGCCTCGTCGTGGTCGCGCCAGGCGAGCAGCGCCGGTGTCTGCTTGCCGAACCGGCCGACGAAGCACCCCGAACCCGCGAAGATTCCGCCGGTGTCCGGCGACAGCGCGCTCGCGAGGTAGACGTAGAGGGGTGCGACGTACTCGGGCGGAGCAGGATTACGCGACGCCTCGTACGAGACGTCGTCGAGCAGACCGCGCTCGTGCAGGCGGGTGAGTTGCCGCTCGTAGTCGTCGCCGGTGGACAGGCGCGTGCGCGCTCCCGGGCAGACGACGTTTGCCCGCACGCCGTGTTCGCGTAGTTCCGCGGCAACGGCCATGGTCAGGCTGTTCACGGCGCCCTTGCCGGCGGGGTATCCCGTCCCGCCGTAGTCGCCGAGAAAGGCGAACGATCCGGTGTTGACGATCGCACCACCGCCCTGCCCGACGAAGTACGGGGCGAGGACGCGGCAGGTGCGGAAGGTGCCGGTCAGGTGGGCGTCGATCAGGTCGTGCCACTGCCGATCGTCGATCTCGAGAATGGAAGATCCGGCCGGCTCTGCCGTACCGGCGCAGTTGACGAGCGCTGCCACCGAACCGAACTCCGCGAGCGCTGTCTCGAGCAGTCGCTCCGCGACCCCCGGCGCGGCGGACGATCCCGCGACACCGACCGCCTGTCCACCTTCCGCGACCATCTCGGCAACCGTCGCCTCCACCGTGGCGGGATCGCGGCCGTTGACGACCACCCCCGCGCCCCGCGCACCGAACTCCCGCGCAACCGCCCGGCCGATACCCCGGCTCGACCCCGTGACGATCACGCCCCGACCGGACAGCCCGGTCGAATTCGGCTCCCCCATAACGTTCCCCGTTCCGGCCATTGCGTCGTACATCTGCCCGAACTATAGTCCAGACACCTGTCCAGAACCGAGGGAACGTCTGATGACACTTCGCCCCACCGACAGCTCCACCCTTCTGATCGACGGCAAGCTCGTACCCGGCAGCGGCGGCACCTTCGAGGTGTTCGACCCGAGCACCGAAGAACTGCTCGGGCATGCGGCCGACGCCACCACCGACGACATGGACACCGCGATCGAGGCGGCGCGTCGTGCGTTCGACGACACCGACTGGTCACGCGACCACGCGTTCCGCGCCCGATGCCTGCGCCAGTTGCGCGACGCCCTGCGCGGACACATCGAGGAACTACGCCAGATCACCGTCGCCGAGGTCGGGGCTCCTCTGTTCCTCACGTCGGCTGCACATCTCGAAGGACCGATCGACGATCTGCTGTATTTCGCCGATCTCGCCGAGAACTACTCGTGGAAACAGGATCTCGGCAATGCCGAGCCGATGGGCATCCCCACGCATCGCTACCTGCTGAAAGAAGCCACCGGTGTGGTCGGCGCGATCACGCCGTGGAACTTCCCGCACCAGATCAACTTCGCGAAGATCGGGCCGGCGCTCGCGGCGGGCAACACCGTCGTGCTCAAACCCGCCCCCGATACCCCGTGGTGCGCGGCGCTCGTCGGAAAAGTCCTCGCCGAGGAAACCGACTTCCCGCCCGGTGTCCTCAACATCGTGACCTCGAGCGACCATCGCCTCGGTGCGCAACTCGCCGAGGACCCGCGCGTCGACCTGATCTCGTTCACCGGATCCACCGCGACCGGCCGCGCGGTGATGCGGGCCGCCGCCGAAACCCTCAAGAAGGTCTTCCTCGAACTCGGCGGCAAATCGGCATTCCTCGTGCTCGACGACGCAGACCTGCGCAGCGCGTGCTCGATGGCGGCGTTCACCGTGTCCACCCACGCGGGCCAGGGGTGCGCCATCACGACCCGCCTCGTCGTCCCCCGCGACAAGTACGACGAGGCGGTGGCCGCCACCGCGAAGACGATGCGCAATCTGCGGCCCGGCGATCCCCGCGACCCCGGCACCGTCTGCGGGCCCCTGATCTCCGAACGCCAGCGTGCACGCGTCGAGGGCTATCTCCGGCTCGCCGTGGAAGAAGGCGGCACGATCGTGGTCGGCGGTGGACGACCGGCCGAACACGACCGCGGTTTCTTCGTCGAACCCACACTGATCTCCGGTCTGGACAACACATCCCGGACTGCACAGGAAGAGATCTTCGGTCCCGTGCTCGTCGTGATCCCGCACGACGGTGACGACGACGCGGTGCGCATCGCCAACGACTCCCCCTACGGCCTGTCCGGTGCGGTGTACGGCACCGATCCCGAACGCGTCGCTCGGGTCGTCTCGGGGGTGCGCACCGGCACCCTCGGCGTGAACGGCGGCATCTGGTACGCGGCAGACGCACCGTTCGGCGGGTACAAGCAGTCCGGAATCGGCCGTGAGATGGGCGTCGCAGGCTTCGAGGAATACCTCGAAACCAAGCTGGTCGCGGAGCCCGCGAGCTGATCGCCGCAACCCACAGAATCGAAAGGACCGACAAGATGGCCAAATTCACCGACCGTACGGCGATCGTCACCGGCGCAGCGCAGGGCATCGGGGAGGCCTACGCGCGCGCCCTCGCGTCCGAAGGCGCGAACGTGGTGATCGCCGATCTCAACACCGAACTCGGTGAGCAGGTCGCCAAGCAGATCGTCGCCGACGGCGGCAGCGCGGCCTTCGTCCCCGTCGACGTATCCGATCCGGTGTCCACGGAGGCTCTGGCCGCGGCGACCGTCGAGAAGTACGGTCGCATCGACCACGTGGTCAACAACGCCGCGATCTACGGCGGCATGAAACTCGACCTGCTCCTCACCGTCCCGTGGGACTACTACAAGAAATTCATGAGCGTCAATCTCGACGGCGCCCTCAACGTCACCCGGGCGGTGTGGCCGCACATGTCGGCCGAAGGCGGGTCGATCGTCAACCAATCATCTACGGCCGCATGGGTTTACTCCGGATTCTACGGCCTCGCGAAGGTGGGGATCAACGGCCTGACCCAGCAGCTCGCCGTGGAACTCGGTGGGTCGAACATCCGGATCAACGCGATCGCACCCGGCCCGACCGACACCGAGGCCACCCGCAACACCACCCCACCCAAAATGGTCGCGGACATGATCAAGCGGCTGCCTCTCAAACGAATGGGCACCCCTGAGGACCTGGTCGGCATGTGCCTGTTCCTGCTGTCGGACGAGGCGGGCTGGGTGACCGGGCAGATCTTCAACGTGGACGGCGGACAGGTGATCCGATCGTGAGCGACCCCGAAAACTTCCGGATCGGCTACATCGGACTCGGCAACATGGGCGCGCCGATGGCGCAACGGTTCCTCGGCCGGCCGGGTGGCCTCACCGTGCTCGACACTCGTCCCGAAGCAGTCGCTCCGCTCGTCGACGCCGGCGCCGCTGCCGCGACGGACGCGGCCGAACTCGGTGGCACCTGCGACCTGATCTGCGGGACCGTACTCGCCGACGCCCAGGGCCGCGACGTCGTCGCGGGCCCAGGGGGCCTCCTGTCCACCGCGCGCCCCGGAACGGTGATCGCGGTGCACTCCACGATCTCCGACACCACCGCAACCGAACTCGCGGCCCGGTGCGCCGAGCAGGGCGTCGACCTCGTCGATGCGCCCGTCAGCGGTGGCGCTCCCGGCGCCCGCAACGGCACCCTCGCCGTCATGGTCGGGGCGACGAACGAGGCCTTCGCCAAGGTCTCCGAGCCGTTCGGGCACTTCGCGGAGATCGTGGTCCACGCCGGTCCGGTAGGTGCCGGGACCCGTATGAAGCTGGCGCGCAATCTCCTGCATTTCATCTCGTTCACCGCGGCGACCGAAGCGCAACGGCTCGCGGAGGCAGCCGGGATCGACATCACCGAGCTCGGCAAAGTCGTCCGGCACACCGATGCCATCACCGGCGGCGCGGGGGCGATCATGTGGCGCGACAACACATCCCAACTCGAACCCACTGATTCGTGGTTCCCCATCTTCTCCCACGTGCGGGACCTCGGCGAGAAGGACCTGTCGCTCGCACTCGCCCTCGGCCGGCGACTCGGGGTCGAGTTGCCGCTCGCCACAAGAGCATTGACCGGGCTCGGAGTCGGGCTCGGTGTCGGTACCGGCAGCACCGCACATGCCCACGCCAGCGAGGAGCACGCATGACCGACGACACCCGCCGCCGCGGACTGGACATGATGACCAAGGTCTACGGCTGGGAGATGCAGGACGGACCGGGCGACCACTTCGCAGTGACGGCGGATCATCTGTTCGCCGACATCTGGTCGCGTCCCGGGCTGAGCATCCGGGATCGCCGACTCCTGCTCCTGGGCGCACTCACGGCGCAGGGACTCACCGACGTCGCGGAAATCCAGATCGGTGCAGCCCTGCACAACGAGGAACTGGATGAAGAGCAGCTCAGAGAGATCGCGCTCTTCCTGTGCCACTACGTGGGGTGGCCGCTGGGCACCAAACTGGATTCGACGATCGGGAGCGTGCTGCACAAGCGGCGGCGCGCATCCGACCGATCGTGAGCATTCCCGACCGGGTCGGTTCGGCGCCCGAGTTCCCCGAACTCGGCTTCTACGGCCTGGCCGGGCACTCACCCGAGCCGCGGGATCTGCTCGACGAGGTCCGCAGTGCCGAACAACTCGGTCTCGGAGCGGTCTTCCTGTCGGAGCGCTTCGATGCGAAAGACGCCGGCGCGCTAGCGGGCGCGGCTGCGGCAGTGAGCGACACGATCGGAATCGGCACCGCCGCAACGAATCCGCACACCCGTCATCCGCTCGTCACAGCGACGATGGCGACCACCCTGCACCGGTTGAGCGGTGGCCGGTACGCGTTCGGTCTCGGGCGCGGCTTCGATGCACTCTTCGACCTCATGGGTCTGCCGCGTGTCACCTCGGCGAGGCTCGAGGACTCGGCCGGGATCCTGCGCGCCCTGTGGAGCGGTGATGCGGTCGCGGGGCACGACGGCCCGGCCGGGTCGTTTCCCTATCTGAGCCGCGTCTCCGACGGATCCGATCGCATCCCGATCCTCGCGGTGGCTCTCGGCGACAGGACGCTCGAGCTTGCCGGGCGAATCGCCGACGGCGTCGTCCTGCACACCTTCTTCGCGGACGCCACCGTCGCCCGCGCCGTGAAGATCGTCCGCGACGCGGCGGCCGCAGCCGGACGGGATCCCGCGTCCGTACGGATCTGGTCGGTGATGGCCACGGTCGAGGGCTCGATTCCCGAAGAACGGCAATTGCGCATGCTGACCGGCCGACTCGCCACCTACCTGCAGGGTTACGGCGATGTGTTGATCCGCGCCAACGACTGGGATCCCGGCGTCCTCCGCCGGTTCCGCGACGACCCCGTCGTGCGCGAGCACCGCGGTGCGTTCGATGCGTCCGGCGCACCCGACGTTCTGCGGCACATTCGCACCCTGCTGCCCGAGGAGTGGCTCGCCGCATCTGCCACCGGTTCCGCCCGGGCCTGCGCGACACGCATCGCCGATCAGTTCGACGCGGGCGCGGACAGCGTGATTCTGCACTGCGCAACACCCACGGAGCTCGCACCCGTCGTGGAAGCATGGCGCGAGGTACGCAATCCCGACACAGTCTCGCGGCTGCCCGCGAATCCCGGATGGAGCGCCCGATGACCTCGTCTCTCCCCGAACCGGCGCTGATGCTCGACGTCGAAGACCTGACGCCGGCCCGATTGGGAGAGGTCCTCGGCGGAACGGTGCGTTCGGTACGGACCGAGCAGATCGGGACCGGTCAGATCGGCCGGTGTCTGCGTCTCGAACTGACAGGCGACGACATTCCGGCCTCGATCGTCGCGAAACTCCCCGCAGCCGACGCGGGAGCGCGGGCGATGCTCGCCGGTGCCTATCGGGGAGAAGTCCTCTTCTACACCGACATCGCGGACACCGTGGCGGTCCAGGTTCCCGTCTGCTACTACGCCGCCCTCGGCGACGACGGCGATTTCACGCTGCTGCTCGAAGACCTCGCACCCGCGCAGCAGGGCGACCAGGTCACCGGTTGCACGCCGGCGCAGGCCCACGATGCGGTACGCAATCTCGCGGGTCTGCACGGGCCGCGCTGGTGCGACCCCGCGCTGCTCGACCTGTCCTGGGTCGGCCGCACCGACCGGGAGGGCGCCCGGTTGCTCGGCGAGTTGTACGGCCCCGCCGCCGAGATGTTCGTGGACGGCCTCGGTGACCTCGTGGTGGACGACGATCGGGCCACGCTGCGCGAATGCGTGGAGGTCACCGAACGGTGGATCTGCGCACGACCGGATCGGTTCGCGCTGGTGCACGGCGACTATCGGCTCGACAATCTCCTGTTCCCACCGGACCCGGACACCGGCGTCACCGCGGTGGACTGGCAGACACTGACGATCGGGCTTCCCGCCCGGGACCTCGCGTACTTCGCCGGAACGTCGCTCACGCCCGCGGAACGGCGAGAACACGAGTACGACCTCGTTGCGACGTACCACCGCGCGCTGCTCGGCCACGGCGTCGAGCGTTACAGCCTCACCGAGTGCTGGGACGACTACCGGTTCGCGATGCTTCAGGGTCCGCTGGTCGCCGTCTTCGGATGCGCGTACGGTGCCCGTACCGAACGCGGCGACCGCATGTTCGCCACGATGGTCGCCAGAGCATGTGCCGCGATCCGCGACCTCGACAGTCTCACCTTGGCAGCCCGCAACGCCGGATGAAGAGGCATCTCGGTAAGGTGGCGCACCTGACACCGCAGTTCGCGATCGAACGGAGAGCCCGGATGACCCGCACCACCCTTCCCCGCGAGGTAGTCGAACTGGCCGAGGCCACTCCGGGTTTCATGCCCGAGGACGAAGGGACGGCGCTGCACGACGCCGCTGTGCAGTACCTCGGAAACGGGGTCGGGGTCGAGGTCGGCACCTACTGCGGCCGATCGACGATCTACCTCGGCGCTGCCGCCCGCGCGACCGGCGGCACCATCGTGACGATCGATCACCACCGCGGCTCCGAGGAACACCAGCCGGGCTGGGAATACCACGACCCCGCGCTCGTCGACTCCCACACCGGACGCATCGACACCGCCGGTAGGTTGCGGCACACGCTCGCGGACGCCGATCTCGAAGCGCACGTTGTGACGGTGATCGGCAATTCGCCTCAGGTAGCGGCATTCTGGCGCACGCCGGTGTCGTTCGTGTTCATCGACGGCGGTCACAGCAGCGATGCCGCGCAGTCCGACTATGCGGGATGGTCACCGTGGGTGGAACTCGGTGGCGCCCTGATCATCCACGACGTCTTTCCCGACCCGAAGGACGGCGGCCGCCCCCCGTACGAAATCTACTGCCTCGCAATGGAAAGCGGAGAGTTCACCGAGAAAGCGGTGACGGGAACACTCCGCGTCCTCGAACGCACCGGCGGAACCGTCGGCACGCTGCCCGGTGGTCGATAGCAGGCACGGAGCGTCAGACCAGAACGGGGCAGTCCTCGGTGCAGGGGTCGGCACCCGCGTATCGGGTGGGCGTCCCCGCGTCGCGGAACACCCCGTTCCCTCCCGTAGTGCGTGAGAGGGCGTCGGCCGCCAGGATCACCGCCGCACTGGTCCACGAACTGACTTCGACGGGCCAGCGTTTGCCGTCGGTGTAGACCAACCCGGTCCAGTACGAACCGTCGGGATCTCGCAGATGCTGCATGTCTGCGAACAGTTCACGGGCGCGTGCGGTGTCTCCGAGGCAATCGAGGGCGAGGACGAGTTCGCAGGTCTCGGCGCCGGTCACCCAGGGACGATGATCGACGCAGCGTATGCCCAGGCCGTCGACGACGAAATCCGTCCAGCGTTCCCGGATCCGTTCGTACGCTTCGGGTCCCCGGAGGGCACCGCCGAGGATCGGGTAGTACCAATCCATCGAGAACTCCGGCTTGGGAGTGAACACGTCCACGTGCCGACGCAACGTGTGCCCCAACCGGAACAACGCCACTTCCCATTCGGGCTGCGGGTCGCCGACGAGATCGGCGATACGCATTCCGCAATACAAGCTTTGGTGGATGCTCGAGCATCCCGTGAGCAATGCCTCGTCGAACATGCCGCCTGCGCCGCGCGCCCACGAGATCGACCCGTCGGGCAATTGCATGTCGAGCACGAGATCGAGCGCGCGCCGTACCGTCGGCCACATCCCCTCGACGAAATCCCGGTCACCGGTCACCAGATGGTGATGCCACACCCCGACCGCGACGTACGCGGTGAAGTTGCTGTCGGTGTCGTCGCTTTCGGCGATGTCACCGTCGAACCGCACCGGCCACGATCCGTCCGGGCGCTGGGTTCGGCGCAACCAATCGAATGCGGCGTCCCCCGCGTCGCGCAGTCCGGTCACCGTCAACGCCATCGCCGATTCGACGTGGTCCCACGGATCGGTGTGGCCTCCCGGGAACCACGGGATCGCGCCGGAACGCTCCTGCATCGCCGCGATGGCGCGTCCGGTCGCCAGACACTGTTCCTCCGACAGCACTCCCTCGACGGAGGGAATCACCGGCACACGGGACCTACTGTGCCGCACCGGAGGCACCCGGCTTTTCGAGATAGAACACGACGCTCTTGCCCATCACCGGGTCGAGAAGCCGCTCGGCGGTCCGGGTGATCCACGGACCCTTCATCAGATCCCACACGAGCATCCGGTGATACGCCTTGGTCAGCGGATTGTCGTTGTTGTCGACGCCGACCGCGCACTTGAGCCACCAGTACGGAGCGTGCAGCGCGTGGGCGAATCCGGTTCCGGACACCTTCAGGCCGGCGGACGTGAGCTTGGCCGCAAGCTCGTCGGCCTTGTAGATGCGGACGTGACCGCCCTCGACCTCGTGATACGCGTCGGACAGCGCCCAGCACACCTTTTCGGGGAACCAGCGCGGCACGGTGACCGCGGCGACGCCGCCGGGCTTGAGCACGCGCACCAGTTCGGCGATCGCGCGCTCGTCCTCGGGCACGTGCTCGAGGACCTCGGAGATCAGGACGATGTCGAACGACGCATCCTCGTACGGCAGCGCGAGCGCGTCACCGACCTCTGCGCGGGCGAGGGTGCCCTCGGGGACCTGCCCCTCGAGTTCCATGGCGACGAACATGTCGGCGACCGCCTTCATATCCTCCGCACTGCGGTCGAACGCCACCACGTCGACGCCGCGTCGATACAACTCGAACGAGTGCCGCCCGGCACCGGCTCCGATATCGATGGCGCGCTGTCCGGGCGCGATTCCCAGCCGGTCGAAGTCGACGGTGAGCATCAGTTCGTCCTTCCATCATGTGCGGCGATGGCCTGTTCGTACACGCACGCGGTCTGCGCGGCCACCGCGGCCCAGCTGTACTTGTCGAGCACCCGTGCACGCGCCTTGACCCCGAGGTCCTCGCGCGCACCGGGATCGTCGAGGAGATCGCCCAGAGCTCCGGACAACTGCGCGGCATCACCCGGCGCGACGAGGACGCCCGCGTCTCCCACCACCTCGGGGATCGCTCCGGCGCGACTCGCCACCAGCGGCGTACCACACGACATCGCTTCCACGGCCGGCAGCGAAAAGCCTTCGTAGAGCGACGGAACCGCCGCGACCTCCGCGGACGCGAGGAGCGCGGCCAACTCGGCGTCCTCGATGCCGGACACGGTACGGACGACGTCGCCGATCGCAAGAGCGTCGATGAGGCGCTCGGTAGCACCTCCCGGGGCGAGCTTGGACACGAGCACGAGTTCGACCTCCCGCTCCGTCCGCAGTTTCGCCACCGCCTCGAGCAGGGTCGGGACTCCCTTGAGCGGAGCGTCGGCGCTGGCGACACACACGATCCGTCCCGCGACTCGCGGCGTCGACGGCGGTGCGAAGAGTTCGGTGTCCACCCCGAGCGGGATGGTGTGGATGCGTTCCGGCCGGATTCCGAACGCGGCGCGGATGTCGTCGGCAGAGTTCGCGGACACGGTCAGCAGGGTTCCGATCCGCCGGGCCACCCGCTCCTGCATACGGAGGAAGCCGTACCAGCGGCGCAGGGTGATCTTCCGGCGCCACGTGCCGGCGGACGCAAGATCGAGTTCGCGGTCGCGGGTGATCGGATGGTGGATCGTGGCGACCAGCGGAAAGCGCTCAGCGATCTTCAACAGACCGCTGCCGAGCGACTGGTTGTCGTGCACGACGTCGAAATCACCGAGTCGGTCGCGCAGGAGCCGGGCCGCGCGCAGGCCGAACGTGCGAGGTTCCGGAAATCCTGCGGTCCACATCGTGGCGACCTCGAGGACGTCGATCAGGTCGCGGTATTCACCGGGCCGGGGTGTCCGGAAAGGGTCCTCGTCCCGGTAGAGGTCGAGACTGGGCACCTTGGTCAAGGTCACCCCCGGATCGAGTTCCGGGTACGGCTGCCCGGAGAAGACCTCGACCGTGTGGCCCTGCGCGACGAGTTCGCGGCTGAGGTGCCGCACGTAGACCCCTTGGCCCCCACAGTGCGGCTTGCTCCGGTACGACAACAGAGCTATTCGCACATTCCACCTCGGGGTTCGTTCGGACGGGCGTGGACCGGACGGGCCCTGACCGTCGGGTCGCGTAGAGCACCCTAGAACAGGTTCCGCCGTGTCACGATAGCGGCACGCACCGGAGAGGGCCGACCGGTGGGGTGCGAATGGGACAGCTGCCGACGCCAACACGGCGAAGGCCCGGTATCCGTAGATACCGGGCCTTCGCCTGATGCGACCCTGACGGGACTCGAACCCGCGACCTCCGCCGTGACAGGGCGGCGCGCTAACCAACTGCGCTACAGGGCCATGCAGAACCCCGGAGGGTTCCCATAGCAGGACCCACCGCATGCGGTGGGTCCGTCATATGTAATTGAGCGGTTGTTTGCCGGACAACCTCGGTGGCCAGGGCCGGGATCGAACCGGCGACCTTCCGCTTTTCAGGCGGACGCTCGTACCAACTGAGCTACCTGGCCGGACGGCACCCGAACCCGAATGCCGATCGTATGCGTTTTGCGACCCTGACGGGACTCGAACCCGCGACCTCCGCCGTGACAGGGCGGCGCGCTAACCAACTGCGCCACAGGGCCATACATATTCACTTCTTCACCGAACATACTGCACGCTCCGACAGAATCGAAGCGTACCCCCTACGGGATTCGAACCCGCGCTACCGCCTTGAAAGGGCGGCGTCCTAGGCCGCTAGACGAAGGGGGCCCGATCGGATCTCTCCGAACCGCGCCCTCAACGGGATTTGGCGTTTCCGTTGGGAGCTTGGACAGCTTATGCCACGGTATTCGAGAATCACAAATCGCCAGGTCATGCCCACTATTGGGCACTCGGGCGGGCGATGGGCCAGCCATGCTCCCGCCACCGTTCGAGCCACTCCTCGGACGCGGTCGCCTCGAGGGGAACCTCGAGGCAGCTCTCGAACCGGGAGCGCACATCCACCCCGGGTGCAGTCAGGTCGGCGAAGTAGCGCTGACCGGCGAGCGAGGAGCCGACGGCACCGACGAAGCGCCGCAGATCCACCCCCGGGCGGAACAGCCCGAGGTCTCGGGCCTGCTCTGCCAACTGGTAGCCGGCCCGCCCCCACACGGCACTTCCGCGCAGACGCGCTTCGTCGACGAATTCCGGATCGATGACGAGACGGAACTCCGCTGCGATGATCACGTCGTTGTGGAGCGCCTCCCCCAGATCACAGATCATGCCGTGGAGTCGCTCGAAAGGATCGAGCTCGTCGAAGTTCACCCATCGATCGACGATGACCTTGTAATGGTCGAGGCCCTCCTCGAGCACCGCCCGCGCGAGGTCTTCCTTGGACTTGAAGTGGAAGTACATCGCACCCTTGGTGGCGCCCGAATGCTCGAGGATCAGGTTGATCGACGCCGCCGCAAATCCCCTCTTGGCGAATTCGGCCGCCGCCGACTCGACGATGGCGGCCCGGGTGCGCCGCGCGCGCTCCTGCTGAAGTGGCATGGGGATTACAGCCTTCCGAGTACCGGTCCCCCCCCTCCGACAACTCTAGACTGCTCCGCCACGTCGGCGCGGAGACTCAGCCCGAGAGCATCGCGTTCCCGGCGGTGTCGTCGGCACAGTTTGCGGCGGTGTCCGGAGAACACACCGAGTGGTATTGTTTGCCCGGCTCGGGTGCGAAGCAGGGGGTGAGCACCCGAGCCCTTTTGTGCTCCGCGCCGGTTGCCGCGACGCCGGGAGGGTGCGCAAACGCGGGACGAGCGGTCCGATACCATCGAGACGCTCGATGTGGTTACATTGTGCGCCCACGCCCCTATAGCTCAGTTGGTAGAGCTACGGACTTTTAATCCGCAGGTCGTAGGTTCGAGCCCTACTGGGGGCACTGTGCACGACCCGGCGCCCGGGAAACCGGACGCCGGGTCGTGCTGTTTTTCACGAGCAACTGTGCCGGTAACGAAAATTGTTACAAAGGGGATCAACGGGTCATGAGGCTTCGCGTGCTTGCTCTCGCACCCGCTCTGGTTCTGCTCGCCGCCTGTGGCGGTGGCACCGGCGACACCGCCGGCGCGGGGGCCCAGGTCGACTGGAACTTCATCCGCTCCCAACACGCGACCACTCTCGCGACGACCTCGTGCCTGAGCGATGCGACCACCTCCGCCGTGGACTGCAACCTCGCACGACACGACGGTCTCGTCGCACTCCGCAGCGATGTCGAACGACTCCCCGAAAGCGCGTCCAAACGAAACATGCTCGGCAGCATCGACCGCTGGGAGGAGAAGTACACCGTCTACACCGGTGACGATTGCGCGGGACCGTCCGGAACGCGGGGGGTCACGTGCGCGCTCGACGAGAGTCTCCTCAACATGACGATGGTGAACATCGAGTCCGTCGCGAAGAGCCCGGCGAGCTGATTCGGCTCCGGGCGATCATCTGTCGGTTCGATGAGAGCCCGGGGGCACATCCTCCGGACCGGTACCCAGCTCGTCCGCTGCGCGACGTCGCTCCTGTTCGCGTTGTTCCTCGAGTCGCTGACGCTCGAGATTCTCGCGCACGGTAGCGAGGTCGCGGCCCCGTTTCCGGTAGCGGGAAACCGCGACGAGGAAGAGCACGCAGACAAGAGCCCCGACGATCGCTCCGACGAGTGACGCCCCCCGGAACCCGGGCGCATCCACGTCGAGGATCCGCTCCCCCGCGTGCGCGGCGCTGCTGTTGCCGAGGACGATGCTCAAGGTCATGAGGTTGGGAATCGCGATCACCAGTGCGAGCACGGCGAGCAGGATCTGAAGACCTCGGTGGTACTTCCATCGCCGGACCTGCCAGATCAATCCGAACAGGACGAGCGGAATCGCAGTACACAGGACCCCGAACGCCAGGCCCCACATGATGCCCCGGGCGAATCCGCCGTCCGCGAGACCCGCGATTCGCTGCGCCCACCACCGTGGGACGAACGCAGCGAGCACGAAGTACGCGATGACGAGCACCGCCAGCGTCACCACCACGACGAGCGTCTTCTTCGCCCACGGGGGCAGGCCCTGCCGTGTCTCCCCCGACCGAATACTCGCGTCCGACATCCTGCGGCCCTCCCTGGGTCCTCGATCGACGCGCATCAGCCTACGGATCGGCGGACTCGCAGGCCGTGAAATCACTCCCCCTGCGTTTCCATCCGGTGCTACAGCGCTTCTTTGGCTACGGTGAGTCCGCAAAACGAACAGTCTCGGTTCGTTTCGTTTCGGGGGGGAACATGCGCAGCTTCGTGGACCTGGGCCTGTTTCTGGCCGCAGTCGCACTGGGGATCGGGGCCGTGCTGCCGGTCGTCGGGGGTGTCCGGCCGACGCAGATACCGATGTCCGGGTTGTGGGACGGATTCGCGAGCGGCGATTTGTCGAGCATCGCGCAGCCCGGGCTGCCGCTGTACCAATCGCTTGCGGTGCCGCTGGCGGTCGCGGCCGTCCTGCTGTTGCTCGCGGCGCTGTTCGACTCGGTCGTCACCGGATGGGTCGGTACCGTTCTCGGAATTGTCACGGCGGTGGCCTTCTGGGTCCAGATCCTCTCTGCGCACGGCGAATACGTGCAGGAGAACCGTCGAACGGCGCTGACCAATCAGAACGGGACGGTGTTGTTGCTGAGCGGCATCCTGGTGGCGCTGCTGTGCTGCCTCGTCGCGGTGCGTCGTCCTCCGGGCACCCGCTCCAGTTTCGACTGACCGGCCGACCCGCCGACCGCCCGAGTCGTTAGTCTCTGCCGAACGGGCGGCCGCGACGGGAGGCCCACGACCAGGCAGGTACTCATGGCAAGTCTCGACGAACTCCTCTCCCAGGTCCCGATCGATCGCGTAGCCGAGCGCCTCGGCGTCGACAGGCAGACCGCGGACACCGCCGTCCGTGCCGCGCTCCCGACCCTCGTCGGCGGATTGGGCGCCAACGCCCGGAATCCGGAAGGTGCGGCCTCCCTGATGTCGGCGCTCGACGAGCATTCCCGGTCCGGCCTGCTCGACGGCGGCGTGAACGTGGACAAGGTCGACACCGAGGACGGCGGCAAGATCGTCACCAACGTGTTCGGCGAGAAGAAAGACCAGGTGATCAGCACCCTCGGAACCGTGAACGGCTCCGGCGGGAGCACTCTCGTCGCCGACCTCCTCCCCATCCTCGCGCCGATCGTGCTGTCGTACCTGGCCGAACAGATCAAGGGCAGCGGCGAATCCGCCACGGGCGAGGAACCTCGCGCCACCGGAGGGCTCGGCGACCTTCTCGGCGGTCTGCTCGAGGGAGCAGCAGGTCGTTCGGGCGGCGATGCGGGCAGAATCGGCGACCTTCTCGGCAGCGTCCTGGGCGGAAGTTCCGGTGGCGGACTCGGCGGCCTTCTCGGGGGGCTGCTCGGCGGCGGCAAGCACTGACGGAAGGCGGACGCCCGACGGTACCGGCGCCGGCGATTGTTTCGGCAGAGGGTTTGCGGACTCGCCCGCCGGAACCCGCCTCCGACTGCACACCCCGTTCGCCCTATACCGTGACCGGCGAACGATTTGTGATCGGAGACACCGATCGACCGTGAGACGACACGGGCGTTGTACCGCACGACAGGCGCGTACGACTTTTACCTACGGATCCGTAGGCTGACAGAGATCATGTGACACCACACGGAGGGTACGAAGGTATGACGCGAGTCCTTACACACCTGGAGTTGCTGCGAGAGCTGGAGCCGGTGGCCGAAGCGAACGTCAACCGGCATCTCTCTATGGCGAAGGACTGGCATCCGCACGACTACGTCCCGTGGGACGAAGGACGCAACTTCGCCGCGATGGGCGGAGACGACTGGGAACCCGAGCAGTCGCAGCTCGGCGAGGTGGCCAAGGCCGCGATGATCACCAACCTCCTCACCGAGGACAATCTGCCCTCCTACCACCGTGAGATCGCCGAGGCGTTCTCCCGGGACGGCGCCTGGGGCACCTGGGTGGGCCGCTGGACCGCCGAGGAGAACCGCCACGGCATCGCCATGCGGGACTATCTCGTCGTCACCCGCGGTGTCGACCCCGTCGCACTCGAGAACGCACGCATGGAACACATGACGAACGGCTTCGGTTCCCCGAACGAGACAGGCATGCTGCACTCGGTCGCGTACGTGACCTTCCAGGAGCTCGCCACACGCGTCTCGCACCGCAACACGGGTATCGCGTGCAACGACTCCATCGCCGACAGGATGCTGCAGCGCATCGCGGCGGACGAGAACCTGCACATGATCTTCTATCGCAACATCTGCGACGCCGCCCTCGACGTGGCGCCCCAGCAGACGCTGGAAGCGATCGTCGAGGTTCTCCGCACCTTCGAGATGCCCGGAGCGGGAATGCCCAACTTCCGTCGCAACGGAGTGCTCATGGCCAAGCACGGCATCTACGACCTGCGTCAGCACCTCGAGGACGTGGTGATGCCGGTGCTGCGAAAGTGGCGGATCTTCGAACGCGATTTCGGGAGCGCAGGCGCCCAGGCCCTCGACCAGCTGGGGAACCACCTCGAAGACCTCGAACGTCAGGCAGTGAAGTTCGAGGAGATGCGCGACCGGTCGCTCGCCCGTGAGGCGGCCAAGCTCGAGCGCGCAGGCGCGCTGTCCTGAGTCCCGGCGCCCGGTAGGTCCCTGGATTCGGGGCCGACGTCGGCAAACGGTTATCCTGTGCCCGGTACCCCTGTCGGTACCGGGCACAGCCGTCTTCCCGGTGAGATACCGCGGGAGACCGCAATTCCACTGAAACGCAACTCTTTCCAGAGGTTCCTTATGTCACCCCTTCGCATCGGCTCGCTCGAACTGAACAGCCCTGTCGTGCTGGCGCCGATGGCAGGCGTGACGAACGTCGCATTTCGCACACTCTGCCGCGAACTCGAACTCGAACGCGCCGGAAGTACCTCCGGGCTCTACGTGTGCGAGATGGTCACCGCACGCGCCCTCGTCGAGCGGCACCCGGTCACCATGCACATGACCACCTTCGGGCCCACCGAAACACCCCGCTCCCTGCAGCTCTACACGGTCGATCCCGACACGACCTACGCGGCGGCGAAGATGATCGTCGACGAGAACATGGCCGACCACATCGACATGAACTTCGGCTGCCCGGTCCCCAAGGTCACCCGGAAGGGCGGCGGCTCGGCGCTCCCCTACAAACGCCGTCTCTTCGGGCAGATCGTCGCCGCAGCCGTCCGGGCCACCGAGGGCACCGACATCCCGGTGACGGTCAAGTTCCGGGTCGGTATCGACGACGAGCACCACACCCACCTGGATGCAGGTCGGATCGCTGCCGAGGAGGGCGCGGCCGCCGTGGCCCTGCACGCCCGCACCGCCGCGCAGCGCTACTCGGGCAGCGCGGACTGGAACGAGATCGCCCGCCTCAAGGAGCACGTCACCACCGTTCCGGTGCTCGGCAACGGCGACATCTTCGACGCAGGCGATGCGGAGAAGATGATGACGCAGACCGGTTGCGACGGCGTGGTGGTCGGTCGCGGCTGCCTCGGCCGGCCATGGTTGTTCGCGGAACTCAGCGCCGCACTCAACGGCCGGGAGATTCCCACGCCTCCCACTCTCGGTGAAGTGACGCAGATCATGCGCCGCCACGCGGAGCTTCTCGCCGATCATCACGGCGAAGACCGCGGCACCCGCGAACTCCGCAAGCACATCGCGTGGTACCTGCGCGGGTTCCCCGCCGGCTCCGAGGTCCGCAACGGTCTCGCGCGCGTGTCCTCACTCGCCGAACTCGACGATCTGCTCGGGAAACTCGACGCCGACGTGCCGTTTCCCGCAGATGCCGAGGGGCCCCGCGGGCGTCAGGGGTCGCCGAGCAGCGTCGCGCTGCCGGAAGGCTGGCTCGATGATCCGGAGGACACCTGCGTTCCGGTCGGTGCCGACATCATGCATTCGGGTGGGTGAGAATCCACCCCCGTCCGGCCCTCGGATCGTCCGAATGACGGATCGCCACCGGCCGCGTGTACCGCTTCGGTAACAGTCGGTCAGTATCATGACGGGATCATTGCGCTCCGCCCGATCGTCTGGCGGGGCGCGCGAATGCGGTCGACCCGCGGAGAGGCAAGGCACCGGTGGACGAAGGGCACGACTCGGGCCTGCCCGACAATCGCGCTCCTTGGGAACGCCCCATAGCCGACCCGACCTTCCACGAAGTTCCGGCTCCACCGTCCCATCGGGAGGTTCCGGTCGACCGGCGCCCTCGCAGCCGATCCCGTCACTCCGATGCTCCTGCCGACGAGGCGCGTCCCGGGACGGCGCATTCGGGCCCCGACGCTGCGTATTCCGGCGGTGCCCACTCCGCGGAAGCACGTTCCGAGCGTGACCACGGCGGTGGGCGCCGCGCGGATTCCGGCCGTAACCGCCGCGCAGCGGACGACGGTGACCCCGATCGACTCACCGTCGCAGACCTCGTGGACAAGGTCTCCCGCCGGGAGGGGTCGGCGACCCCCGAACCGCCGGTGACTGCGTCGTCCTCGCTTCCGCCTGCCCCTCCACGTGTTCCGTCGGCCCGGCAGGCGCCACCACCACCTACGCCTCCCGCCGGACGGCCCGTACCCCCTTCTCCCCCGCCTGTACCTCCCACGGCGCCCCCGCCCGCGGCATCCCCGCCTCCCCCGCCTCCCGCTGGCCCTCCGC